>CAZUQA010000121.1:0-5776 GCA_964622375.1 uncultured Erysipelotrichaceae bacterium | reverse complement strand
GTAGTCGTCTTTGTGTTGTTTTTTGAGCTAAAGAGCAGACACGGAAGGATGGTTTAAATGGAAAAAAAGAAGTCTTTTACTGATATAAAAGTAAGCAGTAAAGCCGAAAGACGAGATTATTCCAGAGTTAGCGGCAAGCTTGAACTTCCGAATTTAGTTGAGGTTCAGACTAAATCCTATCAATGGTTTGCGACGGAAGGAATTAGGGAAGTCTTTGATGAAATTTACCCCATCCAAAACCACAGTAAGTCGATTACTCTCAATATAAAAGATTATGAATTTGCGCCACCAAAATACAGCGTTGACGAGTGCAAGTATCGGGAATCCAATTATTGTGCTTCGCTAAAAGCTAAAATGGAATTGGTGATGCATGATGGTGCCACCGGAGAAGTGATAACTAAGGAAGAAGATGTTTTCTTAGGCGATTTTCCTTTGATGTCCGAGACCGGGACTTTTGTGATCAACGGTGCCGAAAGAGTTATCGTTTCTCAAATCGTGCGTTCGCCCGGCGCTTATTATGAAATAGGTACCGAAGATAAAACTCATCGGGAAATCTACATGGCGGAAGTTATACCCAGTCGGGGAACCTGGCTGGAATATATGAGCGATTCGAAAAAAGCGGCTTTAGGTCGCATCGTCAACATGTCGATTGACCGCAAGAGAAAGGTCTTGTCGACCATTCTCTTTAAAACTATCGGGATGTCTTTGAATTTAGACAGAAATGAAGACGGTTTTGATACCGGCAGTTTTAGTCATTTCCTGCAAGCTTTAGGCTTACCGCTTTACCAAGATAATGTTTATAGCGGTAGTGAAAGAGAATTTCTCAATCACTACTTGTTACTGTACCCGGCTTTCTTTGGCGATTATCCGGAATTGACCAGCACTTTGTTGAGCGATAAAACCAAGACAGCTAATGAAGCTTTATTGAGTATTTACGAAAATCAAAGAGCCGATGAAATACCGACAATCGATGGCGCCATCAACTTGATGAATGCTAAGTTCTTTGACAGTCGGCGTTATGACTTGACAAAAACCGGACGTTATAAATTAAGGAAGAAACTGGATCTGTCAATGCGCATGGAAAAAAGCATGGCAGCAACGGATATCTTTAACGAAAAAGGGGAGCTTTTGTTGGCTCAAGGCACCTTGATTGGCCGTCAGGAAAGAGAAGCGCTAAAAGCCAGCTACAACAAAGGGGTCGGGATGACAGCTTGGCCTTACAATCCCTTGTTTATGGCTTGTGATATTGTTACGGTGCCTTCGTCTTACTACTATGGTTTATGTGGGCGCATTTTGGCAACCGAGCTTAACGGCAAGAAAAACAGTTTCCCGGCTGGCTTAATCTTGAGTCAAAAAGATGTGGAGCTTATTGCCAAGGAATTTCCCACCATCAATATCTATGGCGGAGTAGCCACCAGAAAAGTAGAAATTGACAGTGAAAATGTGCGTGATGTCTTACGTTACGGCCAGAAACTCTTCACTTTAGGACGCTTAGTCAATGAAAAAGGTGAGGATGTTAAGTTCAAGGATGAACTGTTGCTACCTTTATTTGAAAATGAAAAAGCGCCTTCACGCTTAAACTCGGAAAAAGAAAATTTCTTAGTCAGTTATTTAAAAGACAAGAAAGCCTATCTTTATTTGGTGGGGGCGGCAGTTGCGGAAAGTTGGGTTCAGCCTAACGGTAACTCCGCCAAGACGATTAAACTGATCGGTACCGACACCTTAACGCAAAAGAAAACTATCCTGATCAGCGATATGTATGCTTCTTACAGTTATCTCTTGAATTTGATGGATGATATTGGCGAAGAAGATGATATTGACCAATTGGGCAATCGTCGCATTCGCTGTGTCGGAGAATTAATTCAGAATCAATTTAGAATCGGTTTAGCCCGCATGGAAAGAACGGTCAAAGAAAGAATGTCAATATCGGAAATTGCCACCCTTTCGCCAAAAAACCTCTCTAACATTCGACCGCTAACCGCCGCGATTAAGGAATTCTTTTCCTCTTCGCAGTTGTCGCAGTTTATGGATCAAACCAATCCTTTATCGGAGTTGACCAATAAGCGGCGGATCTCCGCTTTGGGTCCCGGTGGCTTAACCCGGGAAAGAGCCGGTTTTGAGGTGCGCGATGTTCATAACTCACACTATGGCCGCATCTGCCCGATTGAAACTCCGGAAGGCCCGAATATCGGTTTGATTTCCAATCTTACGACCTATGCCAAAATTAATGAATACGGCTTTATTGAGACTCCTTACCGCATCGTCGGAGAAAAGTTTCAGGTTACCGAAGATGTTATTTACCTTTCAGCTGATGAAGAAGCCGACTATATCATTGCCCAGGCTAACGAAGTGGTCGACGGCTATTTAGTCAACGAGGAGGTAGTAGCGCGGGATAATGGCGAAACAGTGTTTGTCAGCCGCAAAGATGTTCAATTGGTTGACGTTTCACCGAAACAGATTGTTTCGGTAGCGACGGCTTGTATTCCTTTTTTGGAAAATGATGATGCTTCCCGGGCTTTGATGGGAGCGAACATGCAAAGACAAGCCATTCCTTTACTTCAACCGCATTCACCCTATGTCGGCACCGGTATCGAAAGCATCATCGCCAAAGATTCCGGAAGCGGTATCGTCGCTAAAGAAGACGGGGTTGTCACTTATGTGGATTCCCAAAAAATTATCATTGCGAAAAAAGATGAAGAAGAAGTTTATTCTTTACATAAATTCTTGCGTAGCAATCAGGGCACCTGTATCAACCAGAAGCCGATTGTCAGTGTTGGGGAAAAAGTTAAGAAGGGCGATATTATCGCTGACGGACCGGCGATGGACAAAGGCGAGTTAGCCTTAGGACAAAATGTCACAGTGGCTTTCATGACTTGGTATGGTTATAACTATGAAGATGCCATCATTATGTCGGAGCGTTTAGTTAAAGATGATATTTACACCTCCATTCATATTGAAGAATATGATTTGGAAGTAAGAGATACCAAACTGGGACCGGAAGAATTGACCCGCGATATTCCCAATGTTTCCGAGTTAGCGACCCGGCATTTGGACGCTAAGGGTATCGTGACAGTCGGTGCCGAAGTTAAAGAAGGCGACATTTTGGTTGGCAAAGTAACGCCGAAAGGCCAAAGTGAGATTCCCCCGGAAGAAAAACTGTTATATGCCATTTTTGGCGAAAAATCACGGGAAGTACGCGACAATTCTCTCAAAGTGCCCCATGGTGGTGCCGGTATCGTCCAAAGCGTGCGGGCGTTTAAACGCTCGGAGGGCTATGATTTAGCTCCCGGAGTTTTGGAAGTCGTTAAAGTTTTCATTGTTCAAAAGCGGAAGATTTCCGAAGGCGATAAAATGGCCGGGCGTCACGGTAACAAAGGGGTAATCTCGAAAATCTTACCGATTGAAGATATGCCTTATTTACCGGATGGTACACCGGTGGATATCATGTTGAATCCTTTTGGTGTCCCCAGCCGAATGAACATCGGTCAAATCTTGGAAATTCACTTAGGTTTGGCGGCTGCCAAATTAGGTATGCAGTATTCCACCCCGGTTTTTGATGGTATCGATAATGATGATCTAAAAGAAATAATGGACCAAGCTCAACTGTCAAGTGACGGCAAGACCATATTGTATGATGGTCGAACCGGTGAACCTTTTGATGAAAGAGTTTCCGTTGGTGTCATGTATATGATCAAGTTAGCCCACATGGTTGACGATAAGCTCCATGCCCGCGCCATCGGACCTTACTCTTTAGTTACCCAACAGCCGCTAGGCGGTAAAGCGCAAAATGGCGGGCAAAGGTTTGGGGAGATGGAAGTTTGGGCGCTGTACGCCTATGGGGCCGCCCATACCCTGCAAGAGATTTTGACAGTGAAATCTGATGATATTAATGGTCGAACCAAAACCTATGAGGCGATATATAAAGGACGGAAAATTCCTGATGCCGGCGTACCGGAATCCTTTAGGGTGTTGAAACACGAGCTTCAGGCTTTGGCGATTGATGTCAAGATGCTGAACGATGAAAATGAAGAAGTCAGCATCGCCAAACAGGATCTTGATAAGATTGAGCCGAAAGAAGAATTGACTTTCCACGACGATTTTGATTTCGAGGAAGAGTTCGCTGTCGATGAAGAAGATATTAAAGAAGGCTTCTCCGATTTTGAAGAGCTGGAAGATATGGACTAGGAGGTAATTATGAGTGTAAATGACTTTGCTGCTATTCAAATCGGTCTAGCTTCTCCGGAACGTATTCGTCAATGGTCGTTTGGCGAAGTAAAAAAACCGGAAACTATTAACTATCGTTCACAAAAACCGGAACGTGACGGGTTGTTTTGTGAGCGGATTTTTGGGCCTTCTAAGGATTGGGAATGTTATTGCGGTAAATATAAGAAAGTAAGATATCAAGGGGTTATCTGCGACCGCTGTGGTGTCGAAATCACTAAAGCCTCAGTGCGGCGGGAACGCATGGGCCATATTGAACTGGCGGCGCCGGTTACCCATATTTGGTATCTGCGCGGCATACCTTCCCGGATGAGTTTGTTGGTGGATATTCCCCCAAAAATTTTGGAAGAAATCGTTTACTTTGTTACCTGGGTCGTTACCGATCCGGGATCAACAATTCTAACTTATAAGCAGATTTTGAGTGAAAGGGAATATCGGGAAAACACCATCAAGTATGGGCCTAATTCCTTTAAAGCCGGTACCGGAGCAGAAGCGGTTCAAACCCTGCTGCGCCAAGTGGATTTAAAAGCGGAACATCAAGCCATGGTGGAAGCTCTGGTTGATGCCGTCGGTGACAAGCGCAAAAAGTACATCAAGCGTTTAGAAACTATCGAAGCTTTTTTGGATTCCGACAACAAACCGGAATGGATGGTACTCAATGTGTTACCGGTTATACCCCCGGATTTACGTCCGATGCTGCAACTGGACGGCGGTCGTTTTGCCACCAGTGATTTAAATGATCTCTATCGCCGGGTTATCACAAGAAATAATCGTTTAAAAAGATTGTTAGAGTTAGGGACACCGAGCATCATTGTCCAAAACGAAAAGCGGATGCTGCAGGAAGCGGTCGATGCTTTAGTGGACAACGGCCGGCGTTCAAAACCGATTACCGGTCCCGGTGGTCGGGCTTTGAAGTCGCTGAGCCACAGTCTAAAAGGTAAACAAGGACGATTCCGTCAGAATCTTTTAGGCAAAAGAGTCGATTTCTCGGGCCGTTCGGTTATTGCCGTGGGGCCGGATCTCAAGATGTATGAGTGCGGTATTCCCCGGGAAATGGCTTTACAGTTATTCAAACCTTTTGTCATCAATGAGATTGTCAATCAACAGATGGCTAATAATCATAAGCAAGCCGAGAAGCTCATCGAACGTCAAGATCCCCGCATTTGGGATGTTGTCGAAGATGTTATCTGGGATCATCCGGTGCTATTAAACCGGGCTCCGACTTTGCACCGTTTAGGAATTCAAGCTTTCTTACCCCGCTTAGTAGAGGGTCGGGCTATTCGCTTGCATCCTCTGGTTACACCGGCCTTCAATGCCGATTTTGACGGTGATCAAATGGCGGTCCATGTGCCTTTGAGCGAAGAAGCCCAAGCCGAAGCTGAGATCTTAATGTTGGGTTCTCACAATATCTTAGGTCCGAAAGACGGCAAACCGATAGTGACGCCTTCCCAAGACATGGTGTTAGGTAACTTCTACTTGACTATGGAAGAGACAGCCCAGGAGTATTGGGCAGCGGCTAAGCGCGCTAAAGAGCTGGGGGATAACGAAATGGCCA
>CAZUQA010000120.1:0-2424 GCA_964622375.1 uncultured Erysipelotrichaceae bacterium | reverse complement strand
TGAAATCCATGCGGATTTTGTCATGCCGGGAAATAAGCATTATCCTTTAGTGAAAGTAGTAAATGACGCTGAAGCAAAACTGATAGCGTGCACGGCTCCCAGCAAATCTTTTAACTTAGCCGGCTTACAGTTATCAAATATCATAATTACTAATCCTGATATACGTGAAAGATTTGAGCAGCGTCACAGTCGCTCGGGTGTTGAATCCTGTAACAGTTTTAGTTATAAGGCTTGTGAGTTAGCTTACAACAGTGCCGAAGCTTGGTTGGATGAGTTAATCGAACTGGTTTGGGGTAACTATTTGATGTTGGTTGATTACTTAAAAGAACACTTTCCGACGGTTAAAGTCTTTCCTTTACAAGGTACTTATTTAGTTTGGATGGATTGGAGCAGTGTCAAGATACCGGGTTATAACATCGTCGATTTCATCATGCAACAAGCTAAAGTCTGTGTCAGTAGAGGAGAAACCTTCAGTGAACGCTGCTCTGACTACTTCAGAATGCATATAGCATGTCCCCGAGAAGCTTTGCTGGCAGGTTTGGAAAGAATCAGGAAAGCGGTGGCTAAAGCACGGTAAAAACTGATTTTTGCGTGGAAATGTGGAGAAATTCCCGCAAAAACTTGACTTTTGACTGGTGAGTGAGTAAATTATAGTTAATTCTTTTGGTAATAATTAAAGGAGAATAATGCGACATTCTAATTATGCAGACAGCTATTACTATTACTTTTGTTTAGAAAAATAAACAAAAGTGATTTCGGCTACACAGAATGTCAGACTTAGACATTTATCCCGTAGTGCGGACACTGCGGGTTTTTTATTTTAGAGAAAGAGGAATAGTATATGATTGCAGTAGTAAACCCCCAAGCCACTAAAGAACAGATAGACAATCTGGTTGCCTGGTTTCATGCCCGCGGTTTAAAGACCGATGTTTCTACCGGGGAGATTCAAACCGTCATCGGTTTAATCGGGGACACCAGCATGGTAGATATCGATTTGGTGGAAGGCTTGGATATCGTCGAGTCGGTAAAACGGGTTACCGAACCTTTTAAGAGTTCCAATCGCAAGTTTCATCCGGAAGATACTATCGTTGAGGTAGCCGGTTGTAAGTTTGGCGGTGGTAACTTCCAAATTATCGCCGGGCCCTGTTCGGTAGAATCACCCCAGCAAATTCTGACGGTCGCTGAAAGTGTAAAGAAAGCCGGCGCTACTTTGCTCAGGGGCGGAGCTTTTAAGCCCAGAACTTCACCTTACGCTTTTCAGGGCTTGCAAGCTGAAGGTTTGCAGTATCTGATAGCTGCTAAAGAGAAGACCGGAATGCCGGTAGTCTCCGAAATCATGAGCATTGAACAATTACCTTTATTCAAAGATGTTGATATGATTCAGGTTGGCGCTCGTAACATGCAGAACTATGAGTTGTTGAAGGCGGTAGGTCAAACCAATAAGCCAATCTTGCTAAAAAGAGGTTTTGTGAATAACTTAACGGAGTTACTTATGAGCGCAGAATATATCATGGCGGAAGGTAACCACAATGTTGTCTTATGTGAAAGAGGCATTCGCACTTTTGAAACCTATACTCGTAACACTCTAGATTTATCAGCCATACCGGTACTACGAGAATTAACCCACTTACCGATAATTGTCGATCCCAGTCATGCCACCGGGATTGCCCGTTATGTCAGCCCGATGACTTTAGCTGCTGTGGCTTGTGGGGTAGATGGTTTAATTATCGAAGTCCACAATGACCCGATAAATGCTTTATGTGATGGTGGACAATCATTGACCCCGGAACAATTTGACAACCTGGCTGATCGGGTAAGAAAAATCAGACAGGTAGTAACTACCGGGTAGAAACTATGATAGTAGGAATAGTCGGACTAGGTTTAATCGGGGGATCTTTCGCCAAAGCTTATAAAACTAACGGTGATACCGTTTTAGCTAGAGAAAAAGATAAAAGTATCCTGGAATTTGCCCTAATGTCAGAGTCTGTTGACAAAGAATTAACGGAGACTAACATCAAGGAATGTGAGCTCTTGTTGATTGCCCTTTATCCCAGAGCCGCTATTGAGTTTCTTAAAGAAATGGGACCATTTATTGGCAAAGAGACTACTGTGATTGATTGTTGCGGCACTAAGAAGCAGGTTTGCGAAGTGGGCTTTGAAGTCGCGAAACAATATGGTTTCACTTTTGTCGGTGGTCATCCGATGGCCGGTATTGAACAATCCGGTTTTAAATACAGTAAAGCTGGCCTCTTCAAGGGAGCAGCCATGATCATCGTGCCGCCTTCCTATGATGATATTCAGTTCTATGAGAAAAGCAAAGGACTATTAGCTCCGGCTAACTTTGGTCGACTGACGGTAACTACCGCCGAAAAACACGATAAGATGATTGCCTTTACTTCCCAAATGGCTCATTTGGTTTCCAAT
>CAZUQA010000119.1:0-1977 GCA_964622375.1 uncultured Erysipelotrichaceae bacterium | reverse complement strand
TGAAGAAAGAGTGGATATACTCGGACTTAAGGGCAGTATAAAAAATGTAGTGATTTTGGGACCGGTCAGAGCAGCCACCCAAGTAGAAGTATCACTGACTGATGCCCGTACTTTGGGCTTAAGTGCGCAAATTAGAGAATCCGGTGATATTGCCGGCACCAGTGGCTGCACTTTGGTGGGTCCTCAAGGTGAACTGGAAATCAGCGAAGGCTTAATTGCCGCAAAAAGACATATTCATCTGGATCCGGAAACGGCTATAGCTTGGGATTTGGCTGATAAAGAGATCATTGCGATAGCTTTAGAAACACCGGAGCGATCTTTAGTGCTAAATGATGTGGTGGTTCGGGTCAATTCACAATTTGTCACTGCCGTGCATATAGATACCGATGAGGCCAATGCCGCCGGCTTCCTTTATGGTCTGGGTAAGGTGTTAAAATAATCAGTAGAATATACTGATTTTTTATTTATGTTTCTCTGTGTAAACGCCGCCGATCTTATTAAACGAGATTGGGAAAGTGTCGACTTTGTCGTAGTGAGTGGAGATGCTTATGTTGATCATCCTTCTTTTGGTGTAGCGATTATCAGCCGTTTATTAGAAAAATACGGTTATCGGGTAGCGATCTTAGCCCAACCGGACTGGAATAATGATGAGGATTGGTTACAGTTTGGTCGACCGCGTCTCGGTTTTTTAGTGACTGCCGGTAATATTGACTCCATGGTTAGTCACTACAGTGTCAATAAAAAAAGGCGAAAGACTGATGCCTACAGCGATGAAGGAAAGATTGGTCGCCGACCTGATCGCGCCACGATAGTTTACTGTCAGTGTTTGCGCCGCCTATTTAAAGATGTACCGATAATTATCGGTGGTATTGAAGCTTCCTTGCGCAAGTTAGCGCACTACGATTATTGGGATGACAAGATAAGACAATCGATACTATACCAAAGCGGAGCTGATTTACTAGTTTACGGTATGGGGGAAAAAGCAATCGTAGCGATTGCCGAAGCTTTGGCTTCCGGCTTAGCAGTTAAAGACATCAATTACATTACCGGAACGGCATATAAAACCAAAGATATTAGTAACCTGTATGATTTTTGGATGTTGCCAAGTTACAATGAAGTTTTGACAGACGCTGATAAGTATATTGATAGTGTTTTAGCCCAACATGAAAACAGTGATGCTCTTAGCGGAAAGACGCAAATCGAAGAGTATCCGGATCAATGGTATATCGTGGTTAATCCGCCTAGTGTCGCTTTGAGTGAAAGAGAGATGGATGAGATTTATGCTTTACCATTTGAGAGGAATTTTCATCCTCAGTATACTTATATACCGGCAATTGAAGAAGTGAAGTTCAGTATCATAGCCAATCGTGGTTGCTTTGGTGCTTGTGCTTTTTGTGCTCTGACTCTGCATCAAAGCCGAACTGTCAGCTCACGCTCGGTAGCCAGCGTAGTTAGTGAAGCGGAAATCATCAGCAATCTTCCGGATTTCAAAGGTTATATTCACGACATTGGTGGCCCGACAGCCAATTTCCTGGAGAAAGCTTGTGTCAAACAGTTGAGTGCCGGTGTTTGCGCTAAACGACAGTGTTTGACACCACAGGTTTGTCCCAATCTTTCAGTTAGTCATCAAAAACTATTGGCGATGCTAAAGGCAGTGCGGGAATTGCCGAAAATCAAGAAAGTTTTTATTCGTTCGGGGCTACGTTATGACTACTTGTTGTTGGATTCTGATCAAAGTTTCTTTGAGAATTTAGTTAAATATCATATTTCCGGACAATTAAAAGTCGCTCCGGAGCACTGCAATGATGCAGTTTTAGGGTATATGCAAAAGAGCAAGTTTGCCATATATCAGGATTTCTGCGAGCGTTTTGTCACTTTAAATAAACAGTACAACAAAAAACAGTACTTGGTTCCCTATCTGATAAGCTCCCATCCCGGTTGCGGGCTGGCGGAAGCAATTGAGTTGGCTTGCTATTT
>CAZUQA010000118.1:0-20749 GCA_964622375.1 uncultured Erysipelotrichaceae bacterium | reverse complement strand
ACCGATGTTGAAGAAAAAGAAAAGGAAATTGCGGTCAATAATTATGAGGCTTCAACTCAAGGGGCCATTGATTATGTCGATTACTTGCTTAAAAATGGCTTTGGTGATTGGATGGGTGTCAGATGGTTGCTTATGAAATCGGGAAACCTGAAGTTTGATGATGATATAATGTTACATATTCTTTTCATCGAACAAGATCTTAAAACTTTGAATTCGGATACAGAATGGCTGGACCCTCAAGGCAAGGAAATTCAAAAATATGTAACCAAAGCGGAATTGAAAAAATGGGAAGACGCCTTTGATGAAGACTGTGATATCGATGTCTACGCCGCAGCCGATGTCCAAGCTTTGTTTGACAAGATTTGGGTACCAAAAACAGTAGATGTTAAGTCGTGGAATGACCCTGAGGAAAATTATTCAATTTTCACTTCAAGTACCGGACATGTTATTGTGATTTACTTTGCCATGGGTTTTGAAGATACTGGTGAGATTTTTTATAAAATTCTCGGGGCTGAAGCCAAGGGCAATAATGAATTTATCGTGCGTTTACAAATGATTGAGGTCAATGACGCTGATCAAAGTATTATTGATCTTGACTGTTATATAGCATATGAGTGGGATATTACAGAAAAAACCACGAAGGGTAATCCGAGTTTTGATGAAGTGATTAAAAGACTGAAGTTTAAAAAGAGTATCGGGGTTATAGAGATTGAAGTATGCCATACCAAATACGGGATGCGTTTAAAGGGTCGCAGACCGGAAAACGGCCTTGCTGATTACGAAGTCGAAATGGAAGGTGATTACACGGTTAAAGCTTCAGGTGGTTTGCGTTTACGTAAAGGACCGGGTACATCCTTCGATGCCATTATTGTCATACCAAACGGCAGTGAGGTTTACGCCCTTGGTGGAATGAAAAATGATGACAGCTGGTATTATATCAATTACTATGATGAGAAAAAAGGAATCGGCTATGAGGGCTGGGTTGCCGCGCAGTATCTGAAATAAGTTGTAACTGTTTCTTTTTTCATTAATTTACCGGGGATTTGTTTAACTGTTACATTGAGCAGTGACATATGTTCTGTAAAGCTTTTTATTGGGAATTAATAATAGAGCTCTAGAGTGTAGAGTAGGCTTTTTGCTTAATGGCTAAAAAGTCGATATAATATAGCTATGAACTTGATTAAGGCAATAAAAATGTTCACGGTAACTATGCTGCTGAGCAGTTTTCTTACTCTAAATACCACAGAAATACAAAGTGCCGCTACTTTTACTTTGGCTTTAGCCAACGAAAACTACACTGTAAGTAAGCAAGCGGGTACTTATACCAGTTTTGCAGCTGCCTGGGCTGCCATGAATGCTCATGATAGTGACGATATTGTAATACTAAATAGCGTTGATAAAATCATTGCTATGAAAAAGGGTATGGTGGTATTTATAACCGGTTCAACTGTGACTTTTACCACGAAATTAAACGGGCAATCGGTTTATGTCACGACTAATTCTACCGGTTACTATAATCGTACGGTTGATGAGAATAATGTTGAAGCCAGCATTTCCGGTTTTACCGGCACTTTGGCCATGACAAAGGTGCTTTTGCTTCCAAACGCTTGGCTTTTACCGGGTATCAGCAAAGATCGCTTTTTCCAGGACTATTATTCCCGAAATGCTTCCGGGAATTTGGTACATACTATTTCCCGTTATGACGCTACCAATAATAAAACAAGCAGTGCTTCCTTCACTGTCGATAAAGCTCCGGACTTTATGCAAAGTGGCCGGCGTTACTATAGTTATGACGGCATAAACTACTATTTGCAACCTTATGATGTCTTTGATCCGCAAGTGCAACCTTACGGCAGCTATTATCCTTATTTTAAACATCTGTCTTTTCGCTCACAAACAGCGTACAGTGTCAATGAGTTAAATACTTATATCATCAGTGTTACTTCATCCAGCAGTATCCTCCGTAATCAGGGAGCGGCTTTACTGGCGGCGCAAACCAATTGGGGAGTCAATGCTTTAATGGAGCTGTCTTTCGCCAATTTGGAAAGTGCCTATGGTTCCAGCAGCATCGCACTAAATCGTAACAATCTCTTTGGCATCAATGCCACCGATACCAATCCGGCGGGGGCTAATACTTACTTGAGTGCCGCCGATTGTATTAACCAACATGCCAGATACGTCCTCAACAACGGTTATTTTGATGCTTACGCTTATATCGATGCCACCATCAAGAAAAACAATCCAGCTTTTTATGACAGCGGTTATATCAACTCCTATAAAGGAGATTCCCGCTATCTTGGCAGTAACCCGGGCAACAAAGCCAATGGTGTCAATGGTAAATACGCTTCTGACCCTTTCCATGGTGAAAAGATTGCCGGTTTAGCTTATTTAGCAGACAAAGCGCTGGGGTCCAAAGATTACAACAGATACCAATTAGGCGTGACCATTCGACCAGCCTATGCTTATGTCGCCCCCGATGAAAAATCGTGGAAGTTATACCAATATACCACCAACAGTACCCGCGGTGGCACCGCTGCCGGACCCAGTGGGATGTCAGTAATTATTTTAGGGACAGTCGGAGATTTCTATCTCATCCAGTCGGAAATGCCGCTGAAAAACGGTTTAGCATATTTCTCTTGGAACTACGATTTTGAAACAGCGGTAGCTTATGTAAAAAAGAGCGACATTAAGCTGATTAATAAAGGTGGCATCAGTACGGTGGCCCTCCATGAGATGCTGGAGCAGTGCAACATTGAGGACCGGGATTTTTATACCCCGGAGTCATTATTGCTTTTTGATCAAAGAAAACAAGAAGCCACAACCATCTTAGCTAACAAAAACAAAACCCAAGCAGAAATAGATGGGGCAGCGACGGCACTCTGGGAAGCCTTTCAAGCCTTAACTCAAATTACGATAACCGTCCCAGTCCAGGAAATTAAGCTCAATGTCAATGATTTAGTGATTGAAGATAGTCTATTGCCTTTTATTCTAGCTGTTGAATGTTTACCGACAGATGCCACATACAAAAGGGTGATTTTCTCCAGTTCACAACCCACGGTAGCTACAGTGACAAAGAATGGGGAAATCATTCCTTTAAAAAACGGGACGACCACTATTACCGTGACGGCTGCCGATGGCCAAGGTGCCGGGGTTTCTTTTAATTTAACCATTGCGATTAGCCAGATTGAATCGGCAAGCTATCAGGTTGATTATGATGGAGCGGTGGTTTATGTTGTTGCGGATAAACTGGCAGTTAATGAGTTTTTAAGCAATCTCACTGCCGGTGGCCAAAAAACCAGCTTGGCGGTATATAACAATAACCAAGAAGTTAGTAGCGGTTTGGTAAAAACCGGATATGAAGTTCGTTTGTTAGCTGACGATCAGACCCTACAAACCTTGAAAATTGCTATTTATGGGGATTTGAATGGCGATGGTGAGGTTGATGTCGCGGACTATGTTGTCTTGCGTAATCATTTGCTGGGCAGTAAAAAGCTGAGCGGGGCTTATTTGTTAGCGGCTGATTTAAACAATAACCAAGTGGTTGATATCGCGGATTATGTTTACTTGCGCAATATGCTATTGCGTTGATGAGGTGAGAAATGAGAAAACTCTTATTTAGCTTAATACTAGTACTAGCGATATTGCCAACTAAACTGCAAGCCGCCACCGCTACTTTAAACGGCCCGACAACGGTACGTGCTGGCGATACTATTACGATTTCTTTCGTAGTTAATGGTAGCGACATCAGCGGTATCCAAGCCGAAGTGACTTACAACAGCAGTCAGTTGGTTTTTAAGAGTTATAGTAATAAATTGCCGACAGCTTGGAAGAATAATCACACTACCAGCAATGGTAAAGTGACTTTATTAGCTACCGATGATATTGGTAGCAGTCCGTTAAGTAAAGCCAATGTAGCTACTATCAGTTTTAAAGTCAACAGCAGTGTGGCGGTAGGTAGCACCATTACGATAACAGTCAGCGGTAAGACCGCCAACACCAGCGGCAGCACCACCGAAACTTTCACGGCAACATACAGTAAGAAAGTCGAAGCTCCTTTATCCGGCAACAATAATTTGAAAACCTTGAGTGTAAAAAACGCCACATTAGCGCCGAGCTTTACGCCGACAACCACCAGTTACAGTGTCAGCGTCGCTTATAGTGTGACTAAGCTGGATATCAGTGCAACGGCTGAGGATAGTGCGGCTAAAGTCAGCATCGCTAATAATTCGTTAAACGCCGGAGCGACTACCAATGTGACAGTGACGGTCACAGCTGCTAACGGAACGAAAAAAGTCTATACCATTAAAGCTAAAAGGGCAGCTGACCCTAACTATAAAGCCTCGGGAAACAATTTTTTAGCCGAGCTAAAAGTCAGTGAAGCGTTGTTGTCTCCGGTTTTCAATAAAAGTCGCAATGAGTATGTAATATATGTGCCTTTTGAAGTGGACAAATTGACCATTAAAGCAGTAACCGAAGACAGTAAAGCTGAAGTTGTCATCGCTGAGTATGATGCTTTAAAAGTCGGTAACAACAATATCCGGGTTGATTGTATTGCCGAAGACAGCAGTATCAACAGTTATTTCCTTTTGGTAGTAAAAGCCCCGGAATTTGACAGTAAACCGGAAAACGCAACTTCTTTTGCCAATCAAGAAGCATTAAATAAAATGTTAGCTCAGGCTGACAAAAAAAGCGAAGCCATTGCTTTTTATCTTGATCTGCGTGAAGAAGTAAAACAAGAGGTAAGTGGCGAAGTCTTTGCGAAATTTGAAGAGTTCGAAAATGCCGGCTTGATAATCGATTTGGGAAGCGCACAACTGACTTACAACAGTAAAAATTTCAAAATTATCAATGCGATAAGTTATGACTACAGTTTGACAATTCCCGCTTATATACTGCAGGAAGAGCTTAGCAGTGGCGATATGAGAACAGCCGAAAATGTTTTTAGTTTTCGTTTAGGCCATAGTTACTTGTTATATCCTACCAGGGGAAAAATCAGTTTGCTTACTAATTTAAACCCGGCAGACAGCTACTTTGTTTATTACTATGATGAGAAGTTAGCTAATTGGATACTGCAAGCTCAAAATGTTAAGGTTGATGAGTTTGGGTATTGCCGTTTCAGCTTTGAGATTTCCGGCGAATATCTAATTACCCCTAATGAGATTGCTTCAGCCGGCAGGGTTGAGAATATCGAAGATCAGAGCAGCAAAATTGCCTTAAGCTTATTTGCGGATAATAATTATCTGCTTTGGACAATTGTCACAGCCGGGCTGGTAGTATTTATTTTAGGAATAACCAGCGGTTATCTCTATGAAAGAGGACGTTTTAGAAAGTACATTAAACGGCGTTTAGAAAATGATGAATGATTATCTTTGTTTTGAATCACCTTTAGGGAAAGTGTTAGTTTGTAGTGAAGAGGGGGCTATCAGTGACCTGTATTTAGGGCGGGAAGAAGAGCTACATGAGAGTAACGAAGCAGTTTTGCAAGAAGCGAAAAAGCAGCTGATTGCCTACTTTGGTCATGAGAGAAAAACTTTCGATGTACCACTGAGTATC
This sequence comes from uncultured Erysipelotrichaceae bacterium, assembly GCA_964622375.1. GTDB lineage: Bacteria > Bacillota_I > Bacilli_A > Erysipelotrichales > Erysipelotrichaceae > CAZUQA01. The sequence continues at coordinate 15,196 of CAZUQA010000118.1, read as the reverse complement.
AAGCGTTCTGTTTTTTTTACTAAGATTTATCAAGAACTGCTTAAAGTAGAGTATGGTAAAACCGTGGCTTATTCTGAGCTGGCAAGTCGCGTCGGTAATCCCCAAGCAGCGCGGGCTGTTGGCATGGCTAACCACAGTAATCGCATCAGCATCATCGTCCCCTGTCATCGGGTTATCGGTAAAAACCAGGCTTTAGTCGGTTATGCCGGTGGCTTGTGGCGCAAAGCCGCTCTCTTAGCTTTGGAAAGCTATAAGGAGTATTGCCAAGAGTTAGGGGTAAACCAACAGCGAATTTATTATTTTGGTTTATCAAGCGTCCCAGGTCAGTACCGCAGTGCCAAACAAAACGCCCACTGGCTTGTGGAAAAAGGACAGGTCACTATAGAACTGGAAAATCAATTTATTGAACTCAAGCCAGGGGATGACTATCTTATCGCAGCCGACAAAAAGTACAGATTACAGTCGACATCTTGGGATTGTGTGCTTAACTGTCGATATTTATAAAATAAAAGTTTGATAATTAGTAAGCTGGCAATATTTATTTAGCGCGATCTCATAGTAAATCGCGTTTTTTTCATGGGCGTACATCATCAAAGCCCAATGACACCAGAGGTAGTGATGAAGTTTCTCAAAGAGCTGTAAATCACCAGTCAATGAAGCAGTGGCAGAACCATAATACAAATTGTAGAATTGACCGCGCTGTAACGGGTCTAAATCATTTTCCGTAGTAAAGGAAGTGACATCAAAAATCGCATAATTATCTCCGGCATACTCATAATCAATCAAATAGTTGCGTTGGCTGTCAAACAACAGATTGCCGTTAACACAGTCATTGTGACAGACGGTTAGGGCGCCTTGATACTCACTATAAGCGACTTCCAACCAAGAAAAGTTCTCCAGTTTTTCAAAGCCCAAATATCCGGCTCTTTTATATAAAGCGAGTTTTTTCAGGTAGTCAAAACCAAAACCACAGGCTTGGTTTAAGCTGTGTAGCTTCTTCAGGGTAAAGGTAACCAGTTGGAGTTTATCATCAGCTTGGTATTGGTCATAGTTGAGTAAATTCGGATAATAGTGACTGATTTTAATCCCGCTGCTCTCATCAAAGAAAATGTAAGGCAAATCGATGTCTAGGTTTTTGACCATTTTGAGGATTGTCGCTTCATTTCTCCGATTGAATAAGTCGGCTAACTCCGCCTTTGGCCGACGAAAAAAGTATTGGTTAGTGGCAGTAGTGACAATGAAATTTTCATTAGTCAAGCCCCCTTGATGAACTTCGATATTAATGACAGGCTCGTCAAAGTAGCTTTGAAAGTCAAAAGTAGGTATCTTCATGTCTTTGTTAATTATAAGGGAAAATGCTAAGATATTAAAGATGACTAAGCTGCTTTTAAGTACCATCAATGTTTCTTATATTCACCGCAATTTAGCTTTGCGTTGGCTTTACGTTGCTGCTCCGCCCGCAATAGAAGTCAGTATTAAGGAGTTTAGCGCCAGAGAAGACGAAGAAACCATAGTCCAAGAGCTGCTGGGCAGCGACAATGATTATCTGGCTTTTGGTGTCTACATCTATAATGTCGAAATAATGAAAAGAATCATTAAAACCATCAAACTTAGGAAGCCCCAACAAAAAATAGTATTAGGTGGACCGGAAATAACCAGCAGTGATACCTGGTGGTTTTCTTTTGGTGTCTCTGCATTGTTCTGTGGTGAGGCAGAAATAATTCTTTACGACTATCTAAAAGCTCAAGCTGAAAATATAACAAGCTCGCAAAACGAATATATTGCCCTATCTTCCGGCGTTGATCTTAACTACCTTGAAAGTTTACCATCGCCTTATACTATCGCTGATGATACAAAAATCGCCGACAATCAATATTTATATGTCGAAACTAGCCGGGGCTGTCCTTTTTCTTGCAGTTATTGCCAAGCTGCTAATACCAAACTACGCTTCTTTTCTTTAGCTTACCTGACTCAGGTTTTTCAACAGATAAAAGAGACAGGCAGTAAACAGATCAAATTTCTCGACCGTAGTTTCAACAGCAACGAAGAGCAAGCGATGGCGGTATTGACTCGGTGTGAAGAACTGAAAGAAAACATCATAATACAAATGGAAATAGTTGCTGATATCATCAGTGAGCGTTTTCTGGAATTTCTGACTAAGCTGAAAAATCCGCGACGCTATCGTTTCGAGATTGGTATTCAAACCTTTAATCAAAAAAGCCTGCAGGCTATAGGCCGGCGCCAAGATAACGATTTACTGATTAAGCGTCTGCAACAACTGAAAGCAAGCGGTTTTGTGATTCATGGTGATTTGCTTGCCGGCTTACCTTATGATAAACTAAGCGATTTTCGCCAATCATTTGACCAACTATACAGCTTAAAACCAGATGAGTTGCAACTGGGTATACTCAAATTGTTGAGAAACAGCAACCTGTACCAACAATATCAAAGCTGGAATATGGAATTTGAGAATCAGGCTCCTTACCAAATAATCAAATCACCCTGGCTCAGTGCAGCTGATATTGCAGAAATACAGTACAGTGCTTTTGCCGTTGGCAAGTTTTATAATAATCTCCGCCTAGTTAACACCTTAAATTATTTAACAGAGCAGTGTAAGTTGGAAGCTTATGATGTATTTAAACGCTTAGGCTGTAGGCTACGTTCTTTAAAGCAACCCTCTACTTTACGCGATCAGTTTGCAGCAGTTTATCAAGAGTTTGAAGATCCGGCAATCAAGGCTTATTTAAACCTAGATTATTACAGCAAATTCAATCATCACGTAGCCCGACTTTTTGCGGATAAACCGCCAATATCCGCCTTAAAAAAGCTCAGGGAACACTTGATAAACCATGGTAAAATGGACGGTAAGAGTTTTGATAAATACAGTACCTGTTGTCCGGGCTTTAGTGCGGATGAGATTATGATTTTTACTTTTACACCCCCGAGTGATAAAGCCACGCTACTAGTAGTCGACAGAAAGGAATATTTATGAAAATACTCTTGGCTTCTTTTAACCCCCATAAAATAAGTGAAATTCGTGACATATTTCGTGTTTTAAGTCAGGTAGAGCTAATTTTGCCGGCTGATATCGGTTGTAGCTTACAAGCGGAAGAAAGTGGTGCCAGTTATTTCGAGAATGCTTTGTTGAAAGCCCAGGCTTATCGCCCGTTTTGTCAATATCCGATATTAGCGGACGATAGCGGACTAGAAATTGCTTGTTGGAATAAACAACCGGGAATCTACTCCGCCAGATTTTTAGGCGAAGAAACCAGCTATCAAAAGAAAAACGAAGAAATCATCGCTTTGTTAGAAAAAGAGAAAGAACGTTCGGCACAATTTGTGGCGGTGGCTGTCCTGTTGGCGCTTGATGGCGAAGCACGGAGTTTCGAAGGTAGAGTTGACGGCAGTATAGCATACCGGCAAAAAGGACAAAACGGTTTTGGCTACGATCCGCTATTTATGCTAAGTGATGGTCGGACTATGGCGGAGTTGAGCAGTGCAGAAAAAAACTTGATCTCGCACCGCGCTTTAGCGTTTCAGCAAGTAGTAGCATATATTAAGGAGCAGATGCATGATTAAAAAGACGATACTGATTTTTGCGAATTTATTTATCTTGGCAGGAATTATCATAACTGCGATTGAAATAGCCAGTTTTGATCAGAGTTTTTACCGGCAACAATTCTGTAAATTAGGCGTAGCAAAAGAGGTTGGCGTCAGTGAAAGTGACTTGATGCAGGTAACCACCTTGTTATTTGACTACACCCAAGGTAAAGTCGAGAGTTTAGAAATCTATGTACCGATTTTTGGACGAAACAAGCTGTATTACAATAAAAAAGAGATGGAACACATGATCGATGTGAAAAACCTCTATTTCGCTGCTACCGGTTTCCGTAATATTGTTATGGTAAGTGGAGTAGTAGCCTTATTAGCCTTACTCCAAGAACACAAACTGCGGTTTACCGCCCTTAAAACCGCCTTAGTAGGTTGCGGCGCCGTAATTTGTGCGCTGGGGATAATGGTGCTAAGCGATTTTGACGCTTTTTGGGTTAATTTTCATTATGTGGTTTTTGATAATGAATTATGGTTATTAAATCCAGCAACTGATAATTTAATTAACATGGTCCCTTTAGAATTCTTTTATGCCTTGGTGATCAGAATCTTTATCTATACGATTGCCGGCTTAATGGTCTATACGCTGGTCAATTACTTAGTAATGCGCTACTATGAAAATAAACAAGCTGAAGCGAAAGAGTAAAGGCAAGAAACTATGATTAATGTCGTGCTTTTTGAACCGGAAATACCACAAAATTGTGGCAATATCATGCGCACCTGTAAGGCTAGCGACTGTAATCTTCACTTGATTGAACCACTGGGTTTTCGTTTGGATGAAAAATCACTCAAACGGGCCGGGCTTGATTACATCAAAGAATTTGATTACCAACTTTATGAAAACTGGGAAGATTTCAGCGCCAAGAATAAAGGCCACTATATTTATATAACACGTTATGGTAAACAAACGCCTAAGGAATATGATTTCAAAAATGTCAAAGAAGCTATCTATTTAGTTTTTGGCAAAGAATCAAGAGGCTTACCCTATAAATTACTGCATGCGAATTTGAAAGACTGTGTCCGTTTACCGATGGTAGCCAATGCCCGGAGCCTTAATCTGGCCAACTGCGTGGCGATAATGATCTATCATGTACTAGGGGAGTTTGATTATCTAGATTTATGCAAGCAAGAAACAATCAAGGGTGAAGATTGGATCTATGAAGAAAGATAATGCTGCCGGCTTTTCGTTTTTAGCATTAATATGTTTCCCGTATTTTGCCTCCGCCTTATGGAATTACTTTCTGGTTTTTTCTAAGCTGCGTAGCATAAATAGTGTTGATGCCGTCTTGATTTTCACTAAAAGTTTAGCAGAAACAAAAATCTATATCTTGCGGGTGCTTGCTTTGGTCATGGACAATGGCTGGCAGTTTATGGCGCTTGTCCGCGCTATATTCAATGCTTTGCGTTGGCCTAATATCGTTTATTTACTATATTATCTTTTACTCGGACTGTTAAGCGGTGATGAAGCCAACTGTAATAAATCATGGCAGTACTTGAGCATTATCAACGCCGGGTGGCTGGGGCTTTTTATCAGTTGCGGCGTGATGTTATATTTCTTGAGCGCCAGTGGGACAACTGGGATACTGATAGAACGCCTCCGGTTTTTAGGGACTTTTGGACTGGGATTTTGTCTGCTTTTGGCCCTATTGATTGTCCTGCTGTCCGGGTTTTCTCTGCGGCATCTTGTTCAGCAAAAACAGAGAAATGTGTTATAATCAAGACCGATGATTGAAAACTTTAATGATTTATTGTCAGTGATACTACTGGTGACCATACCGTTAATAATCTTCATAATTATTATCCGTTCTGCTTTAAAGGGCAGTTCAAACCCGGAAAAAGAAGACAAGAAACAAATTGAGTATTATCGGGAGTGGTAAGTAAATGACTGATTACATCTATTTAATAGTTTTGTTGCTTTCTATAGCCTTGATAGCTTTGTTTTCCGCAATCGAGACCGCTTTTGCCAGCGCCAGTGCTATCCGCATTAAACAGCTAGCCAACAGCGGTAACAAAAAAGCGATTAAAACTTACTATTTAGTGAAAGACTACAGTAAAGTGATTACCGCAGTTTTGATTTGTAATAATATCGTCAATGTTTTAGCAACTGCCATTGCCACTTATTTATTGGTAGAGCGCCATAAGGAATTTGGTATGATCTTGGCAACCGTTGGTATGGCGGTGGTAATAATGATCTTCGGTGATTTGACACCAAAGCTCTTCGCTAAAGCAAATTCCGAAAATTTTGCGATTGCCACGACGCCTTTTGTTTTAGTGTTGATTAAGATCTTCTCGCCCTTAATCAAGGTAGCGGTCAATGTTCAAGATCGCTTAATCGATGATGAGGAACGGGTAACAGCCACCGAAGAAGAACTACTACAGATTGTTCAAACTATCGAACAAGAAGGGGTTTTAGACCAAGACGAAAGGGAGTTAATTGAATCGGCAATCAACTTTGATGATAAGACGGTACGCGAGGTTATGAAACCGGTTTCTGATACGATTTTTGTTTACGACAATGCCACGGAAAAACAAATTTTGGACACCATACAAAAGCACAAATATTCCCGGATACCGGTGGTGGCTTACGCCAGTCTCCAAGTTATCGGGATTATCAGAGAACGTGACATCCTGGATTTTTTAATTAACAAACAAGCAATAGAAATCAGTAAACTCATTCATCCGATAATCACGGTTTCACAACGCACCAAGATCTCCGACTTACTTGAGCGCTTACAAAAAAAACGGGAGCATTTAGCCATCGTGGTAGAGAATAAAGCTAATAACAACTTTGTTGGGATTGTTACTTTAGAGGATATCTTAGAAGAATTAGTTGGGGAGATCTACGATGAATATGATGATTTGCCTAATAATGTCATCGAAATCGGGCACCACACATATGAAGTTCGCGGTTCCGTTCCCATCAAACAGTTCTTTGATGACTACCTGGATGAAGAGGTGCCAAAAACTAAAGCCCGTAATTTCGCAGCTTGGATCCAAGAGTTGGCAGTCGATAAAAAGGTGCGAATAAATCGCCAATATGAGTACGAAAACTATATAATGAAAGTGCTGACTATGGAAAATGAGCGCGTAGCCAGTTTAGAACTAGATGTTTTATCAAAAAATGATGAAGAAAAATGGGAGGATTAACAATGTTTCTACAAGCAATAAAAGCAAAAAACGGACCGGAAGCTATCGGCCCTTACTCCCCGGGTGTGAAACTGGGGGATTTTGTCTACCTCTCCGGGCAACTGGGAATTGATCCTAAAACCGGAGATTTGGTAGTTGGGGGTATCAAAGAACAAACTACGCAAGTATTTGAGAATATTAAAGCCCTTTTAGCGGAAATTGATTTAGCTTTGCATCATGTCGTAAAGACTACGGTGTTTTTAAGTGATTTAGCCGAGTTTGCAGCGATGAATGAAGTCTATGGCAGCTATTTTCTTGAACCTTATCCGGCGCGTTCCACGGTCCAAGTAGCGGCTTTACCGAAAGGCGCCAAAGTTGAAATCGAATGTTTGGTTTTAGATACTCTGGCTTATGAAGGCGGAACTTGTAACAGCTGTTGCAGCCAAGACTGTGAAGGATGTGAAGGTTAAAAAAGAGTTCCGTTGAACTCTTTCTGCTATTTTGGCGCTTTGCGCATAGTTTTCGCCACAGCCCCTTTCAATTTTGTTTTGGGTTTTTTCACACTTAAGGCTTTAGGATTTTTAGCTTCCAAAGCTTTTTTTATCGGCTTTTTTGTAACGGCTTGTTGGGTCTTCCCAAAAACTTTGGTAAAGTTTTCTCGGACTTCAGATGCTTTGTCAGCTTTAAGCAAAGGTAAAAGCTTCTTCAAAACAGTATCCGGTTTAAAGCTATCCGGTGCTTGTTTCTGACTTTCAAAGGCTGCGCTCAATATTTTCTTAGCTGTAGTTTTCTTATTGTCCAGCGTTCTTTGTAAGACATAAGTGCATAGTTTTTCTTGAATGGCGTTCATATATTCCTCCTATAGTTTATTATTTTTGCAAAAGCGTGGGTATTAGTGACTCCTGCACCAAGGGATTATCGGTAGAGCCGATTTTGATAGCCGGTTTGGTTTTCCCGTGAAAATCGCTACCGCAACTCAGTAATAAGTTATGCTGTTGGGCATAATCAAGATAGAATTGAGTTTGTCGGTTGTCGTGATAGGAACTGAATACCTCGATACCAGCGACCCCGGCTGCTCTGATTTTATCTAAGAGCGCCGTATCTTCTTTGACGTTGATACCGGGGTGAGCTAAGACCGTTATTCCTTTGCTGTTTTGGATAATGGCAATAGCTTCTGCCAAAGTCGGGATGTCATTTTTGACATAAGCCGGTTTGCCTTGCGAAAGAAAATCCCAATAGAAATTTACATAGGGATTGATAGAGCGTGAACCGCCCGGACGATAAGCTTGCAGTAACTCGCAATCATTATTGCTAGGGTCCTCTAGGGCAACCTCCGCCATCGCTTCACCGATGAAGATGCCACTGGGGCACAGGGCTTCCAGTTTTTTACGGTTGACCACGATACCTAAAGCTTCAACCAACTGTAGCCGTTGTTCGGAATTCTTTAAATCCTCAGCTTTGCTCTTTTTATCAAGGAGGGTGAAGGCTTCATCGCGGTAGTCAATGTTGTATCCCAACAAATGTAAGACGGTCGTATCACAACAGCAATCAATTTCGATAGCCGGAATTAAAGTAAGTCCATAGTCTAGGGCCAGGGGGATGGCTTCAGCCAAGCTGTTGACATTGTTGTGGTCGGCAATAGCGAGGATTGTTGTTGCATTTTCCCGGGCTAAAGCAAACAACTCTAGTGGGCTGAATTGGCCGTCATCGCTGTAATACGAATGGATGTGCAAATCTACTTTGTCCATAATTTATCAACTCCCACATAAGGATAGCATAAAAATGCTCAATCATAAAATAAATCAGGGCTTTGGAGTATAATAGTTGCATGGAAAATCCTTTCATCAATTTTCAAACGATTATGGCAAAGCTGGGCTCCGGTAAGTTGGTTGCTGTCAGTAAAAACCAGAGCAAGCAGGATATTGCTTTGATGCAGGCTTTGGGCGTTACTGACTTTGGCGAGAATCAAGTTCAAAAGCTCCTACAACGTTACCAAGATTTTCCGGAGTTGAATTGGCATTTCATCGGCCAACTGCAACGCAACAAAGTTAAGTACCTGCTGGGAAAAACTGTACTGATACAGTCTTTAGATTCTTTGGCTTTAGCTCAGGAGATCCAAAAGCAAGCCGCTAAACAAAATATCGTAATCAATTGTTTATTGCAACTGAAATTTGATAATGATGAGAAGCGGGGTGGGGTAGAGTTGTCAGCACTACCGCAACTGTGGGACTACCTGCAAAGCTGCGAGTTTATCAGAATTCAAGGTTTTATGGCGGTTGCCCCGCAAACTGATGCAACAAAGCTGATGGCGATTTTTAGTAAAGCTAAAGAAATTTACGATTGTTATCAGACAATAGATAAAGAAATCTGCTATTTGTCATTGGGAATGTCGGCTGATTACGAAATAGCTTTGAGTTGCGGTGCTAATATGATAAGAATCGGAGAGAAACTGTTTACGAAGAAATGAAATTAGCGTAGTATAGATGACAATGAGGGGTGAATATGTGGAATATAATTAAAGCGATTATCTTAGGGATTGTCGAAGGAATAACGGAGTGGCTACCGATTAGCAGCACCGGACATATGATCTTGGTTGACGAGTTCTTGCATTTAGAAGTAACACCGGAATTCAAAGCGATGTTTTTTGTGGTTATACAATTAGCAGCGGTGATGGCGGTTGTTGTGCTGTTTTTTAATAAGCTTTTCCCTTTCAATTTTGGTAAAAGCCAACAGTTTATTGATAAGGATAAATTTGTTCTGTGGTTTAAAATATTAGTGGCTTGTATACCGGCTGCAGTAATCGGTCTACTGTTTGATGATTGGTTAAATGCCATTTTCTACAACTTTGTCGTAGTAGCTTTAGCTTTGATTATTTATGGTATCCTCTTCATTGACATCGAGAATGCCAAGCGAATGAAGCGACCGCGGGTTGATGAACTAAATAAAATTAGCTATAAAGATGCGGCTATCATCGGTTTATTTCAAGTATTAGCCTTGATCCCCGGGACTTCCCGTTCTGGGGCTACGATTATCGGTTCTTTAATCATCGGTTTCAGCAGAACGGTAGCTGCCGAATTTTCTTTCTTCTTAGCCATCCCGGTGATGGCTGGCGCCAGCTTGTTGAAAGTATTAAAATTCGACTTTCATTTCAGCGGTGGTGAGTTAGCAGTTTTAGCTGTTGGTTGTTTAGTAGCTTTTGTGGTTTCCATCATTGCCGTTCGTTTCTTGATGGCTTATGTGAAAAAGCATGATTTCCGCTTGTTTGGCATCTATCGTATCGTATTGGGTAGTGTGGTAATTTTATATTTTGGTTTGAAATTCTTTGAGGTAATATGAACTTTTTAGAGAAAAAGATTCTGGAAGAAGCTATCGTTTTGGAAGAGAGTATTCTGAAAGTCGATCATTTTATCAATCAACAATTGGATATTGAAATACTGCGCTACATCGGACAACAGTTCGCTACCCATTTTTCTGATAAAGCGATTACCAAAATACTAACCGTGGAAGCCAGCGGCATCGCCTTTGCGCTTGCTACCGCTTTAAATATGGGTGATATTCCCGTGGTATTTGCGAAAAAAGGCCTAAGCAAACTTAACAGTGATGACTATAGTGCCGTAGTATATTCCTTTACCCGCAAACAAAACACCAACATCTGGGTCAATAAGAAATATATAAAAGCGCAAGACAAAATCCTGATTATCGATGATTTTCTGGCAAACGGTTCAGCCGTTTCGGGTTTGATTGAAATCGGCACGGCAGCCGGCGCCCAAATAAGCGGTATTGGTATTGTTATCGAAAAGAGCTTTCAAGGTGGTAGAGCAGTAATCGAAGAAAAAGGTTATTCCGTGTTCTCCTTAGCCCGTATTGCCAGCCTGGCAAACAACCAAATAGTGATGGCTGAGTGACAATTAACGGCAATAGATTTCCTAAGTAGCTTGGCTACTTTTTTTATTGAGATGACAAGAAGACAGAGCATAAGCATTATTTGTCAGAAAAAACCCAAATTAAACGGGGAATATGAAAATTAAGTGAAATAATGAAAATTGTTCTTGCTTTTGACTTTGCATAATGTTATGCTTGCGCACAAAGGGAAATTTTTCAAGGAGGAAAATTATATGAAAAATCAGACCAATAACGTAGTTGGATACTTGCCAGATGAGGTCCCAACTACCGGTAAATTGGTACTTTTTGCCTTACAACAGGTCTTAATTATGTTTCCGGCAACAGTGACTGTGGCATTGTTGACCGGCTTCCATGTTTCTACCACAATCTTCGCCAGTGGCTTGGCGACCCTAGTCTTCCTACTGATAACTAAAAGAAAAATACCGCTATATTATGGATCCAGTTTCTCCTATATAGCGGCTATTATTAGTTTGACGGGTGTTAAGTATGGGGAACTGGCTCCGGATCATCTTATCTCCCAAGCCCAATTCGGAATCATCATGTCCGGTTTGGTTTCTATTGCCGCCGGACTGCTAATTAACAAATTCGGGATTAAAGTTATTGAGAAAATTTTACCACCAACCATAACCGGACCGATAGCTATTATTATCGGTATTTCTTTGGCCGGAGTAGCAATTACGGGAGCAGCCGGCTTTGATGGGGCATCGACCAGTTCTCCGGCTTGGATAGCGGCTTTAGTTACCCTGGCTGCCACCGTATTGTTCAGTGTGTATCTGAAGGGGATATTTGGTCAGCTTTCCATTTTGTTTGGGATTCTTACAGGTTATTTGGCAAGTATAGCTTTGGGTTTAGTGGATTTCAGCCAAATCTTTACCGGCCATATCTTGGCTGTACCGCATTTTACCTTCCCAAGTCCCAGTTGGCAAGCGTTAATTGCCATTATGCCGATTGCGATTGCGACGATTCCGGAGTCGACGGCGCATTTATTCCAATTGGATATTTACGTCAATGATTTAGCCCGTAAAAGAGGAAAAGATAATTATAAGATTGAAGATAAGTTAGGACTCAATCTCATCGGCGATGGTATCGGTGATATGGTTTCGGCGCTGTTTGGCGGACCGGCGGGTACCAATTATGGCGAAAATCTTTCAGCGATGGCAATCACTAAAAACTTTTCATCAGTAGTGTTGATGGTAGCAGCTGTTTTAGCCATGGGTTTGTCTTTTGTGGAACCGATTTCTAATGCCATAAGATCAATACCCGGTCCGGTAGTTAACGGAGCCTGCATTTTTCTGTTTGGAGCAATTGGCGCCCAAGGCATCGCAATAATGATTGAAAAGAAGGTCGATATGTTTTCAGTGAAGAACTTGGCGGTTACCGCAACTATCTTGGTTATCGGTCTAGGCGGTCATTACGGATTTCCCGGCGGTAACATTCCGATCTTTAACCTACAGTTGCCGGCAATTGCCACCGCGGCTATTGTGGGCATTATCATCAACTTGGCTTTGTCTTTCAAAAAAGAAGAATAGTATTTCTTCAATTTAAACTACGAGCTAAAGACAGAAATTAATTTACGGTGTTCATTGATTTCTGTCTTTTTACTGCTTTATTAAGGATGGAAAAAACAGATCTAAGGGCTAACAAGTAAGAAAATAGGATTAACTAAATAAATACAGAAAAACATTGTGTTAGAATAATAAAGGAACTCTGGTTTATTGAGTAAAGGGGAGAAGGAAATGATCAAAGCTTTCTTTTTAGATATTGATGGTACTTTAGTTTTAGGCGATCCCGATAATCGCTATATACCGGAATACAATTTGGGGGCTATGCGTGACTTGTTGCGAAATAATGTTAAGTTAGTAACGGCTTCCGGTCGGGATTATCAATTTACCCGGGATGCCATCAATAAACTCCATGGTTTTTCCTGCGATGCCATTGCCCAGAACGGTGCCATTATCATCTGTGATAATAAAGTTGTTGTTCGTCATTATTGCCCCCGAAAAAAGCTGTTGGCAGTGGCTTGGAAGTTGAAGGGCCAAGAAGATATCACCGGTTTGGGAGTTGCTTATGAAGATGTCGGTTATTTTAATATTATCGATAAAGACAGCGGTTTGCGAGTCGATGCTAAGGCTGATTTTGGTTCCGCTAAAGTAAGGAGCGACATTACTTATTTTGATGTGCTTTCCACTAGCAAGTATGGTGACCCTTTAAGAATGATGATTTATTGCGATAACTATGAAATAACTAACAAATGGGTAGAAATACTTAATAAAGAATTTGGCGCTGATTTAGAGATTTGTGCCACAGCAGCACACACCTTAGAAATCGTCGCTAAAGGAATAAATAAAGGTAAAGCGGTAATTGAGCTCTGCGATTACTATGGTTACGATTTGGCGGAGATTGCAGCCATCGGTGACTCGGACAATGATATCTCAATGTTGTCTTTAACCAAGCATCGTTATCTGATGGCTGAGAGTAGTGAGAAAGTCAAAGCGCTAGCCGGGAAAGTTGTGGAAACGGTGGCAGAAGCTGCTAGCGACATCATTGCCTACAACAAAAGAGAAACTGACAATAAGTGATGAAGAGGAATATTATCAAAGCGTTTTAAAGCATCGCAAATTGCTGACAGGTCCCAAATTACGAAATACTCGTGTCCCAATAGCTTATGTGATTGGCAGAGCAAAGGTAAAGAGTGTGTCGCTATCCATGTTTACTACAACGATTATGTACCCTTTTGCCTACAAACACTGATTAATGAAAAACTTCAACCTTTGCTTGCGATAACGGAGCTTGAGACAGCTAAAAGCGAGTCGTCCTGTTGAACAGCAACAATATGTCAAACAACGGGATAAAGAGGGGTCAGAAAATGGCTAGAAGATGTTCCCCTTTAAAGTTATATTATAGGCAGCAACAATTGTGGTATATTATTATGGAGGAATCATATGCGATATATTACAGGTGTTCATGCCCTAAATCTGGGATGCAATCTTCAGACCTGCGGAGATTGGCATTACTCAGCAACAAATTGGAATAGATTAACTATAAGAGAATCAGAAAACTCTTTCTTTCGGGATTGGGGAATTGAGCTTGATAGAGATGTCCCTGGCCAAAGTGAAAAGTATAATGTTGCTAATCACATAAGGGCTATTCTTGATTTGTTGCTGGAAGGAAATTTTGCTTTAGCCCAAGGAATGAGGGACGAACTGATTAGTAATAGAGAGTACACAAATGAAATATTCAACAAAGTTTGGGAATTGCGCAATCATAATAACTGGGAACAAATTGACCGTTTTATTGGCAAAGAATACATGATGAAATGGATAGAGTTCAAAAGGGAAAAAACAGATAATGAATCAAGAAATTCACTATAGAACAATAAAGGAATTTCTGGCATTTATAAATGAAAAGACGGAAAACTTTGTTTTGAAAGGTGGGACAGCCTTATCTGTTTGTTACGCTCTAGATCGTTTCTCGGGAGACATTGATTTCAACGGGAGAGAGAGAAACCTATTTAACTATGTTAAAGAATACTGTGAAAACAAGGGTTACGATTACCGGATAGCGAAAGATACAGAATTAGTTCAAAGAGGGTTCATTTACTATTTGGATAAAAGCACACCACTCAAGATAGAGGCATCATATCGAAGTAAGAACATCGCAAGTGACGAAGTAACAAAAGTAAAAGGAATAAATGTTTACACACTGGATGCCCTCTGTACAATGAAGTGTAACGCATATTTACAAAGAGACAGAATAAGAGATCTATATGACCTCTCTTTTATAATTCTTGAGCATTATGATGAGCTTTCTAAGAAAACGATATTACAAGTTGTTGATGCTTTAAGTTACAAAGGGCTAGAACAATTTGATTACTTAATAAATACGCAAACAGACAGGTATATTGATAATGAAGTTCTTGAAACGAAAATTCTTCAGGTATTTGACAAGCTTGGAATCCTTGACAATCGTGAGTTTGAAGCATTTGACAACAAAAAAGCATAATCACTAAAAGGTAATAGGAGATGATTATTAAGAAATTTTCAAAGTTTGATAATGATCTAAAACTACTTTAAATAAAAGAACGCTGTGATAATAGTGAATTCAACTTCGGTATTGTTTGTACAGTGGGTGTTAAGGATGAGGAAGGTAACAATTATAGCTATAGAGAATTCCAGGGAGGTTGATGAAATACTAGACAATTCCCCATTAATGATTGTAGAAGTTGCCTGGACATATTAATAATTGAAAATACTAAAGATTAAGAGAATAGAAAGCTGTGATATCCATCAATTGAAGTATAAAACGATTAAGGAACTATTTCCTGTGTTTCCATATTGTCGTTAGTTTAAACTGTTTCTTAACCGAAAAAAAGGTGAATAGTCGGGGAATAATCAGTTATTATTGACTTCTAAATAAACTTTGTAATAGAATTGGGTAAAGATTGTGATTTGGAGGATTAGCTTGAGTAGCTATTTAGAGAGTAAGCAGGCGGTGAAAGCTTATTAGCGATACAAGTGAAGGTAGCCAAGGAATCGGCTTTCTAAGTAAATAGGGAAGC
>CAZUQA010000117.1:0-6005 GCA_964622375.1 uncultured Erysipelotrichaceae bacterium | reverse complement strand
TGTATGAAAGAATTGATTAGTGGGCTGATGGTTTGGTCGCTAATCGGCTTAGCCTTGTTGTTCAGTTGGCCCAGTTTCGCGATGGTAATGTTCTATTCGATTGCCGTTGCCGGTTTGACAACTTTACCTTTTGGCTTATTAGACTCCTGGGTTGCTAAAAGCGAAGGGGTCGATTATGGAAAAGCACGGGGAGCCGCTTCCTTAAGTTTTGCCTGTTTCTCCTTGATAGTAGGCTGGGCGGTAGCGACTTTTGGAAGTATTTGTGCTTTGTATATTTTGTTTGTCTTGGTTTTACTGTTACTGTTAATTCTGCGTAATTTAGCTAATCCTGATTTAACGCCAGCTAATGAGAAACAGACCTTCCATGAAGCTACTGCTTATTTGAGCGCCAGTAAGCCCTTCGTCTTTATTATCGTGATTTCATTTTTACTGGGCATCAACCAGGCAGCCGGCAATACTTACTTACCATTACTGATAACTTCAATCGGGGGAACCTCAAAAGAGATTGGTGGGGCTTTGTTTGTTCTGGCAGCTTCCGAGGTGCTGGTAATGATGTCTTTTACCGCTTTAGAAAAACGTTTTAATGTATTGTCTTTATTATTTATCGGATTCCTTGTTTTCTTTGTCCGCGATTCGCTTTGGTCTTTCGCGGCAAATTATCGGCAAATCTACTTACTGTGTTTCCTGCAGTGTATGTCATTTTCTTTAGTCGCCCCAGGCACAGTGTCTTTACTGGAGAAACAGCTTAATCACAGTTACTTATCTTTCGCTTTAATGTTGAATCAAGCAGCTACCAGCATCGCTATGAGCATTGCCAATCCGCTATACGGCTGGGTAGCGGAAAACTACAATATTCGCCTGGTTTTTATTCTATCGGGAGCAGCTGCTTTACTAGCCGGCATTATTTCCGTTTTATCAAAGAAAAAGCTAACGAATCACGCCTGATTTTTAGATAGTGTTTCGCAGAGTTGAGAAATATTAATGTAATACTATCTAAAGCAATATTGGTTATATTGTGATGGAATTCAAATAGACTTTATTTCACTAGTGAACTATCGTTACAATATCACTGAAAGGTCCATAGTTTACTGACCCACCCGAATAGATATAACGATACTTAATATAATAAGTTGTACCGGGGCTTAGATAAGCTAAATCAAAGGGCGACTGTCTAAAGCTAATAGCTTTCCATTTCGCCTTTTTTCCTAATGAGGTGGAATAGTAGACTTGAACTCCGGTGTAATTAGAAGCGTTGACCCAAGTAAACGTTTGGGTAAGAGCAAAGATGTTCTTCGTAATAACTACATCTGTTGGTTGCGGCAGTGGGTTGGTTGTATAACTATAAGTTTTGAACTTGCCATAACGCAGCTTGCCACCAACTTTTGTTACCGTTCGTACTCGATAGTAATAAGTTGTATTAGCTTTCAGAAAATAGTCATAATACTCTGGATCAGTTGTGGTGCCTACCAGTTTGAACCCACTGTTTTTCTTGGTTGAACGGTAGACTTGAAAGTAATCTGCGGGTTCAGGCGCCCAATTTGGTAAAGCTGAAGTGTAACCATCAAACGGTATCGGTGCACCTATCCCACTAGCGGTCGTCTTTACTGATTGGATAGTAGTAAAGGGACCATAGGAGGTACTGCCGTTATAATATACGTAACGCATCTTATAATAGTAAGTAGTGCTTGGTTTCAGGTTGCTCAGGCAAGGGTGAGCTTTATTAGCATCAAACTGCAAGACTTTCCAGCTGATTTTCCCGGTTTTCTTGGTAGCGTAATAGATTTGGATAGCTCCCTTATTAACTAATTCGGGATCAGTAGTCATCAGCCAGTCAAAATCAATGCGTCGATTATTTCCGGTTACCGTAACATCATTTACTTTAGGCAACTTCTTAGTCGCAGCACCGAAGACGGGTTGGAACTTGCTATAGGTCTTTTTGCCGCTGGAAACCGTAACTCCCCGGATTTTATAGTAATAGGTAGTTCCCGCTTTCAGATACATATCTAAGTAATATAGCGACACACCATCGGTTGAATTGACCTTTTTAAAGCCTTTATTTTTCTTGGTCGAGCGATAAATCTCGTAATAATTGGCTCCGGCTATGGTTTTCATTTTTAAGAGAATGCTACTATAATCGATATCCACTACATTAGTAAACTCTCTGGTAATCTTTCCGCTTTTCCCCTTCGGTATTGAAACATTAATCTTGTTGCCAAATAGATTGTCGGTGGTTGTGGCGTTTGTCAATTTCCACTTAAGTTCAGAAGTTAAATTTTTTCTTTGAATTTCATGGGTTTCGGTTGTGGTGGAGTTATTGGTTATCGTTAAACTCGCGGTATCGCCCAGGAGAATCCTATTGTTACTAAAGGTGTTTTCAATCCCTTGGTAACCAGCGGCACCTACGAAGACGACAGAAGCCGCTTCATCGATAGTCAAATCCACGTTATTGTTAGTTATCTTCGCACCACAATTGTTGCCATAACTCTCAATAACCAGATTTCCATTCCCTTTGAATGTCGTCATGCCGGCAACATTAAATGCAAGCCCAGGCCGTCCATATATTTTTTCACTAACTTTGTTGTTCCCCACCAGATTATATGTAACACCGTGAGCACCATAAATGTGACAAGCAGTCATATTGTCGAGGGTAACTACTATTCCGGTTTTATACGGTGTAATCAAAACAGGCTGTTGAGCTCTTCCAATGATACGGTAGCGACCGTTCTGAGTATCTAGGAAGAGTGTGTTATCAGGTACAAAATCGTTATAAACCCATTGTGATTCAGCTGGATTAGCGGAATTACTGATAGTCGATGTTCCTATTAAGGTACTCAAATCGATAATCGCTTCTGTGGGATCTGCCGCTTGAACTTTCATAGGCAAAGCAGTTAATATACCCAACATCATTAACGCAACTAAAAGCAGCTTCGTCAGCTTTTCTAATTTCAATTTCATAGTTTTTCTCCTTGATTTTTATTAAACTCAAAATGCTCTTTGTTGTTAATCTTTATAATTATTATACTTTTTCCGGGCAAAAAAAACAATACCGCTCACCGGTAACATGAAAGTGATAAGAGAAAATGTGAGTAGTACTACAATAATAAAAAAAAATTAGAAAAGATAAGGAGTAGAAACTTTACTAAATTATCTATTTAAACTGTGGTAAATAATCGCGATTAGCTGCTATCAGTTCCTCCAGCATATTGCTGGCGATAACCGAGGAAGGAACTAGAGGATGTAAAGTCAAAGCCTGTAAAGCCGCAGAACGATCACCGAATGTTCCGGCTAAGACGGTCAATTGTTCGTAAGCTTTGACGATTTGGATTAAGCCCCGGATTTTTAAGGGTAGATGACCGACAGCCAAAGGATGGGCTCCTTGATTATTGATGATACAGTTCCTTTCGATGACGACATCATCCGGTAAATCGAGGATGCAACCGTTATTTCTGGTGTTGACTACTTGGATATCGCCTTTGTCGTTGTAGATTGAATCGATTAAGTTACAAGCTGCATCCGAGTAATGAGCCCCGCCTCTTTCCGCAAGTTGGGGTGGTTTTAGCTTAAGGTTAGGGTCTTTATAGAGATCAAACAGTTCACTTTCCACGGCTTGGACAACCTCACCGCGGACACCTTGGTGGTCGGCTTCGTATTGACATTCTTCATACATTTCTTTTGTTAAGTAATAGTATTTTAAGTAGCTGATCGGTAATAAGCCTAAAGACTGATAGAAGTTGGCACTGATGGAGATATCCGGAATGTTGCTCATGATTTCGTCAGATTCGTGTGCGTGGGCGATAACTTCAGCGGTGACATCTTGGTCAGCGACCAGGATTTTTTGGGCCCACAGTAAGTGATTGAGCCCGATAAAATCGCAGTAAACTTTCTGGGCTGAACAATGGTATCTTTCGGCGATGTCGTTTTGGACACCGATAGCACAGTTACATAAACCGATGGCTTTTATTTTAGTTTGCGTTAGGATCGTCTCAGTAATGATACCGGAAGGATTTGTGAAGTTGATTAACCAAGCTTCCGGACAGACCTCTTCCATATCGCGACAAATCGCTAAGATGACGGGAATGGTCCGTAAAGCGTTAGCGAAACCGCCGGGGCCGGTGGTCTCCTGGCCGATACAGCCGTATTTCAACGGAATTCTTTCATCGCGAATGCGCGCAGCTAGACCACCTACGCGAAACTGGGTGGTGACGAAGTCAGCTCCGACTAAGGCTGCTTTGCGGTCGATGGAAGTTGTGACTTTGATGTCACAACCAGCTTTTTCGACCATCCTTTGCGCTAAAGCGCCGACGGTAGCTAATTTGGCTTCGCCGGCGGGAATGTCGACGAGACATATCTCTTTAACCGGTAATTGTTGATATCGGATGATAAAACCTTCAATCAGTTCCGGGGTGTAGCTGGATCCACCGCCGATGGTAACGATCTTAAGTCCTTCTTTTTTCATATTAATCGCAAGTCTCTCCTTTTACAAATTCTGCATCAAAGATGATGGTTTCCACCGGAGCTTCCGGATTGTCAATCGAATTGATGAGTAAAGTCACGGCTGCTTTCCCCATTTCATAAAGCGGCTGCTTAAATGTAGTCAGTTGGGGGAAGATGATATTGCGGCTGGTCGGATGATCGTAGTCAAAACCGATGAGGGCCATATCATCCGGAGCTTTTAAGCCGGCTTCATTTAGAGCTCGCAAGATTCCGTAAGCAGGTTTGTCCGCTCCTGCAAAACAAGCTTGAGGCAACTGCCCGTTGCGAATCAACTCCTTCATCTTTTGATAGGCGGTATCTTCACCAAAGTCGCTGTAGATAATCGCGTTTTTAAGCGAAAATTGATGATCAACCATCGCTTTAGTGAAGCCGTTGAGGCGCTCTTCTGAGACGCTATAGTCCATATCACCGGTGAAATGAACGATGTCTTTATAGCCTAGGTCAATTAAGTGCTTAGTAGCTTGATAAGAACCTTTGAAGTTGTTTACTTGAACTTTATTAAAACTCATATTTGGGATGTCACCTTCGATGATGACGAAGTGTTTGGCTTGTTTAATGATTTTGTGAAAGAGGTCGTGAAAGCGACTGCCAAAAGCGATGAGACCGTCCGAACGACCACCGACGAAGTAGTCGACGTATTTTGACTTAATACCGGAATCGTTGGCTCCGCTACAGAAGATGATGTTGTAGTCCAACTCTTCCGCTCTGTTTTGCATGCCGGAGATTAAGTCGAAAAAGTAAGCATCACAAAGACTATCCATCACCACGCCGATAGTCCGGGTTTTTTGCGTCACTAAAGAACGGGCGATAGCGTTGGGTATGTAATTGTGCTTCGCAATAATTGCTTGGATTTTTTTGCGGTTTGCCGGGGAGACACCGGGTTTATTATTTAAAACCCGTGATACTAGTGCTCGAGAAACTTTAGCTTCGGCTGCTATTTGAGAAATGGTCGCCATCCTACTACCTCATGTAATTTGTAGCATAACATAGAATAAACCGATTTACAATATTTGTGACAATTTACCACTTATTTTGCCCCTTTAATTGATAAGCGATCTAAAAAATAGTAAAATGACTGCATTAACCGACAATGGTTGGAAAGCGAAAAAAAAGATGAGTTTTCAACTGACAACAGAACAAATTAACGAATTACAGACACCCTGCATAGTCGTTTCGGTTGAGCAAGCCAAAAAGAATATCGCCGTTATGCAAGCTCAGGCGGATGCAGCCGGTGTTAAGTTACGCCCGCACATTAAAACCCACAAGATGCCGCTTTTTGCGAAGCTGCAAATAGCAGCCGGAGCCGACGGCATTTGTTGCGCTAAAGTCAGCGAAGCGGAAGTGATGGCGGAAGGGGGCATAAACGATATTTTCATTTCCTATCCGCTGGTAGGAGATTTTCGCATTAAAAGAGCACTGGCTTTGAAGAAGCAACTGCAACGTTTGATTTTAGCAGTCGACAGCGTCGCCGGCGGGCAAGCGCTGAATGACGCTGCCAAAGCAGCCGGGGA
>CAZUQA010000116.1:0-3559 GCA_964622375.1 uncultured Erysipelotrichaceae bacterium | reverse complement strand
TTGTATTCAATTAGGAATAGGCGGTGTGCCCAATGCCGTAGCCGCCAGTTTGATCAATCACAAGAATTTAGGTATCCATACCGAAATGTTCACTACCGGGATGATGAAACTGGTAAAAGCCGGAGTAATCAATGGCAAAGCCAAACAAGTGGACCGTGGTAAGCATGTTGCAGCTTTTGCCATGGGAACCAAGGAGTTGTATGAATTCTTGGATAACAATCCGGCGGTATATTTGCGGGATGGGGCTTTGGTCAATGATCCGGCATTAATTGCCCTTAACGACAATCAGGTCTCCATTAACTCGACGATTGAGGTTGATGTCACCGGTCAGTGTTGTAGTGAATCTATCGGTTCTCAACATTTCAGCGGAACCGGCGGTCAAGCGGATACCGCTATCGGTGCGCAAAACTCCAAAGGCGGACGATCCTTTATCACCCTTTATTCGACCGCCATGGTTAAAAACCCGGAAACCGGAGAAAGGGAAGAAGTTTCCAAAATTGTCTGTCAATTAAAACAAGGAGCCGGGGTAACCTTATCACGGAATGATGTCGATTACTTAGTTACCGAATATGGCATCGTTAACTTAAGAGGGACAACAATTCGCGAAAGGGTGCCTCTAATAATCTCAATCGCTCATCCTAAATTCCGCGAAGCTTTGATGAAAGAAGCCGTAGAAGTGGGCATCATTGCAAAGGCAGAATAATATGGCGGAGTTTAATTTTCAAGATAAAACTATTCACTATGAAGTCTATGGTGAAAGTGGGGAGTGGTTATTATGCTTAAACGGCATCATGATGTCAACTTTAAGTTGGAAACCTTTTATTGAAACTTTCAGTGCCAATAATCGGCTGGTTCTGTTTGATTTTCTCGACCAAGGCCAAAGCAGCAGGATGAGTGAGAATTATAAGCAGGAAGTACAAGCTGAAGTGCTGGAAGCGGTGCTGGCTGAGTTGAATATTACAAGGGCTAATATCATGGGTATTTCCTATGGTGGTGAAGTTGCGATTGAACATGCCATCAAGTATCCCAAAAGAATCAGACGACTGTTTTTAGCCAATACAGTGGCTAAGACCGATGCTTGGTTGACTGATATCGGAACGGCTTGGAACGCGGTGGGCGAGCAAGCTGATGGCCGGGCTTACTATTACACGACCATACCAGCAATTTACTCAGCTAAGTTTTATTCGGCGCGTTTAGATTGGATGCGCCGTCGGGAACAGATACTGTTTCCGATTATGGACAACAAAACGGTCATGGCAACTTTTAAGCGTTTAGTGATTTCCGCCGAGAGTTATGATGTCAGTGACAAACTGCACTTAATCGATTGTCCGACTTTACTGGTCAGTTGCAGCGATGATGTCCTGACACCGCTGAGCATGCAAAGGGTATTGCATGATGGCATTAAGGGAAGTGAATGGATTGTCATCAATGATTGTGGGCATGCTTCAATGTACGAAAAACCTGAGTTATTTGCCGCCTTAGTATTAGGCTGGTTTAACAGAATAGAGAAAGATATTGTAGTATAAAGGAGAAAAAATGGAAAAGAAATTTTTAGAAATGAGTAATGAGACTTTAGCTTATTTAGATTTTGGCGGTGACAAAGATCCGATTATTTTAATTCACGGCAACATGTCATCATCTTTACATTACTCACCGATTTTTAGCGACTTACAAGAGCATTTTCGGGTAATCGCAGTTGACCTTCGGGGCTTTGGCGACAGCTCTTACAATCAGAGTTTTAATTCCTGTAAGGAACTGGCTGCTGATGTCAAAGAGTTTTGTGATTTACTGGGATTAAAGGAAATTGCCGTTGTCGGTTGGTCAGCGGGAGCCGGCGTTGCCTTAGAAATGGCGATAGCTTATCCTGATTTAGTGCGGCGTTTATTCTCAATTGAAGGAGTCGGTTATACCGGATTTCCAATTTTGAAAAAAGACGAAAACGGGCAAATGTTAGCCGGACAATTCTATAGCACTAAAGAAGAAATGGCAGCTGATCCGGTGCAAATTGCCCCGGTTGTAGCTCTGCTGGCTAGTGGCAATGCCGCTGTTATGTCGGCTATTTGGGATGCGACGATTTACACCGTCAACAAACCCGATCCGGCAGATAATGAAATCTGGATGGCGGAGACCATGAAACAACGTTGTCTGATTGATATTGACTGGGCTTTAGCTAATTTTAACTTAGCCAATACCCCTAACGGTTATAACCCCGGTGATGATTCTTTAGCTAAGATTTTGTGTCCCTGCGCTTTTACCGCCGGCGACAAAGATATCGTTATTCCTCCGGGTCCGTTCTCACCGGCTGCCACGGTAGCGGCAATCGGTGCTAAGGCAACTTTGATTGAGTACAGCGACTGTGGGCACTCACCCTTAGTCGATGTCAAAGACCAATTGGTTGCAGACATTATTGCATTTTGTAAGTAAAAACCATAAAAAGCTGAATGAACACGATTCAGTTTTTTGTTGGTTTTGTCTAACTTACACTATTTGATTATTGTGTAGTCGTCAGCTAACATTGTATAATGTGTAAGTAACACAAAGAAACAAAGTGGGGAAGAAAAATGGATTATGCAAATAAAGTAGTTAGTGTGGAAAAGGCACTGGCTTTAGTCAAGGACAATGACATCATTGTCACCGGTTTGGGAGCTGCTGAAGCTCAAGATTTTTTATCGCAACTTCATACTATCGCTGATCGCGTCAAAAATGTGACAGTGATTAACTGTCTGCCTTTGAAAACTTATGAGTTTTCTAACCCGCAATATAAGGAAAGTTTTAGGATACAGTGTTGGTTTTATTCCGGGGTTTCCCGCAAAAATCGGGAAAACGGAAATCTGACATTTATTCCTAACCATCTGCATCTGATACACAAAAAATGGTTGCAACATGTTGATCAAGCTGATCTCTATGTCGGTATCGCCTCGCTGCCCGATAAACATGGCTTTATGTCTTTGTCACTTTCCAATGTCTATGAAAAAGGAATAATTGCCAAAGCAAAGAAGGTAATTTTGGAAATCAATCCCAATGTCCCTCGGACTTTCGGTGATGTGGAAATAGGCCTTGATGATTTGACCGCTGTGATTGAGTCTAATTATCCGATGACCGAATTGGCAGATGGTGAGTTGAATGAAAAAGATCTAGCTATCGGAAAATTCATCGCCGAGAAAGTTAATGACGGTGATTGTATTCAGTTAGGTATCGGGGGTATCCCCAATGCCGTAGCTGCCAGCTTGATGAACCATAAGAATCTGGGTATTCATACCGAAATGTTTACGACCGGCATGATGCGCTTAATCCAAGCCGGAGCGGTCACCGGTAAATGTAAACAAGTCGATAAAGGCAAGCATGTAGCCTCCTTTGCAGCCGGCACCAAAGAATTATATGAATTTATGAATGACAATCCTTCAATAATAATCCGGGATTGTAACTCGGTAAATGACCCGGCAATCATTGCCCTTAACGACAATCAGGTTTCCATCAACACAACCTTGGAAGTTGATATTACCGGTCAGTGTTGCAGTGAGGCTATCGGCTCGCAACAATTCAGCGGTACCGGCGGTCA
>CAZUQA010000115.1:0-2877 GCA_964622375.1 uncultured Erysipelotrichaceae bacterium | reverse complement strand
CACCGAAGCCTTCACAGATGATTTCACTATAAGATTCGCCACTACCGCCTTTGGCTTTATCGATTGCTCTTTTAATTACATCAGCCGGCACTTGATTAGCTTTTGCTTTCTCAATAATCCGTTTTAGAGAACTGTTCATCTCCGGGTCGGCAACTCCCGACTTTGCTGCCATATAGATTTCTTTGCCGAAACGACTGTAGACTTTAGCTTTGGCTAAAGAGGTTTTTGCCATTGCGGCTTTTCTTACTTCAAAGGCTCTTCCCATGATATTTATAACTCCTCACTCTAAATGCTTCTTTGCTAGGGCTAAACGCACTGTTTTTTGGGCATTGACCGCCTGACATACGGCGATATCCCCGACTAAGGAAAGCAATAAAATAGCGGTTTCTTCACTGTAACCATAGTCGTTATGCAATAATTTTACACTATTTTCCGTAACTTTAACTACGGCCTCATCAAGGCTTGGTGCCGAAGCCAGTAAATAATAGTATTCTTTATCTTCGACCAAAGGTAAATAAGAGAAATCCCGCTTTGTTAGAGCCAGCTTGAGATTAACTTCGCCGCGACATTCACCACCGCAGACTGCCGCCTCCCCATCGCCCATCAAAGCGTGCAAATCGCCTAACGCTAATAAAGCCTGATCAACCAGCACCGGTAAATACACGGTACTGCCCTTTTTGATTTTACTGCAGTCTAAATTACCGCCATGAAAACCGGGAATCTGCGTACTACTGGTTTGTAGGGGGGTGGTGCCGATTACCCCAATCATCGGCTCAAGTGCCAGTTTTTTATCTGCCAACAACAAATGATTATTCTCTATAGTAATAACCTGCAGACTCTCTTGTTTGATGTGTTGACCATATAAACCTTGTTGCGGGCGTAAGCGCATCATCACCGGTGATTCTACAGTAATATCCTCGATCTCAATCTTTAATGTATCTCCGGCTTTAGCTCCCTTAAGAGCAATTGGTCCGGTAGCCGGATTGAGATAGGCTTGTTTAAAATCAGCACTACGGAATTTTTCCGGCGTCAAAAGATTAGAATAACAATCACGCGTTTTAATGGTGATGCTGGCCTCACCATCCACTATTAGCACGGCTGGGTGATTTCGGTCAAATTCGTAGATTACTTTTTCCGCATTTACATAGTAACGCATATCTATTTCTCCCGGATTTCCCCCTGCAGGTCTTGTTTGATGCCGGCGCTGATGTCCTTGATCAAAGCGACAATATCTTGGTCTTCTAAAGTTTTGTCAGTAGCTTGGAAAACTAAACGCAAAGCCAGGGATTTCTTGCCGACTTCAATATTGCTACCGGTATAGACATCAAAGATTTCGACATCACTCAACCAGGCCTTACCATACTTGCTCACACAATCCAACAGTTGTTTAGCCGGGATTTCTTCAGCGATGATTACCGCCAAATCAAATTTCAAAGCCGGAAATTTACTGACTGCTTGGTATTTCAATTTTCCGGGATTAAGCTGATAGAGTGCTGAGAGATTGATTTCACCGGCGACGCCGCTGCTGATATCGTAATTTTTGGCTGTACGCGGATGTAGTAAACCAAAAACCCCGATAAAAGTCTTATCGACAAAGATGGCGGCTGAGAGTTTAGGATGAAAACTGGTGGTAGCCTGAGTATTCTTTTGATAGTAAATGCGCCGATTGTCAAAACCCATTTTTGCCAAGAGAGTAGCGATTTTGCCTTTTAGGCTGTAGAAATCATCACTCTGTGTCTTCTTTTGCCAAGAGGATAATGACAGCTCACCACAAGTAGCTAAACACAGTCGTTCTTGCTTTGTTGCCTTTTCATCATAAACGGCGGCAATCTCAAAAAAAGCACAACGCTCATTGAAGCGAGCTCTGTTGTAAACGATGGTTTCCAGCATGCTTGGTAACAAACTGTTGCGGTAGTACTTCCTTTCTTCACTTAAGGGATTGCTTAAGGTTAAGGCTGCCCCCCAAGGTAGACAAGCTTCTGCCAGCTGCTTTGAACCAACCAAGGAGTAAGTGATGATCTCACTTAATCCCAAAGCACAAAGCTCAGTTTTAATACTGTTACGTAGCTGTAAATCTCTTTCTTTTTTGCCGACTGTCGTTGAAAGTGTCGGTAATTTACTGTTGACATACTGGTAACCGATGATTCTGACAACCTCTTCTATCAAATCTTCCGGTAAGGCGATATCACTGCGATATGGCGGTACGACCACACTAAAAACTTCATCTTTTAAATTAAAATCGCATGCTAAGCGACGGAAGACTTCCGCAATTTGTTGGCTGGAGAAGTCGGTATTTAATAAAGCATTACAATGAGCCACACTTAAGTCAACTATTTTAGCACCAGGCTGCAAGTTGCCATAAATAACGCTCTCTTCGATTGTGTTAGCCGCTCCATAGCGCAATAACAAAGCTGTCGCTCTTTTTACCGCTAAGTCGGTGCTGTAGTAACTGACACCGCGACTAAAGCGTTGCGCCGCTTCGGTTGGCAGATTGATGCGGCGCGAAGTAACCCGCACACAAGCTTGATTGAAATTCGCGCTTTCAATTAAGATGTTCTTGGTGTTTTCGCTGATTCTAGTATCACTACCACCCATGATTCCGGCTATCGCCATAACTTGGTTGTCACTTTTTATCACTAAGTCTTCCGGCAACAAGTCATAAGAAATATCGTCCAATGCAATATAGGAACCCTGATAGCCAGCTTCACAACCGAGTTCACTTTTTGGCAACTTATCTAAGTCATAGAAATGCAAAGGCTGACCGGTTTCCAGCATGACTAAGTTAGAGATGTCGACAATGTTGTTGATGCTCTTGATCCCCTGACTATGCAGTATACTTTTTATCCACTGCGGACTTTCTTTAATTGTAAGTCCGCG
>CAZUQA010000114.1:0-1767 GCA_964622375.1 uncultured Erysipelotrichaceae bacterium | reverse complement strand
AAAGACTATATTAGAAGTTTACTCGACTAAAGAAAGATAAAAGGGCAAAATTATGGAATTAAGATTACTTAAAGAAAAGCTGGTAGCAGGCGTCTTTTCAGCACAGCTAAAAGAACTTTATCTGGTTAACGATGATGGTTTAGCTGCTGTCCAAACACGCTACTTAGGGGCTTTAACAGCTTTTGAAGATTTATTTGGAAATTTGGATGTAGCAATTTACTCAGCCCCTGGCCGGAGTGAAGTGGGAGGGAATCACACTGATCATCAACACGGTAAAGTCTTAGCAGCTGCTGTGAATATGGACGCTATCGCCGTGGTCGCGAAAAGTGATGATGATATTGTTGAATTTGTTTCCGAAGGTTACGAAATTGCCGCTATTGATTTACGTGAATTAGCGGTTTGTGCTGATGAAAAATTCAGTACCGTCGCTCTAATAAAAGGGGTTTGCGCTAAATTTAACAGCGAAGGTTATCGAGTTGGCGGGTTTAAGGCTTATTGTACTTCCACTGTTTTAAAGGGGTCAGGGATCTCAAGTTCGGCAGCTTTTGAGGTTTTGGTAGGTGTCATATTAAACCATGAGTTCAATCAAGGACAAGTCAGCGCCATAAAAATTGCCCAAATTGCTCAATATGCCGAAAACGTTTATTTTGGAAAACCTTGCGGTCTAATGGACCAAATGGCGAGTTCTGTCGGGGGCTTCGTTTTTATCGATTTTCGCGATATTAATTCACCGGTTGTCGAGAAAATTGATTTTGATATCGCAGCTAGCGGCTATCAGCTTTGTCTAGTAGATACCGGTGGCAATCATGCGGATTTGTCGGAAGAATATGGTTTGATGGTCAGTGACATGAAAAGTGTCGCTGCTGTCTTCGGTAAAGAATTTTTAATTGAAGTGGCAGCGGAAGATTTCTACCAGCAGCTGGCAAAAGTTCGCGAAGTTTGTGATGACCGAGCGATTTTACGAGCTTTCCATTTTTTCGCGGATGATGCCCGGGTATTGACGTTGGTTGAAAAGCTACAAAAAGGTGATATTGACGCTTTCTTTGATAATGTTAAAGAGTCGGGTAGGTCTTCCTTTATGTATTTACAAAACGTGTTTTGCGTTAAAACACCAAAGGAACAAGGCTTAGCTTTAGCTTTGGCGCTCAGCGCTCGTATTTTAGGTCAGCAGGGAGCTTATCGCGTCCATGGTGGCGGACTGGCAGGAACAATTCAGGCCTACGTACCAAACAGCCTAGTTAACGAGTACCGGGCTGGTCTAGAAGCAGTTTTTGGATTGGGGAGTTGCCACTTTTTAGCAATTAGGCCTTTTGGTGGTATCAAAGTACTTTAATTAGCCCGGGAAGTTAATACTACCGGCGAGATGAAGGTTAATGATATACTGAATTTTTAGAGTTAAACAAATATGTGATTTTTTTAAAAATGAATGTTATCAGGGAATAGAAATAATGAAAAAAAGAATAAGAGCTAAATTGAGAAAAATACTTAACATTTTTCTGGCGGCTTTGACGATAGGGACAACAAGTTTTTATTCGCTGGAGGTTATTAAGACCCAAGAACCGGCGTTTGTCGCAGAAAGTCACCTGAATCAGTTTAGCAAGTTTTTTAATCCGGAGGAGTCGGATCCGCCAGAGGTTGCTGAAGTTAGTGCCAGTCAACCTTCCGGAGCGTTGATTAAAGGAACGACGATAAGTTTATCCACCTCGACTCCGGAAGCGCTCATTTACTATAGTTTAGACGGTAGTGATCCTGATGAGACAGCGAGCC
>CAZUQA010000113.1:0-3834 GCA_964622375.1 uncultured Erysipelotrichaceae bacterium | reverse complement strand
TGGATATCAATTATCCGACTTAGTACGTTTTTCATTAGGGTCAAAGTACAAGTACGGCCATTTATCCTGCTAATAGTTCGGTTATCTTTGTTGATTTCACGGGAAAAGACATAGTTTTCCTCACAGTCAAAGCCGTTTTCTTTTAGTTCAGCGACAATTTCTTGGTCATTGATCGCTACCGTAGCTTCGATTCTACAGATTTCACAGTCTTTGCGGATTAAATCAACTGACAGTCTATTGCCTAAAAGTACGCCTAAAGCATCGACTATTAAGGATTTTCCTGCTCCGGTTTCTCCGGTAAAACAAGAAAAGCCAGCTGACAAGTCCAGCGTTACTTTTTCGATAATTACATAATTTTCGACATAGAGATTGATGATCATAATTTTGTGTTTTTGCTTAAAAAGATAGTCCCATTATAGCATAATCCCCGACGCTGTTTTACGGATTTACGCCACGGTTTCGGTTTTCTTATATTAGCTTTTAGGGGGTTTTCCTACGTTTCTGCCGAGTTATTACGTCTTTTTAGGTATAAAAGATACTCTATATTGCCATTTTTACCGCTAAGCGGTGAGGCGAAAGCTGCCAATAAACCTAAATTAAATTGCGGTAAACTCTCAATAAAGTGCCAAAGTTGCCGGACTACGGCACTTTTATCCTTTACAAGTCCCTGTTTATTAAGATATTTAGCGCCAACTTCAAACTGTGGCTTAAACAATGTAACTATTTTTGTCGTCGGCTGCGACAGTTCGGCGATTTTAGCCAATATCAGAGTCAAAGAAATGAAGCTGACATCACAGAAGATATAATCAAATTTTACGCTTCTCTCGGGCTTAAAATCGCGTATATCGGTATTCTCAAACAGTCTGATCCGCTTATCTTTACGGATTTTCTCAGCCATTTGTTGGGTGCCGACATCAACGGCATAAACTATGGCACAACCTTGTCGCAAACAAAATTCACTAAAACCACCGGTCGAGCTGCCGATATCCAGAACAACTTTGTTTTTTAAGTCAAAGGCGAAAGTCTGAAAGGCCGCTTCCAGCTTTAAAGCCGCACGAGAGACATAATCGTGAGTCAGTTCATTTATTGATATTTTATCAGTAGCCTTTATTGGAAAAGCCGCTTTAGTGATAATTGCGTTATTGACCAAAACTTTGCCGGCAGCAATCAATTCTGCGGCAAAAGTCCGTGATTTAGCCAGTTTTTGTTCAACTAAATACTGATCTAATCGCATAGTTTCGCAACAAATTCCAATAAAGAGTTGATATCAATTTTCTCTTGTTTGCGCAACTCAGAAATGGAACCATGTTGAATATAGTGATCACCGATACCGATTCTTTCAAGTTTACAGTTTATTTTTTCATCATTGAAGAATTCCAGAATGCTGCCGGAAAGGCCCCCTACCAACATATCTGACTCGTAACAAACAATCGGCAACTTCATTTGGGCCAGTTGTCTTAGCATTGCTTGGTCCAAAGGTTTGATAAAGCGGGCATTGACAACTAGGGCAGAAATGTTATTGCTAAGAAATTTCTCATAAACGGTTTCAACCCAAGGTCCGTAAGTGATGATAATCAACTGCGGTTTCTTTCCGCTTTCAACTTTAGTCCAAGTGCCGACGGCTATTTCTTCTTTACTGGTTTGTTCAGCCGTGATTTTGACATTGCCCCGAGGATAACGTAAGGCAAAAGGTTGCTTACTTTTATAGGCGCAATCCAGAAGCGAACATAACTCACTATAGTTTTTCCCTTGGGCGATAACGATATTGGGCAAAGGTTTGAGGATTCCGATATCAAAAACCCCATGATGGGTATCACCGTCTTCACCGACGATTCCTGCCCTATCGATGCCGATGATGACCGGTAAATTCATGCGACATATATCGTGGTTGATTTGATCGTAAGCTCGCTGTAAAAAAGTTGAATAGATTGACAAAAATGGTTTCATGCCGGCTAAAGCCAAGCCGGCGGCAAAGGTCGCTGCATGTTCTTCGGCAATACCGCAATCAAAAGCGCGCTGGGGATACTTTTCAAAGAAGGCTTCTAAGCCACTACCGACTTTCATCGCCGGAGTTATCACCGCTAATTCTTGATGTTTATCCGCCAATTCCTCCAAATATTTAGCAAGCGCCTTAGACCAACTCAGGTAATCCGGAGGCAAAGAACCATTTAACTCCCCTTCTTCGATATTAAAAGCCGATACGCCATGCCAGTTACCGCTGGTATCACTTTGTGAAGGTTGATAACCCTTCCCTTTTACCGTGCGCACATGGATTAACACCGGACGATCTACTAATTTAGCGTAATTGATAGCGACCCGCAGTTCTTTAAAATTATGACCGTTGACCGGACCGAAATAGTTAAGACCCAAATCGTCAAAATAGTTTTCCTGCAACATCATATATTTTAGTGAAGTCTTAAACTTTGACAGTTGTTCGACCGTCGCTTTGCCGAACTTACTGCGATTGAGTAGTTTGCGGACATCACCTTTTAAATTACGATAAGAAGAACTGGAACGCATACGGGATAAAGAACGACTGAAAGCCGTATTCTGTTTCGAGATACTCATCTGATTGTCATTCAAGATGATAATCAGGGGCTTCTTCAGGGAGCCGATATGGTTTAAAGCCTCAAAAGCTTCACCGTTAGCGATAGCGGCATCACCGATGACTACAACGGTATGGTGTTTATTGCCGCAATTATCACCGGCTACTTTATCGCCTAAAGCGGCAGATAATGCAGTCCCGGCATGACCGGCTTCCCAGTGATCATACGGGCTTTCCTGGCGTTTTTGAAAGCCGGATAAACCCCCGTATTTTCTTAAGGTAGCAAATTTGCCGGCGCGACCGGTTAGAATCTTATGAACATAAGATTGATGACCGATGTCGATAAAAAGTCGATCGCGGTCCAAGTCAAAACATTGATGAATAGCTAAAAACAGCTCGACAACTCCCAAATTGCTGGACAAGTGTCCCCCGGTTTTCGAGATATTTTCTAAAAGAAAACTCCGGATTTCCTGAGCCAATTCTTTTAGTTGTTGATCGTTATAGTCTTTTAGAAACTTAGAGTCTTTGATGTCCGTCACTTTCATAACAGACTCCGATCTAAAAATTCTTGCGTTAATTCTTCTAAAGCCGGAAAACGTCGGGGTAAAGCCTCTAAAGCTAAATCTAAGGCTGTTAATGTTTCCCTGAACTTCGCCACTGCAGCATCTTTACCCAATAAAGCGGTAATACTGGCTTTTTCATTGCGCTCATCGCTCAACGATTTGTTAAGTTCCAGGTTCTCGGGGTTTTCCAGTAAATCATCCCGGATTTGAAAAGCAATGCCGAAAAGATAGCCGACTTCTTCTAAAACTTCTAAAAATTCTTCATGGTCACTGATTATGGCTGCCAGCATCAAAGAAGCCGCAAACAAACAACCGGTCTTTAGGCGCACCATTTCTGTATAGCTTTCAAAGCTGTCAGCCTTTTTATTCATATCGTAATCTTGGCCTAATATCATACCGGAAATTCCGACTTTATCCGATATTGAATTTAGAGCTTTACTAATATGTCGGGGTTGTAAAGCACCAATTAAGGCGAAAGCTAAAGTCAACAAGCCGTCACCGGCTAAGATTGCCGTAGCTTCATCAAAAGCAAGATGGCAACTGGCTTTCCCGCGTCGTAAATCATCGTTGTCCATACCCGGCAAATCATCGTGAATTAAGGAATAACAATGAATCATTTCCACAATGGCAGCGGCGGGTATAGCTTCTTGAAAATCAGCACCGAAACTGTTAGTAATCGCCCACAAAAGTCGAAGACGCAACCTCTTGCCCGGAGTTAGTAAGCTT
>CAZUQA010000112.1:0-1654 GCA_964622375.1 uncultured Erysipelotrichaceae bacterium | reverse complement strand
AAAGCCTCCTGTCAAATTTAAAGTGTACTGATTACATAGATACAATTGGTACTGTAGACAATAAACTCAACATCCTCAACCTCGCTGGCAAAATCTTTCTTGTAAAATATAGTCATTCAAGTTTCGCAGAGCGAAAGCGGCCATAAATCCTTGATATAATTGGGTAATTGGTTAATCCAATCAAGAACTTGACAGCGCAAATCTTCTTGATAAGAGCCATTTTCTAATAAGGAAAAGGCGAAAATCATCAATTGACGTAAAGCACTCATTAAATCCATATCTTGGACTTCCTCGTAAAAAAGATAAAACATCCCGCCAAAAGTTCTCCCGTCATTGTCATGCCTGCGTTCCCATTCGAGAACAAGATAGCGCGAATATACTATGGTGGTATGGCTTATAAGAAGATCATATGATCTTCCATGAAACTCCTTGCCTAACTTCAAAAGGGACTTAGCTGCTTTATGAAAAGGCTCAATACTCCAGCGCATACCGTAAAGACGAACAACTTCAGCATCTTCTAAAGTAACATCTGTCGAAAGAATTGCCAGCCAGTCTCTTCGATTATTACGAGAGCGGACAAACACAATCTTAAGAAGTACTCCGGATTTGCTCTTAACCTTAACAGAGCCAACAATTTGCTCTTTGCCTTTGTTGATAACTCTATAAAGCGCACTTAAGCACAAAGCCTGCCCATCAAAGATGTACTGTTGCTTCAATTCTTTAACTCTGCCAATAAGATGCAGCCCCTCTGCCAGGATTTTTTCTGCTAACGGCATATGAGTAAACCAACTATCCACTAAGACATAATCTGCGCTAATCCCCGCCTGCAAAGCTCTTTGAAGCATATTTAGCGCTACAATTGGTTTAGGGAGCAAGGCTTCTTGGCGGCGTTTGTAACCACTCAACCGCTTATCTATGTCTTTTCGCATTTCCTGATAGCGATTTTCTTCTTTTGCCGAACTCATGAGCGCGAAATCCAAAGGTACGAAACTAAAACCATCAGACCAGCCCAAGGTAAGCAATTGAAAGCCCCGGATGAACTTGCCGGAAACATGGTCATAGACACGCGCCAAAAGCTCAACCTTTTTGCTTCTATCCCGGTTTATTGGAGAATCATCAATAATTAAAACACGAACTCTTTGACGGGATGTTAACGTTTCGAAGAAGCCTACAACCTTGGCGCTAAAAAGATGATAGAAGCGCCGCCAGTTGAAGTGCGGGTCATTAAGAAAGCGGTAATACACATCTTTATGCGGCAGGGATTCACCTTTCTTGCTTGCCAATAGACAAGGCAAATTAAGCCCTTGGAAAACTGCTTGGAAGAGAATTTGAAAAACGATAAAACTACTGAACCCATAGTTTTTATGGATTCCGGACTGGTGCAGCAACTGACGCACTTTCAGGCATGAAAAAATTCGCGAAAAAGGGCTATGGGACTTCTCAAACGGATTGTTTTGTTGTATCATTGTGACAACACCTTTCTGTTTGGATATTTTTTGGATTGTTTCTCACTTTCCATTTTACCAAATTTGAAAGGTGTTTTGTTTGTCAACTACCGGTTTTTTTTGCTTTAATCTTTTATTTTATCAGCTCTGAGCTTTATTTTTACTCTGCGAAACTTGAGTGATAATTTTATCAAGCATTTAGTCAACGG
>CAZUQA010000111.1:0-33624 GCA_964622375.1 uncultured Erysipelotrichaceae bacterium | reverse complement strand
TTTCAGTAAAACCAACGAAAATGGCTTCTGTAATCAAGGAATCTACCGCTACTTTCGTCATCCCATCTACCTTTCCTATTTCTTTTATTTTCTTGGCTGCGCTCTCTTGCTTCATTCTTTAGTCTTACTTGTTAATTTGGCTATCCTGCAATTGGCAACTCATTTTATCGTTAAAGCCGAAGAACAATGGTGTCTCGCCAATTTTGGCTCAGCTTACTTACAATACTGCCAAACTGTTCGGCGTTTTCTCTAACAGCATAGGTAAAACCGTTTATCAACCTGGAGGTAATTATGAAAAAAAGAATGGTCATTATCGGAGCTAACGGTAGTGGCACAAAAAGAACAATTCCCGCTTTAGCCACTTCTTCCCTTTGTGAGATTGTCGCTTTACAGTCACGCAATCAAGAAAAACTTCAACAAACCTGTACTGAGTATGGCATCCCTAACTATTATAGTGATGTTGAAGAAATGTTAAGGCAAGAAGACTTTGATTTGATATTCATCGCTAATCCGCCTTTTTTGCATCTTGCAACCATTGAACAGTGCCTCAAGTACAACAAAGCAATTATCTGCGAGAAGCCTTTAGCTCGCAATTACCCAGAAGCTCAAGAAATCGCCAAGCTCTTAAATACCTATCCAAATGAAATCACAATTGCCCATCATCTCCGTCATCAACCAGCCTATCATGAGCTCTCTGTTATGTTACAGAATAAAAGAATTGGTGAAGTTCGCAGCGTTTGGGGGCAATGGGGTTTTAACATCAATCCTCAAGCTGCCAGCTCACTTTGGAAGCTCGACAATAATCTGGGTGGTGGTGGCACATTCTCTGATAATGGCATTCATGTCATCGATTTCATAGTCGGACTATTTGGTGCTGACTGTACAGTTTGCGGTAGCAGCCGCTTATTTGCTTTTAAAGAGAGCTTCAGTAACGAAACTCTGTTAATGCGTTACCCTGATAAAGATGTTGTTATCAACTCCTCGCATACTATGCCTTTTCCCGGGAACCACCTTTTGCTTTACGGTACTGCCGGTAAAATAGAAATCCCGCACTGCTTCAGTGAGAAGTCACTGAAAAAAATAATTATCACTACTTTTGATCAAGAAACGATTTTGGAATATCCCGAAGTTAATCTCTACAAAAATGAAGTTGAGAATTTTATTGAGCACTGCTGGTCTGATAGTGAAAACCCTTTTTATGGCACGACTTTGCAAGAACAATTAGCAAGCCTAAAAATAATTGATGAACTGCGAAATAGCCAACAAAGTTCAACATCAATCTAAGCCTATTGTTTCCAACTTATTTGCAACCACCGCATTAAAGCTTGACTTACCGCTATAACTAATCAAACATTTATTTATGCTAGACTCATCTTCTACCTTATTGGCAAAAAACCGAGTTGGGAATTTGTTAACAGCTTTTCATTTTCAACGACAAATGCTGTTTTTTGAATTGTGCTATAATGTTTGATGAGTTTAATGCTAGATAATGACTCAGCATGCAGAGAAGAGGTAATAAGAATTAATGAAGTACAATGAAGAACTAAAACATTGTGGTATTGCTACCTTTGTAGGCAGTGAATATGAAGTACTAGATAATGTCAAAAATTATGAAGTTGTTGTAGTTGGCATCCCTAATGAGATGGGAGCAACTTACCGTTTGGGAATGAAAGACGCACCTCGCGCTATTCGTGAACACTCGCTGTGGAAAAAAATTGACGGTATAGATTGTTATGACTATGACAACCACTGTTTTGTTAAGACCAACAAAGTTAATATTTGTGATGTTGGTGATATCAACATTTGGCATGGCAATCAAGAGAAAACCCAAGAAGAAATAGTTACAGTTATCAGCACAATCCGGAAAACCAGTTTCCCGTTGATTTTAGGTGGTGACCACTCGATAAGCTACGGTAGTTTTATCGGAGTTAAAAAAGGCGGGAATTATCAAAAATTAGGATTATTGCAGTTCGATGCCCATAATGATACTGAGCCGGACCTGCCTTATTTTCCGCGCATCAGTCACTGTAACCAGTTTACAAAGTTAATCGCTGAGAAACATTTGGACGGTGACAATATGGTGGTTATCGGTTTGCGCGGTATGGTCAATCGCCTTTGGCATGATTTTGCCAGGGAAAATGGCATAACCATCATAACAGCTAACGAATTCAATAATGATTGGGAAAACGAAAAAATTGTTACCGTTTTACGCGAAAAATTCGCCGCTTGTGACGGCCTCTATGTTACTTTTGATATGGACGCTTTAGAAACGTCAGTCAGCAGTGGTGTTGGTACCCCAAAATATAATGGCATCAATTTTATGAAGACTTTGAACCTGTTACGAATGTTAAGTGAATTTAACATTGTGGCTTTTGATTTAGTTGAACTCAATCCGCAACAGGATGCCAGCGAAATTACCGCTTATGCCGCTTGGGAAGTCCTGTATAACTTTCTAGCTGTCGGTTACAATAAAACCGGAAAATAAACAACATGCAAATCAATCAATTAGTCAAGCTCTTAGAAAAAGAACAACTCCTACGACAAATAGTTAATATTGACCCTCATAGTTCTCAGGAAATCAGCGACCTTACTTTTGATTCTCGGGCGGTCACAGATGCCACAGTTTTCTTTGTGAAAGGTCAAAACTTTAGGACGGAATTTCTGCTTCAAGCCTTGACCCAAGGCGCTATATTAGTGGTCAGTGAAAACCGTTATGACTTAGTTGATTGCCCCCAATTGTTAGTAAGTGATATCCGTCGAGCCATGGCTTTAGCAGCCCGTGAGTTTTTTAATTATGCCTACAAAGCCTTTAAACTCATTGGCATAACCGGAACAAAAGGCAAGACGACAACCAGTTACTATATAAAAAATGTCTTGGATGAATACCTTTCTTATTCTTCGGCTCTTATCTCAACGATTGAAGTTGATACGGGGAAAAGAAAAGAAGAAGCTCATTTGACAACCCCGGAAGCCATTGAGTTGCATCGTTTGTTTCGTGAAGTTGCCGATTGCGGTCTTGGCTTTCTAACCATGGAAGTAACTTCACAAGCTTACAAAACCCAAAGAGCTTATGGCATAGAATTTGATACCGGTTTGTTTTTGAATATTGCTGAAGATCATATCAGTCCCGAGGAACATGAAGATTTTGCTGACTATCTGCAGTGCAAACTGGAGTTTATAAGAAATTGCCGTCAGGTCGTTATCAATTATGAAACAGCTTGTTTTCCCGAAGTCCGGCAAGCTGCCGAAAATGCTGAAGTTATCATAACCTATGGTTCAGCAGCTAACAAAGGCGCCGTCGATTACTATGTCGACAACATTGCCAAAGTCGGTGATTTCTGGCATTTCACGGTTTATGGTTTAGACTACCAGCTTAACTTGCAAACGAAAATTGCCGGTCGCTTCAATATTGAAAATGCCTTAGCTGCAATTGTAACTTGTCGCTTATACGGCATCGATGATGCTTGCATTCAACGCGGCATTGCCAAAACAGAAGTCAGTGGTCGAATGAATGTTTTTGAAAAAGCCGGAATCACCGTCATCGTCGATTATGCTCATAATCAATTGAGTTTCACAAAACTGTACGAATCCTTAGAATTAGACTATCCAGGAAGTAAAATCATTACAGTAGCCGGTGGTCCGGGCGGTAAAGCTTATAATCGACGCCGGGAATTAGGAGAAATTGCCGGTAGTTACTGCCAGTTTATGTATTTAACAGCAGAAGATCCGCAGTTTGAAGCGGCAACCGCGATCTGTCAAGAGATAGCCACCTATCTGTCCATACCCTATGAAATTATTATTGATAGAAAACAAGCCATAGAAACCGCGATTAGTAAAGCCCAACCCGGTGATGTTGTTGTTATACTGGGTAAAGGCGAAGAACAATATCAAAAAGTCAAAGGCGAATTTGTCGCCTATGAATCTGATTTAGAGATTGCCAGAGAATTAATGAAATAAGTTCCGGCTAAAAAATGAAATCGAAAAGCGGCAATTGTAAAATTCTGATTTTTCTTCTATACTTCACTTAATAATTTGGAGGAAGAAAATGAAAATTCTGATCCGTAAAGCCGAAGAGAACGATTTAGCTGCCATCAACATTATTGCCCAGCAAGTCCATCAACTACATGTAAATCTCCGTCCTGATCTTTACCTGGCGGTTGACGAAGTAATTTCCCAAGAACTATTTTCTGCGTGGTTAACAACAGCCTTGGTTTTTGTCGGTCTTTACCAAGAACAGATTATCAGCTACGCTGTTTGTTTTCCCCGTGTAACTGACCATCCCGTGATGATGCCCCGGAAAACACTGTTGCTTGATGCCTTTGGTAATGCTGTTGAGTTTCAACACTGTGGTGTCGGCCGGCAAATGATGGAATATATTTTCGACTATGCCAAAATAAGCGATTATGATGCTGTCGAACTCATGGTTAACTCTAAAAATGATAATGCTTGCCAATTCTACCAACACTTGGGTCTGAAGGAAAAAGCCCATTTCTTTGAGAAGTTGTTAAAATAAGACTTAATAGTACTTAAAAATGCTTTAATGCTATAATTGACTATATCTAATTTTGGAGCCTGTATGAAAGAACGACTAATAATCCCGAAGAATTATGAAGACCCTTTTGATGTTTTTAATACACAAAAAGCAATTAAACTGGTTAAAGACAGTTTTGAAACCGAACTGGCTAAGAATCTCAATCTCAGCAGAGTTTCGGCTCCGCTTTATGTAACCAAAGCTTCCGGTCTAAATGACAATCTAAGCGGAGTTGAACGCCCCGTCGCTTTCGAAATAGCCTGTCTGCCTGATGAAGAAATCGAGATTGTCCAATCATTAGCTAAATGGAAAAGGCTTGCCTTAAAAATCTATGACTTTTGGCAGGATAAAGGTCTTTACACCGATATGAATGCTATCCGTCGTGATGAGGTATTAGACAATCTTCATTCCAATTATGTCGATCAGTGGGATTGGGAGAAAGTAATCGATCGCAGTCAAAGAAATATCGCCTATCTTAAAGAAACCGTAATAAAAATTGTCAGAGCACTAAAAGCTACCGAATATCAATTAATCGGCAAATACCCACAACTTACTTCATTAATAGCTGCCGATGTTTTCTTTATAACTGCTCAAGAACTCTTAGACAAATACCCAAACCTCGATCCTAAAGAAAGAGAATATAAAATCTGCAAAGAGTATAAAACCGTTTTCATTCTGCAAATCGGTGAAAAGCTTACCAATGGCCTGCCCCATGATAACCGCGCTCCCGACTATGACGATTGGCAACTAAACGGTGATTTATTAGTTTATTATCCTTTACTAGATTGCGCTGTTGAACTCAGTAGCATGGGAATCCGCGTTGATGAAAAGTCATTGCTTACTCAACTAGAAAAAGCGCAGGCTAATGAGCGTTTAAGCCTTCCCTATCATCAAATGTTAGCTAAGGGTCAATTACCGTTGACTATCGGCGGAGGTATCGGGCAAAGTCGCATTTGTTTGGTTTTAATGCATAAAGCCCATATCGGTGAAGTACAGGTATCACTCTGGCCTCAAGCTATGGTTACTGCTTGCCAGGAAAATAATATTCACTTACTGTAACTTTTAGTGGTTTTTATTCTATCATTGAGCTTCACTTGAACAACCACAGATAAACCAGCGAACAGTATTCTCTTATATAGTAGTTTACAGCTAAAGTAATCATCGTCGGCGCCGCCAAGCCCTTAGCCGGCAACCCAATCATTGCGGCAATTGTCCCGGAACGGTAGATATGAAAACCGTTAGTCACAAAGACAGCTTGATAGTCTTTTCCATCAAAATACTCATCGAGTATTTTTTTTGAGAAAACGAAATTTTCGTAAGTATCCGTTGACTGCTCCTCCAGAAGTAGACGCTCCTGAGCAACTCCCATCCTCATTAAGTAGCGTGACATCGCCTCTGCTTCACTAACCAGCTCCTTGGGACCCTGACCGCCACTTAATACAGCAATGGCCTCAGGATTAGCCAACATAAACTCATAGGCTTTGTGTAAACGCTGGCGCAATGTTACTGATGGTTCTTCTCCGACTAGAGCTGCTCCTAAAACAATTATGGCATCTCCCTTCTCTACTTTAGCTAGGGTCTTACTTATCAGTAAACCTTCAACAACGACAAAAGAAACAGCGAAAGCAATAAACAATGACAACAGTATTTTCGCTAAGAATCTTTGTCGCTTTTTTAAAAAATTGTAAAGGAGAATGTAAGCAATTAACCCACAACCAAACAAAGCACTAAACAACTTAGAAGAATCATAACCGCCAATAATAACCATCCGTAAAGTATCAATTATCAGATATATTCCAACAATTAATGCTA
Source organism: uncultured Erysipelotrichaceae bacterium (assembly GCA_964622375.1). Lineage (GTDB taxonomy): Bacteria > Bacillota_I > Bacilli_A > Erysipelotrichales > Erysipelotrichaceae > CAZUQA01. The sequence goes on along the minus strand of CAZUQA010000111.1, from coordinate 27,281 downwards.
GTTTGGTTCCCCAAGTTTGTTCTTTCCAATTTTTATTATACATAACGATATTCCCTATTTTTAGTCAAATAGCCAAAAGTAAATCAATGAACAGAATTCCCGCAAATAGAAATTCACTTGAACATTGGGAAAAGTCGGTGAAGACAAGCCTTGAACTGATAGACCCACTTTCTCAGCTATTAGGCCGGAGCGGTAAACATGAAAAGAATTCGTGACATAAACAGTGCTATAGTCTGCTCCTTGGAAATAGTCATCTAGGAGAATTTTTGAATAACTAAAGTTTTCCATAGTTCTTGTCGCTTTGTCTTCCAACAATATTCTGTCGGCAGCAATCCCTTTTCTTATTAGGTAACTTGCCATGACTTCTGCTTCACTGCGAATCTCATCCGCCCCTTGTCCCCCACTAACAACACAAACTGCCTGGGGGTTTTTCACTAAGAACTTGTAGGCTTCATCCAGCCTAAGCAACAACAAAGGACCGGGGTTTTCCCCTGCTAAGCCCCCACCTAAAACAATCAGGGCATCACCTTTCTCTGCCTTTTTAAAAGTAGAAGTGTAAATCGCGCTTTCCACACCAAGAAATATAATGAGAAAGCAAACGAACACCAGCAATAAACGCTTTGCTGCCTTTTTCTTTTTCAGCCACAGAATATTCTGCATTATTACATAAATAATCAGATTGACGCCAAAGAAAGCCGCAAACCATAAAGAATTATCGTTGCTTACTTTTAAGTTTGTTAAAGTATTGTTAATCAAACATGCTCCTACTACTAGTCCCCCTATAGATAATAAAGCCGGAAAAAATCTTATCATCATTTTAGTTTTCATAGTTGCTTGTAAAAAACCGCTGAGCGGTTTTTAATATGACATCAAAGTTAGCACTTTATATCCTGTCAAAAACTCCCTTCCTTTTAAGTCGAGTAGTTCAATCAAAAAGGCACAGCCGACAACAACACCACCCAAGCTCTCGACCAACTTGATAGTGGCATCGACCGTTCCCCCGGTTGCTAAAAGGTCATCAACAATTAAAACCTTTTGTCCCGGCTTAATGGCATCCTTATGAATATGTAACTCATTGGAGCCATATTCTAAATCATATCTAACACTCACCGTCTCGCGCGGTAGTTTCCCCGGTTTCCGCACCGGCGCAAAACCGATTTTCAACTCATGAGCGACCGGACAGCCAAAGATAAAACCCCGGGATTCCGGACCCACAATCATCTCACAGCCGACTTCTTTAGCAAATTCGACGATCTGTTTGCTGGCATAATTGAAAGCTTCACCATTTCCCATCAAAGGCGTGATATCACGAAAAAGAACTCCTGGTGCCGGAAAATCCGGTATATTTGCAATGTAATCTTTTAAGTTCATTTTTTCATCCTTACTTAGCCAAGTCTAAGGCTATTTCCATCATTTTCGTAAAAGAATTTTGTCTTTCATCAGCGGTAGTAATCTCATGGGTAACCAGCGAATCAGAAATGGTACACAGGCAAGCCGCTTTTTTCCCTAATGCTGTGGCATTGTGGAATAAAGCATAGGACTCCATCTCCACACAAACGCAGCCTTTCTCTTTGAATAATGCCACCGGTGATTTCTCCAAATCAGAATAGAACACATCACTGGAATGAAGCGGGGCTACAACAAGCGGAATGTTTTTTTCTGCAGCTATTGCTATTATTTCTTCATTTAAAACGGGATCGGGATAAGTGAAATCACCGCTAAAACCGTTTTGACACTTAGCGAAAGTCGATTCGCTATAAGCAGCTTGTGCTAAAACAACATCATAAACATTGACATCCGGGCTATATGAGCCGGCACTCCCGATTCTCACGATAGTTTCCACACCATAGAATTTAAAAAGCTCGTAAGAATAAATGCCGATAGATGGCATACCCATACCAGAACCCATTACCGAGATTCTTTTGCCGCGATAGTTACCGGTGTAGCCGAACATGTTTCTTATCGCATTGAATTGAACAACATCATCGAGGTAAGTATCTGCTATCATCTTTGCCCGAAGAGGATCACCGGGCATAAAAACCAATTTTGCTATTTCCCCAACAGTCGCTTGATTGTGCGGGGTTCCCTTAAATTCACTCATAGTCGATCTCCTTTTATACACAACTATTCTACAATTAATTACTGACCATTTCCAGTTAAAGTTATCTTACTTTTTGGTTGGTTGATCATAATTATTAGCACGATTGTATTCGCTTATCAATTTTTCCGGGTTACTGTAACCTAAAGCAACATACCAAGCCAACAAGACAAAAAATGCCAAGGCGATAGCCGGTAGTTTTTCTTTAAACATCCGCCCAATACTGATTACTATGACAACTGCCAAATAAACAATGAACCAAGCCGGTAGTAGACGCATAAAGGTTAAACCATAAGCTTCAATATAGAGGCTAAGTCGCAAACCACCGGAAATCAACATCACTCCGGTTGCCGCCATCAGGGCTAATAATAAGACTTTAGTAATTTTGTCTTTCGTACCGTATTGCAGGAAAAAGCCATAGAGTAACAAATTAATGATGCAGACAGTTACCGTTTGCGAAAAACCTTCCCGGGCATATTGAGCATAACTCAAATCCGCCGGTAAGCCGGCTCGGGCAAATAAATAAGTGAATTGAATACTACAGAACATCGCATATAAAATGACAACCGCTGATAGTAGGACAGTGCTAAAAATTTGATCAATCTTGATTTGTGGTGTGATTGTCGTCTCTATCGTTTTACCAAAACCGACATTCCATAATACGGAAAAAAGTAGGAGGGAAAGAATTGCGACAAAAATCGCATGTTTAACAAAATTAGTAATATCCCAGTTTCCCAGTAAATCTTCAAGATAATACTTGAATACCATGTCAGCTTGTGACAATAAAACTACCAGTACAATAATTAGTGGTACGGTAAAGGCCAGAGCTAAGAAAACTTTACTTAAGGCCTTCTTGTCTTTGCCCCAAGCCAGATTACTCACAGCCTCAAAAAAAGCCGGTATTCCGCTCAGCGGCTTGACCAACCACCCGCTCAGCCACGCTAAGAAGATTTTTTCCGTCTCTTTCAAATTGTAATCACCGGCAGTAAACTGGGCAAAAGCCATCAACAGAGCCGGCAAAATCAAGAAAGTTAGAAAAGCATATTCCACATTCTCATAATCCTTAACAAAAAAGAAATACCAAAGCCCTAAAGCTACACAACAAATCCCACTAAACCATAAAGCTTTTTTAGCGACAATCTTTTTCCTATACAAAACACAAAACAGCACAAAGAAACCCAGCCAAAAACCGCCATAACGCATCATGAATTCCCCATACTCCCTGTCAAAGATCCCGGCAATAACTAAACGGTCAAAAGCTAAAGCTACCAAAATAGCTACCGGTACTAAAATGTACAATAAATGTTGTTTCCCAACAGATACCGGTGCGTTGGGTTCTTGATTTGCTTTACTTGTTTCGGTTGCGATTTCGACTTTTTCGTCTTCAATTATACTCATAATTGCTCCTTTTCTTATTTAGTCAGCACTTTGCGGGGGGATATACGCCAGGATCTCACCCGGTTGACAATCCAACGCTTCGCACAGCTTGTCTAAGGTAGTAAAGCGAATTGCCTTACCTTTTCCGGTTTTTAAAACAGAAAGATTTGTTGTTGTTATATCGACTTTTGTTGCTAAATCAGATAGACTGATTTTTCGCTTTGCCATCATGACATCGAGATTTATTATTATCATTTTTCCCCCCCTATCAGATTGTCAAGTCGTTTTCTTCTTTAAAATTGATAGCTTGTTGAAAAAGGTTAGCGAGAGTAAAGGCAAAAAGTCCGGCAATGATAAACAAACAAGCGCCTCCCATAGTTAAGAGAGTCACATACAATAAACATTTCCCGATAAATAAAACAGCCAAAACAAAAAGAATCATACCTACCCGATTTAAAGCAGCGACATTTTTCTTGACAAACGGCCCTTCGCCAATAGTACGCAGCATCATTATCATTTCACCAATAATCCAAAGCCCCAAAACTGCCGTCATCGTCAAAAATAGCAAAATAAAGGTCCGATAGCTGCTTGCTAATCTCACCACACCGTAAAAATACCTAGTGAAAGTTTCTAGAAAAAGTGGCAGTGTCAACACACCGGCAATACCCAAAACCATAACTACATAAAGTGCGATTTTTAATAGTTTACTACTTAAGGGTTCTTTCATATCCGTCCTCCGGTACTATTTGACTATCATTATATACTACTATTTTATGTTTTTCAACATATATTTATCGTTTATCGATATATTTTCGTTGTTTTTCATTATTTAAACCATAAATCCCCAAGGTAATTGAAAACAGAGGCTCCTGCCTCTGTTCTCTATATTTATAAGGGGATAGAATTTTGTACCAATTATCAGGGAATAATCAGTACCGCAAGGTTATTATGTTTCCTTGCAAGTATAATATACTAAAAGAAAATCAAATAACTATGTTATCATTGTGTGAATTTGTGTGATTATAATAACTCACTTAAACTGCTTATTATCCTATCAGGGACTATTTTTAAACGCTCAATATCCTTGATATCATGAACACCACCCAAAACAAAAATCGTTTTAACACCACTATTGATGCCACATTGTATATCAGTTTCTAGGTTATCACCAACTAATATTACTTCCTGCTTATCAAGATTAAAATAAGATAAAGCTTCTTGTAAAAAGATGGTCTCCGGTTTGCCGGTTATCAAAGCTTGCTGATTACTGGCATATTCCAGCATTTTGACCACCGACCCATTTCCAATATTTACACCATCCTGGCTCAATAATAACCGATCAGCATTAGTTGCCACCAGTTTAGCTCCATCCAGTAAATTCTGTAATGCAAGACTGTATAGTTGATAGTCGGCAAAGCGATTTAGGCCGACTACGACAAAGTCAGCATAGTTTCGTACTAAGACAAAGCCTTGCCTTTTTAGTTCATAGGCCAAGCCGTTTTCCCCGACCATCATAACTTTGCGCTCACTAAAATTCTGCTTAAGATAACTGATACAAGCCATTGCCGCATTGAAAAATTGTTTGCTTTCAATGCCGCTAAAGCCAATGCTGTGCATATGCTCAGCATTTTCCTGAGGCGTTCGGGAAGCATTGTTGGTTAAAAAATAAAAAGCTTGCCTTTTTTCCTGCAGACAATTAACCAAGGTCTTAGCTGCCGGGATAATTTTAGTACCATGGTACATTGTCCCATCTAAATCTAGCAGATAGGTAGCCACTAACCGATTCCTTCACTCATATCCAGCTTAATCAGCTGATTCAATTCAACAGCATATTCCATCGGTAATTCTTTAGTGAAAGGCTCAATAAACCCCATAACGATCATTTGTGTTGCCTCTTCTTTGTTTAAACCGCGCGACATCAGATAATATAATTGTTCTTCCGAGATACTGGATACGCTAGCTTCGTGTTCAATAGTCGAGTTGGCATTGCCGCTGATATTGGTTGGTAGCGTTGCACTGCTGGAGAGATTGTCAAGTATCAGAGTATCACACTCTACCTTGCTCTTGGCATTATCAGCTAAAGAACCATGGTTGACTAAACCACGGTAATTAACCACCCCACCTTGACGGACCACGGATTTCGAAACAATGAGACTGGAAGTGTTCTTTGCTAAGTGAATCATTTTTGCACCGGCATCTTGAATCTGGTTTTTACCGGCAACGGCAATCGAAATGCAAGTACCTCGGGCATTTTCTCCTTTGAGAATACAAGCCGGATACTTCATATTGATCTGTGACCCGATATTGCCATCAACCCAATCCATTTGCCCATCACGCTCAACTACTGCCCTTTTGGTCACTAAGTTAATTATATTATTGGACCAGTTTTGTATTGTTGAATAGCGACACTTAGCGGCTTTTTTTACGATGATTTCCACTACGGCGGCATGCAAAGAATCCTTCTTATAAATTGGTGCCGTACAACCTTCAACATAGTGCAATTCAGCTCCTTCATCAACAATAATCAAGGTCCTTTCGAACTGTCCCATTCTTTCACTATTGATACGGAAATATGATTGTAACGGTTTTTCTAAGATAACACCAGGTGGTACATAGATAAAAGAACCACCCGACCAAACGCAGGAATTTAACAGAGAAAACTTATTGTCACTATACGGTACAACAGTTCCAAAGTAGGCTTTGAATAAATCCGGAAAGGTTTTCAAAGCTGTATCACTATCTAAAAATATCACGCCCTTATCGCGCACTTCTTGTAACATATTGTGATAAACGACTTCGGATTCATATTGGGTAGATACTCCAGCCAAATATTTTTGTTCGGCTTCTGGTATACCTAGCTTACTAAAAGTTTCTTTTATCGTTTGCGGCACTTCTTCCCAGGTGGCACTACTTTTTTCACTGGGTTTGATATAGTAAACATACTCCTTATAGTTCAATAAACTCAAATCCGGGCCAAAGTCCGGATTCGGGGCTGTAATAAACCGGCGATATGCTTGTAGGCGATAGTCCAACATCCACTGTGGTTCGTCTTTGTAAGCCGATATTTCTTTGACTATATCCTCACTTAAACCCTGCGCTGTTTTAAAAACGCTGACATCCTCATCATGAAAGCCATACAAGTATTCATTAGCGTCTTTTAGATAGTCTTCACTCATCTTCACTTTCCTGCAATAACTGATAAAAGCCGTCTATTCCGATTTTGGCACAATTAATGCGATTTGCTTGTTTGCCCACTGTATTGAAAGCATAGGCTTCCTCTAGTAAATCGGCATCATAAACTTCTTGGTTGATCATCTTATAATACTCCTTAATGATATTCCGTGCTTGCTCGACGGTTTTTCCTTTGATCAATTCACCAATTATCGAAGTAGAAGCTGTGGAAATCGTGCAAGCAGTACCGTCAAACCGCACATCACTGACTAAACCTTCAGTTATCTTTACTTGCAGATGCAAATCATCAATGCAGGATTCTGCAGCCATGTGCCTACTATGATAAGCAGGATCTTCACTCAAACCATGATTCAACGGGTTTTTGTAATGCTCCATTATTAATTGTCGCAGTATTTCCGGATTCTTTAGCAATTCATTCATACTCATTCCTCAAAAAGCGTAGCGATACAATTCTCTAAACTTGCCGTTTTTAGTACGGCGACAAACTGATCGACTTCTTCTTTCGTATTATAGAAAAATAAACTCGCCCGTAAAGTATCAGATGTTTGCAAGAAGTTCAAAAGAATCTTAGCACAATGGTTGCCGGCCCGTACACAGATTCCATTTTTGCTCAAATAGTTGGCAACATCTTGGGCAAAGATGTCCTTAACATTAAAAGTGACTATGCCGGTATCGGCATGAGCATTGTAGATGATGATATTTTCCAACTCGCTCATTTTACTTATCAGGTATTCCCGTAATACTCTTTCATGTTCGGCAACATTGACCATCGATAAAGCTTTGACATACTCAATTGCTTTGGCCATGCCTAGTACCGCTTCAATAGCCGGTGTTCCGGCTTCAAATTTAAAGGGTGGATCTTTTAATAAAACATTACCACAAATATCAAAGCGGGCATTTGAACCGCCACCCATCATAAAGGGATCCATTTTATCTAAGAGTTCATACTTACCATATAACACGCCTACACCGGTTGGACCACATAGCTTGTGACCGCTGAAGGCGAAGAAATCAACATCGTCATCCTTGACGTCAGTCGGAATATGGGCTACACCTTGAGCTCCGTCAACTACCACTACCGCTCCTATTTCATGAGCTAAGCGTGTCATTTCTTTGACCGGAGCATTAAAACCCAAGACATTGGTAACATTGGCGAAAGTAACCACTTTAACTCTATCATGTAAAGCTTTTTTAAAGTTTTCTACCGTCAAACGACCTTCATCATCCAAAGCGATGTATTCGATAATCGCCTTGGTTTCTTCAGCTGTTTTAAACCAGGGCAAAATGTTGGAAGCATGCTCAGCTTCGGTTGATAGGATGACATCACCTTCTTTGAGAAACTTGCGACCATAGCCGTAGGCTACTAAGTTTAGTGCCATGCTGGCGCCACTGGTAAACACGATGCAAGAAGCATCACAATTGATAAAATCAGCTACAGTTTGTCGTGACTTTTCATACTCCGCAGAAACCTGATACGAAAGCTCATAATCCCCACGATGGGCATTAGTGGATAGGTTTTTATAGTAATTTACCACTTCATCGATTACCACCTGGGGTTTAAAGGTTGTCGCGGCGTTATCGAAGTATATAAGAGGGTGCCCGGCATTTTGATGAAGGTTGGCCAACATCGGAAAATCCTTTCTAATTTCATTTACATCAAACATAATTCATTCACCTTCCCTTCGATCTGTTCTTGTAGTTTTTCTTTTAAATCCCTAGTTTCAATTTCTTGTAAGATATTGCTTAAATAACCTTTAGCTATCAATTTAGTAACCTGTAACTCGTCTAAGCCAAAGCTAGCCAGATAATACTGCTGTTCTTCCGCTAAACGTCCGATGGAACAGGCATGTTTGGCTTTAATCATATTCTCCGCCATTTCCAAAATCGGCAACACTTTGATTTTTTTAATCGAACCAGCTGTCAATACTCGGGTATTTTGATAAGCCTCACTATCTTTACATCCTGGATTTATTTTACAGCTAAGCTGACAACTGTAATCACAGTCACTGAGACAAACTCCATAACTGTCAATCTCACTGAAAGTATGGTTATTGTGGTGATCAACATAGTAACTGAATGCACTGGTATAAGCACTGATACTAGCCGTTACCACTTTTATTCGGGCGCCATTTTCCCAAAGATTGGCCTTTAGTTCAAAAGCCAAATCAGCAGCGCTAAAGCTCGCCAGGGTCAACAACAAGTTTCCTGTAACTTCAGCTGTTATTCTGAGTTTTTCGGCGCCCTCATTTACCACATGTATTTTTGTCTTAGTATTAGCGATAACAGAAATATCACAATTACCTTGGAGCGACAAAACCGTTTCACCATCGGCCCTGATCTGCAATTGTTCAGCTGTTATTCGGTAATTACCCGCCTTAACAATTTCCAACATCAATCAACTTCTCTCTTTGATGCCACAAATTCCTAAACGATAGGCTAAGCGTTTATTCGGCTGTTGCGCCAGCTTCAATTTCATTTCCTGAAGCAACCAATCATAACCTTCAACATCAATTCTTGTTACTAGTTCCATATCACCACTGCAAACCAATTGGCCATCTACCATCACATGGGCAAAAGTCGGTTGTACTAATTGATAGAACCTTTCATAATGGCTGACAATCAATAAGCCCGCCCCGGTTTCCTGTATTTGTTTGTTAATAGCATCAGCTACAATCTTTAGGGCATCGACATCCAAGCCGGAATCAATTTCATCTAACAACGCTAACTTCGGTTTTAAGATTAACATCTGTGCTATTTCATTACGTTTCTTTTCTCCACCACTGAAACCCTCATTGATAAAACGATGAGCGAACTCCCCTTTTAAACCTAAATCTTGTAAACTCTTGTCCATCAGTTGAATGAATTTGAAAAATGGTGGAGCTTCTTCATTATGGCTACTAATGGCCGATCGCATAAACTCAGCATTAGTTATTCCGCTGATTTCCGCCGGATACTGCATAGCTAAAAATAAGCCCAAACGGCTCCGGGCATCAGTGCTCATATTACTGATGTCTTGACCAGCAAAAGTTATACTGCCTTGGGTTATCCGATACTTTGGGTGTCCCATGATAGTGTGTAACAAAGTGCTTTTACCGTTGCCGTTGGGACCTAATAAAGCGTGTATTTCGTTGTCAGCTATTCGTAAATCAACACCCTTAAGTATTTGGTGTTCACCGGCGCATACGTGTAAATCTTTGATTTCTAATATCGGCACAATATCACTTCCTCTGCTTTACTATTTTATCAAATTATCGTTGCTTTTCCAACTGCGGCTTTTGGGGAAAATTGCATATTGACCAAAAATAATCTATAATAATATGGTTAGTCAGGAGGTACAATAATTTGAATATTCTGAAAAAATACTGGTTTGTTATCATCGTTGCCTTCCTTTTAGTTGGCTTGTTTGCTTATGTTACCTATGATGAAAATAAGGGTAAACTCCAAGGTAAGAAGCACAATGGTCAAGATGTTATCTTCACTATCGGCGATGAAATAATAACCGCTGAAATGCTTTATAAACGGATAAAAACCGATTATGCCGATGATATCAATGAGCTCCTGCTGGCTCGCTTTGAAGTGATGACTTTAAGTCAAGCACTACCCATTACCAAAGAAATGCAAAAACAAGCAGAGGAAGCCGTTTACAGTACCGTGGTCGCTTACTTCCAGTACAATTATGGTGAACAATATGACTACTACTTAAAAACTTGGATGAAGCAAAATAACTTTGTCACATTAAAAGATGTGGAAAAAGGCTATACCTTACCTTATGTGGTTGTTCGCCCTTTACTCATTAAAAATTATTTAGAGAGTCATCTTGACGAGTATTTCCCTGATTACTTGGAAAAAGAAAATCCCCGTTTAATATCCCATATTCTAGTGAAAATGGAAAACCCCAAAGAGCCGACCGAAGAAGAGTTAGCTAAGATTAAAGAAGTTGAAGAAGCGCTTAAAACCAAAAGCTTTGCCGAAGTTGCTTCAGAGTTCAGTGACGATACCGGTACAGCCGCCAAATCTGGCAGTTTGGGCATAGTCGACAACCTCAATAAAGCTAATTATGTTCCTGAATTTGCCGAGGCAGCTATGCTATTAGCAAGCGATGAAGTATCACCCTGGGTTGTCACCTCCTATGGTTGGCATTTGATTAGAAACGACGGCAATACTCAAGAGAAATTATTGACTGATGCTAATTTCTATAACAACTTAACTTTCCATAACGAAAATATCGGTGACAAAATTGTCTTTGATAAAGCTATGGAACTTGGAACCAACTTCTTTGGGAATGATCTCCTTAAGCAATTCATCACTGCGAGATTCAAGGAGGCTGAATAATGAAAAAGTTACTGCTGGTTTTACTGTGTTTATTAACGCTGAGCGCTTGTGCTGATGCTCGAGCTAAACTACAAAAAAGTGAAAAAGTATTACAGGTTGGCAAAGAAAGCATTTCTGATAAAGAACTGTTTGGCTTGCTAATTGAACAATATGGTGCCGAAGCCGTAATCACCATTATCAATGATTACATTTACAATCAATTGGCTTCAACCAAGGAAGACTTTACAGAAACGATTGAGAGTTATTGTCTGCTCTACAGTTCGCTATATGGTCCCACTTATTATCAAAGGCTCGGTTTTGCCAGCGAAACGGCTTTTAAAGCCAAGTTGTTACAAGATAATAAAACTAAATTGATCGTTGAAAAATACTTGGAAAGTAATTTTGATAAAGTTGTAGAAACTTATCGTCCGACAAAATTAGCGATTTTACAATTCACTGAGTATGACGATGCTGTTGCCGCTTTAGCAGTCGCTAAAACTGGTGTTGCCTTTGCGGAACTAGCCGGAGATTTCAAGGCAACTGATTTTTCCGATGGGTCGGTCAATATTTACACCACCTATTCCGGTTTATCTCCCGAAGTTACTTCTTTTGGTCTCTATGCGGAAAAGGAAGCTTTGGTTGAAATTCCTTTGTTTTCTGGAGATGGAAAGTATTACATTATTCAAGTAATCAGTGTTGATCGCCAGTCTTACAAAGAAGAAATATTGGAAGTCATGGCAGAAGTCAGCAATATTCCCGGTGATGCCATTAGTTACTATTGCGAACTCTATCAACTTACCTACTATGATAAAACCATCATTGAGCATCTCGTCTACACTAACCCCAGTTATTTGCGATAAAAGATAGTCTGACTATCTTTTTTTATTCTCACCGCTAAGTCTTATTAACCAAAGGAGAACTGCTATGTGTTTATTCTGCAAAATCATTAATCAGGAAATTCCCGCCAGCATCTTATACGAAGACGAAACAACTTTGGCGATATTAGATATTGCCCAAGCCACTAAAGGTCATACTTTAATACTACCCAAAGCTCATTATCCCTCACTACTGGAAATCCCTGAAGATCTGGCTAATCAGATGCTGACAACAGCCGTGAAAGTAAGTAAGCTGCTGATGGTTGCCCTGCAGGCGGAAGGTTGCAATATCTTGACCAATATCAATGAAGTTGCCGGTCAAACTGTTTTCCACGCTCACATCCACATTTTACCGCGTTATAAAAACGATGACTTAGCCATCAAATTTACTGCCCATGAATATGATTTACCACAGCTATTAAATGAAATACTCACCGCTTCATCAAGCTAAGCTATTTTGATTTTATATCCAAACGACATACTAACTCAATATGGCTGGTATAGGGAAACATATCAAAGCCCCAGATAGTTCCGACGTCATACACTTCCTTTAAGTCTTCTAAATCTCTGATGAAAGTAAGAGGGTTGCAGGATATGTATAGCAAACGCTGAGCTTTTAGTTTTTTTATGTTGCTACGGGTTTGTTCGGATAACCCTTGACGTGGTGGATCGACAAAAACCACACTAATTTCTTCGGGCAATTGCTTACTTAACATAGCGGCATCACCACAATAGAATTCAATGTTGTTGCAGCCATTGACTTTAGCATTGGCCTGCGCTGCTATTACAGCTTCTTCAACTATCTCAATCCCGATTACTTTTTTTGCTTGCTTAGCGAGGATGATGCCAATTGTGCCGACACCACAAAATAAATCCAATACACAGTCTTGTACCGTTATTTCCGCTAATTGGCTAGCTTTACGGTATAGCTGTTCACATTGTCTGCTATTTATTTGATAAAAAGCTTTAGGCGAAATCTGAAATTTATAGCCCAACAATTCATCTGTTAAATAACTTTGGCCATATAATAGCCTAAGTTTTTCGCCTAATATCACATTACCGTTACTGGTGTTATAATTAAGGAAAATACTGGTTATCATGGGAAATTCTTTTGTTATTTCTTTAACAAATGATCTTGTATCGCCTATTTGCCCATCCTTTACTACCAGTATCAGCATAAGTTCTTTTTTTATACTACTTTCGCGAATCACCAAATGTCTAAGCACAGCCGCCAGATTATAAGTAACCACCAAATCTCTCACCCTTTGATAGACAGCATTTGTGAGCTCACTTTGTAAGTTGCAATAATCCATGTTGATAATATCATGTGAGTTAACACGATAAAAACCACTCGCCAAATTCCCATTGTCAGCAAAAGCAAAAGGTATTTGCACTTTGTTGCGGTATGGCAAAGGATGCTCCATCCCGTTTATTCCGGCGTACTTGTAAGACCCCTGGCCTTTTCTTTCTATTACCTGTTGGACCAGTTGGTCTTTTATTTTTAGCTGATTATCATAGGCGATATGTTGAAACTGGCAACCCCCACACTGGCCGGCAACCGGACACCGTGCCTCAACTCTATGCGGACTTCTGCTCAGCAAACACCGAACTTTTCCGTAGCCATAATGCTTCTCCAGACGCGTAACCACAATTTCCGCCTTTTCTCCAACTAGCAGCCCCTTAATAAACAGTGGAAAATTGTCGGGTTTTGCCACCGCCCAACCTGCCAAACTATAATCGCTTGCTACTACTTCTAGTATATCGTTTTTCTTCATAATCAAAAAAAGGGATTGAGCTCCCTTTGTTTATTGGCTATCTTCCTTGCGGTCATCATCGCCCTCAAGGCCAGTCTCCCCATCAGTGATATCTTCCGGATTACGTAAGCGTTCAGCTAAAGCCGGATCAAGTGGTTTTCCGACATTTTGAATGCTTTCAGCATCACTCACCGCATTTTTCACTAAACGGTAGTAAATGAAATTTTCATCAAATTGCAGGTTGTTGTAAACATAGATTTCTAAATCATATTGCACAATGCCACTATGACTGTTGGTAAAAAATCGCTCTATAGGATATCGCGCATTCAGCTTTTCGTAAACCTTAACCGTGATTTCCTGAATCTTCGCATCACTAAGATTATCATCAACATCAACATAAATCCGTAGCGTGGCTACCGGCATTGATATTATAACTTTTTCTACCCCGGGGATCTCACTTATCTCACTTTGAATGGTTTTCAAATCCTCATTGCTTAAGGTATAGGCAAAAGCACTGTCAAAGCGACTACCCAGAGCCGGAACTCCAGAATCGCCGGCAGCTGTTAACAATATCCAAGCTAGAGCGCCACTGGGTATAGCGACACAGATTAAAGCAAAAACCAACAACCAATTTATTCGAATCTGCCCGCTTTTTTTAGTTTTCGGGTTTTTCCCTTTTGGGGATTTAGTTGTTATAGCTTTTTTTTCGATTTCTTGTTTATTTTGCTTACTCATAATCAATCCTTTCTTTGGGCTAAAGCTGATTTTAACAAAGCGCTAACCATAGCCGGATTGGCTTGACCTTGTGACAATTTCATCACTTGACCGATTAAGTATCCCAGAGCCCGATCCTTACCTTGGTGATAATCTTGAATTGACTGCGGGTTCTCATTAAGTACGGTTTCCAGTAAGGCGATTATCTTGGTTTCGTCGCTCTCCTGTTTGAGACCCTTCTCTGCAATAATGGCTTGCGGCATCTTTCCGCCAAGCATTTCTTGGAAAACTTCCTTAGCTTGTTTTGATGATATCGTTTGTTTATCAATCAAAGCTACCAATTCCCCCAGCGCCTCCGGTTTTATCGCTGTAGCATTTGCTTCCACTAGCTCTTTTGCCAGATAAGCACTGAAATCTCCTAAGAGCCAGTTACAGCAACTCTTATAATTGTCGCTATAGCGACAGACCTCATCGAAGTAATCGCTCAAAGCCTTGTTGTTTACTAATTGTTGGCTATCATAATCATTCAAGCCCAAGTTTTGATAGCGCTGATAGCGCTGATCCGGTAATTCCCCAATCGCCGCTTTAGCCGCTTCGATGAATTCTTTGCTTAAACGAATTAAGGGAATATTATTTTCCGGGAAATAGCGGTAATCCACTGCGCCTTCTTTCTTTCGCATCAAGATGGTTTGCCGACTATTCTCGTCGTAACGATAAGTGCTTTGCTCCACTGTAGTACCGCTATCCAGCAGCGCTGTTTGTCGGTTGACTTCAGCATTGACCGCTTTACCGATATTAGCGATAGAGTTGAGATTCTTAACTTCAACCTTATTGCCAAAAGCCATGGTGCCTTCAGGTCGCAAGGAAATATTGATATCACAACGTAGTGATCCGTTTTCCATTTTACAATCTGACACGCCTAAATAATACAAGATTGACCTTAGTTTTTCAACATAAGCCATGGCTTGCTCACCACTTCGCATATCCGGTTCTGAAACAATTTCAATTAAGGGAACGCCACAACGATTGAAATCGATTGCCGTCGTAGTTTCGTAGTGAAATAATTTGGCAGTATCTTCTTCAAGATGCAGTCGATTGATTCTAATATTCTGCACTTTTCCTTGGTCTTTGATTGTCACAAAACCGTTTTTGCCTAAAGGATAATCCTGTTGTGTTATTTGGTAACCTTTAGGTAGATCGGCATAATAGTAATTCTTCCGATCAAAGCGCAATAAATCATCAATTTCACAATTTAAAGCATAAGCTGTCATCACTGCCAAGCGCACTGCTTCTTCATTTAAAAGCGGTAAAGTCCCCGGTATGGCAATATCCGTAGGTGAAACACAAGTGTTTGCTGGGGCGTTTGCCGAAACCGCAGCTGCGGAGAACATTTTAGTTTGGGTTTTTAGCTCGAGATGGATTTCTATGCCGATTATCACTTCGTAGTTCATCAGCTTACTCCCAACGTTGAAAACCAGCTTGCTCTTCTACAGCTAAAGCAATGTCAAACATCGCTTGTTCCTGTAAACGGCCGGTAGTAATATTTAGACCTAGCGGTAATCCCATGATTTTTGCAAAAGGCACGGTAATGCTGGGTAAACCCATAAAGTTACCATAAGCCATATAGTTCTCGGTAATCAGGTAGCTATCGCTTAACTCATCAGCCTTTTCACGCTGCAGTAAAGGGGCAACATCACCGCTCGCCGGTGCCACTATAGCATCATATTCTGCAAATAGTTTCATAAACTCTTGGTAAATCAGCCTTCTGACTTTTTGGGCTTTGCGGAATAAGCGTTCTTGGTTTTCTTGATGCAAACAATAAGCCCCAATCACAAAACGTTTCTTTATCGAAGTGCTAAAACCAGCTGTTCTGCTGTTAATCATCGCCGCATCCGTATCTTGGCCACCCAACTGCAAGCCAAATCGCAGACCATCAAGATTGGAGTGATTAGCACTGGCTTCACTGTTACTGATAATTATGTAAACAGGTAAAATCGCTCGCATTATTTTGTTATCTACAGTGACTTCCCTGATATCAACACCCTGAGCTTTCAGTTTCTTCATTAAGTTGACAAATTCTTCTTTGACAGCCGGATTGCTGACATTCTCCAGCACATTGGACAGTACGGCAATCTTCTTTGTTTTAATATCACTGCACAATAATGCGGCATAATCCGGACTCACTACATCTAGTGATGTCATGTCTTTATCATCACGCCCCACTAAAGGGGGTAAGGCTTCAGCTGCCATCCTGACATTTTTGGTGAAATAACCGACATGGTCAAGGCTACAAGCATAGGGGAGTACACCATAGCGTGACAGCAAGCCATAAGTCGGTTTTACCCCGACAACACCACAAAAGCTTGCCGGCTTGCGAATGGAATCACCCGTATCGCTGGCTAAGGCAAAGTCTACTATCTCTTTTGCCACTAAGACCGCTGAGCCGCCACTGCTGCCCCCGCTGATACGCCAAAGATCAAAAGGGTTTAGCACCGGTCCGCCATAGGCTGACTCATTTGTTCCGCCCATCGCCAATTCATCTAAAGCGGTCTTCGCCACAATTATTCCACCCTTCTCTTTGATTCTTGCGACGACAGTCGCTGTTATTGGTGCCAGATAATTATCCAGCATCTTCGAAGAAGCTGTCGTTTTGGTGTTGCGGATACTAAAGTTATCTTTAACCGCTACAGCCCGACCATAAAAGAAGTTGCTTTTATCACAGACTTTGGCGGCAAGTTCGTCGCTTTGTTTGGCGATATCACAAATACTAACCAGCGGATTAAGCTGTTTTTGCACTTCTTTAAGTTGTTGATCTAGCTTTTTACTGTCTATCATCGATTTGCTACCTTGGGAACTATCAACAAGCCCTCACTTACTTCAACAGCATTGCACAATAATTCACCGCTTTCCATGTTGTCACTTACAAGGTCAGGGCGCAGATAAGTGGTTTCCTCTTCGTAAGGGAAAACCAGGGCTGCGATATTACTAGTGTCAATTTCCTCCAATAAAGCAAACTGCTTATTTAAAGTGATGAAGTCCGCCTCCATCATCTTCAATTCTTCTTCATTTAACTCAAACATGAGTTGTTTAGCTAAAAACTTCAGATATTCCTTTTCCACTCAACACTTCTTCCTTTTTCAAAAGTTCCATGAACTCATTTTCACTCATACATTTTACCCCTAATTGTTGGGCTTTGACAAGTTTCGACCCGGCGGCTTCGCCATAGATTACCACATCAGTCTCCTTAGAAACCGAACTGTTAGACTGAGCACCTAGCCAGCGCAAGAGCTCCGTAGCTTGTTGCCGGGTGAATAATTCTAAACTGCCGGTAAGTACTACTTTTTTGTTGTTGAAGTAAGATGTTCGTAGTTCACGGTCTTCGCCCTGCATCTTAAATCCGGCAGTTTTCAACTCATTTATCAGTTTGACATTTTTCTCATCACGAAAAAAGTAATAGACGGACTGCGCTCTGACTTCACCCATATCAAATATCGCCGCAATTTGTTCAATCTCTGCTGCCATGATATTGTCCATACTGCCAAATTCCTTTACCAAAATTTGTGCTGCCTTTTCACCGATGTGCCGAATTCCTAATCCAAACAACAATTTCTCCAAACTCTGGGTTTTTGCCTTCTCCACAGCTTCCTTAATCTTGGTGTAGGATTTAGCGCCAAAACCTTTACTGGCGATTATTTCCTGGGCGAAACGCTCCAAATGGAAAATATCGGCGATGTTTCTTAACCAACCATTGTGGTAAAACTGGGCCACGGTTTTCTCACCAAAAGCTGCGATATTCAGGCAATTACGGGAAGCGAAATGAATTAGCGATTCAACAACTCGCGCCGGACAATCGGTATTAAAACAGTAACGATCGCTTTCACCACTCAAGCGATATAAAGAACTACCACAATGCGGACAAATCGTCGGAAAGCGGTAAACTACACTATCACTTTTTCTTTTCGCAAGAACAACGTTAACTACTTCCGGGATAATCTCACCGGCTTTTCTTACCAATACGGTATCCCCAATTCTGATATCTTTGTTGGCGATATAGTCTTCGTTGTGCAATTGAGCATTAGCTACTGTCGTTCCGGCTAGCAAAACCGGTTTCATCCGGGCATTCGGTGTTATCTTTCCGGTTCGCCCTACAGTAATAACAATATCTTCAATTACCGACTCCACTTCTTCGGCTTTGAACTTATAGGCGATAGCCCAACGTGGCACTTTGATGGTATAGCCCAGCTCTTCTTGGAGGCTCAAGTTGTCAACTTTGACTACTACACCGTCAATATCATATTCAAAGTTCTTTTTACTGACTTCAAATTCCCTGATGAGTTGCCAAACTTCAGCGATATTCTTACAAAGATGACGCTGTTTGTTGGTGACAAAACCCAGCTCATCCAACCAATTTAAAGCTTCACTATGTAAAACAAAACCCAAATCCCGAGCCTGGGGCACCTGATACCAAAAAGCATCAAGCTTTCTGGCAGCGGCAATCTTAGAATCTAGTTGCCGAATGGTACCGGCAGCAGCATTACGGCAATTCATAAAAATCTCTTGGTTTTCTTGACTTCTTTGAGCATTGATTATCTCCAGCTGTTTTTTACTGAGATAAACTTCCCCGCGGATTTCTATTTCCCGCTCTTCAGCAATTTTCCAGGGGAGAGTTCTTATGGTTTTTACATTAGCCGTGACATTTTCCCCCACTTCCCCATCGCCCCTGGTCAAGGCCTGTTGTAACTTACCATGGTTATAATGCAAAGCTATTGCTAAGCCATCAATTTTAAGTTCGACACAATATTGAAAATCCTGTTGGAAACTCTGTACTCTTTGATCAAAATTAACCAGATCTTCATAGCTATAAGCATTCCCCAAAGAATAAAGCGGTCGAGGGTGTCGGACTTTCGCAAAAGCTGCCAAAACTTCACCTCCGACTCTTTGGGTAATGGAGTTTGGATCATAGTATTCGGGGTATTGTAGTTCTAAAGCAACTAACTCATTGTAAAGCAAGTCATACTCTTGATCAGTAATCAAGGGTTGATCTTCGCTATAATATGCTCTGGCATATTTATCAAGCAGATTGCGTAATTCTTCTATTCTTTCTCTCATATTTTTCTCATACCGGGGAAATCTTTGATGATTTTCTTTATACCATGGGGAAAACTAAAAGCTATTTCGATGTAGCCATCCTGGACCTTGACTACCACACCTTTATGAAAGACTTCATGTTCCACCTTGTCGTTAACTTTCCAATTAGTACTTGGCCCATTAAACTTAGCTTCTTGCTTTATTACCCGGCCTTCTTCTACCGCCCTATTATAATAAGCATAATCGATGTTCCCCAACATTTTGAGATGCTCTAAACCGATTTCTTCCACAAAACGACTGGTCGTCTTGACTTTGCCTAAAACATAACTATGGCCTTTAGAATCGCTGAGATACAGATGTTTCTTAGCTCGGGTATAAGCTACATAAGCCAAACGCCGCTCTTCCTCCAAACCTTTAATACCTTCTTCCAGCGTCCGATCACTGGGGAAAACTCCTTCATTCATACCACAGACAAAAACCACCTCATACTCTAAGCCTTTTGCGGCGTGGATGGTCATCAGCTTTACCGCATCCTCTTGCGCATTTACCTCGCGGTCGGTATACAGGCTGATAATCTGTAGATATTCATCTAGTCCGGATTGCGGAAAACTCTGAGAAAAATCGGCAATATCATTCAATAATTCTTTGACATTTTCCAAGCGTTCAAATTCATTAGATTCGCTCAACATATCTTTATAGCCACTACGGCTGATTATTTGCTCAGCGATACTCAACAAATCGCTACTATCCAGTTGTTGTTGCATGGCCGTGATAAGGGCGACAAAATCCCGAATATTTTTACCAACTTGCCCGCTAAAATTGTCGGGGTATTGCTTAATGATAGCGAACATCGTCTTATTTTCTTCCCGCGCTTTGATCTCGATACTGTCTAAAGTTTTGCTGCCAACTTTACGTCGGGGTACATTGATAATTCGCTTTAAAGCTAAATCATCTTCGCTGATCAATAAGCGTAAATAACACAATACATCCTTGATCTCCTGCCGATTGTAGAAACTGATACCGCCATAAATGATATAAGGTATTTGCATATTGACCAGGGCTTTTTCTACAGAACGCGAAAGGTAGTTGGCGCGGTATAAAACAGCAATTTCCTCATGCTTGATCTTTTTTCGAATTACCAAATCTTTGATAGTGCCGGCAATCCACAAGCTTTCATTTTCTTCATCAATCGCTCCATAATACACAATGTCATGAATTTCTTTACTGACTGCCACCAAGTCTTTAGGATAACGATACTTGTTGTTGGCTATCAGGTTATTAGCCGCATTGAGAATTGAAGCACTACTGCGATAATTGGTTGTCAAAGTGATGGTTTCCAACTTAGGATAGACTTTTTCCAAATTCATGATAATATTCACATCCGCCCCACGCCAAGTATAAATTGTCTGGTCGGGATCTCCAACGACATACAAAGCATTGTCCGTACCGACTAAAAGCTTAATAATATCATACTGAACATGGTCAATATCCTGAAATTCATCAACTAAGACTACAGAGAATTTTCTTTGCCACTTCTTTAAGACTTTCTCATTTTTTTGAAATAAAGCTAAAGTAAAGAGCAGCAAATCATCAAAATCCAAGGCAAATAATTCTGTCTGTCTTTGAACATAATATTCATAGATTAAAGCTTTTAACTTTTCATTACCGAAGTTTCCGGCGCGATCTTTAGCTCTTTGATAGTCGATACCGGCCCCTTTATTATTGGCGATGTAATCCAACACCGTGCCATAGCTTAAGGCTTTAACATCAATATCATATTTTTTATAGGCTTCTTTCAGTATGGTCTTTTGGTCATCGTTATCGATAATCGTAAAATTCCGCGGATACTTTAAATAAGTTATATCTTGACGCAAAATAGTCACGCAAAAAGAATGAATTGTCGAAATATGTGGTTTGCCATCGCAACTTTCCAACATCTTTTCCACCCGTTTTTTCATCTCATTTGCCGCTTTGTTGGTAAAAGTGATAGCCACAATTCTGTTAGCTTCAACTTGAAATTTATCGATTAAGTAGGCAATCCTTGTCGTCAATACCCGCGTTTTCCCACTACCGGCGCCGGCAATAATGCGTACATAAACACTCGATGTCGTAACTGCTAAGTGTTGATTTTCGTTGAGGTTTTCTAAATAACTTTCCATGACTAAATTATAACACAGCCACGATTAGCTCCCCTGCCGAAGTTAGCATTATTTCCGTAAGCAATATTATTTTCCCTTAAGTATTTGGTCTATTAGTAAACTTTTGGTCTAATCAAGTGTATGTTCTTTGGTTATGATGGAAAATGTTTTATTTGATTTGACGGAACTAAAAGCACTGTAATACTTCTTGTTGTTAATGATATTGAATGCTCGCACTTTATAGTAATAGATCTGCGACGGTGACAAAGAAGTATTTAGGGTAAATTCGCTGGGATCATTAACAGTGGCAATCAAGACATAACCTTTATTTTTACTGGTAGAGCGGTAGATTTCATAACCGCAAACCGGCTTAATACCGGTACTTGCTGCTGATTTGTAAGCTAACTCCAAGGTATTATGCCGGAACAAACTGTCAGCAATTTTTGAGACTGTCAAACTTGGTTTGTTCGGTTTTGCCCCTGTTGTTTTCGCGGATTTTATTGCGCTGTAGGAACTATAGTACCTCCTCCCAGCAACTAGGCGATAAGCTCGTACTTTATAATAGTAAGTAGTCCCCGGATTTAGATTGGTATTGCTGAAAAAGGCTGCTGGATCTGTAACATCAGCTACTAAAGTATAAGCTTTGTTCTTTTTGCTTGAACGATATACTTCATAGCCGTCTACTGCTTCTGTGTCAGCATTGACCGCCGATATATAATTAAGATTGACCGTGTTGTATTGTAAAAACAGATTAGAGCTTTTCGTGACACTCAGCGTTGGTTTTGCCGGGTTAGGTGTAGCGGTTTTAGCCGACTTAACTGCACTGTAAGCACTATAATACCTTGTCCCGTTGACTGTTACATAAGCCCGCACTTTGTAGTAATAAGTTGTATTGCTGGCTAAACCGTTATTTACCGTATAACTGTCCGGGTCACTGATAGTGGCAATCAATCTGAAGTTTTTTGTAGAACTGGTTGAGCTATATACTTCGTATCCGGTAGCCGGTGTTGAATTAGTCGTATTACTACCGGCTGATATAAGTAACTTCAAGCTAGTAAAACGCTCCGTTGCACGATTTCCGCTTACCTGAATACTCGGTGTCGGTGGTGTTGCACTCACCGTTATTATTGCGCTGGCTTTCTTGCCGGAAGTAAGATGAGCCGTTATTGTTGTTTTCCCCGGTTTTAGTGGGGTTAATTTCCCCGCTTCATCGACAGCTGCAACATCACGATTTGAGGACAGCCATTGTACGACATCAGTATTGTAAGTTGGCACTAAAACCGCTTTTAGTTGGAAAGTTGTGCCTAGAGCTACGGTTTTTGAAGTGACATTTAGTGCGATATTATCGGCTGCGATAAATCTTATATTAGCTTCCCCCAACCATACCGGAGCTGTCACCGCAATATCGCCATCGGCTTGGACAACCTTAATATAGTAATAACCGGCTTGTGGTTTATCTAGGCGATAGCGCATTTGATGATTTTGACTGCCTGGTTTTTCTTCATAGAGCGGTTTTCCGTTGTGGATAAGCGTTATTTGGGCAATTTCATCATTAACATCAGGATCTCTCACATCAACCACAAATTCCGCCCAAGCCGGTGCCTGTGGTAGAATTGACCCCATCGGATTATCATTTACAAAGTAATAGATTTCAAGATTCTTGTCTTCGGTAGCATAGACCTGACGCTTCCTTAATGCTGCATAAATCCCAGCAGTTGAGAAATCATCCGTTAAAACCGCAGTACGATGATCATTACCTGATCCCCAATTTCTATAGTGGTTGTCCTGGTTATTTGTTGGTCCGACATGCCAACCCCGCAACAATGCTAAATCATAGGCTTGATAAGCCGGTACATAAAAGGAGGGACCGCCGAAGCTTTCGCCGTTTCCGACTTCAATCAAACTAATACGTTGATCGATTATGGGGTCATGATAAGCGAAGCTGTAAAAATCACCGAATCTTGGACCGGGGTGATTGAACTGGCTAATAGAATCCGGGGCGGCTTTCAATAATTCATAATAAGCTTGTAGTCCAGCTCTTCCATTACCAACAATAGTGTTTTTTTTACTAACAAACCCCGTAGTATTAAAAGTGTTAATATGTCCGGCTGTTCCAACAGCATAAGTCATTTCAAACCCGTAAATTCCGATGAAATCAGCATCAGTGGCTGCCGCTGCTGCCGCCTGACCATTTTTCCAAATCGCATTATTGGCATTGTACGTTATTAAATTAAGTGAGGAAAATGCCTCCGTTGGCGGAGCCAAATCAAAACAATGACTATGATCGGTGACAGCGAAAAAATCCAGTTTTGCCACTTTCTTCGCCCAATTGAAAGCTTCCTCGACGGTGCCACTACCATCTGAATCTTTAGTGTGGGAATGCAATTGCCCGAAATATACTTGCATGGCGGCATTTTCACTTAGGGTATAAATAAAACGCGCCGGTTCACTGTCGGCGTAACCGGTTTTAGTTGCATAGGCTACTATTTGCAGCGGAAAATCTGATATTTCAAATTCTAAGGGAAAACGATAAACCGCTTCCGCCAATATCGTTTCTCCCGGTTGCTTTACTCGTTTAGTTATTTGGTACTTTATGGTGTCAAAGGAACCGTTATATGACAGCGTGATTTGATCAAAACGCTGCAGTTTGCTGCCACTTGGCAAGTTAGCTTGGACACTTGATAGTTGAGCCCAAGTATAGATGAAAGTACTAGTAGCACTATGTTGCTCATCTTTATAAACCCGAGCATTGATCACTAATGCCGTCCCGTCAAACTCTAGAGGTTCCTTATATAATGTTGAATTTTTATCAGGCGGTGAGCCATCAAGGGTATAGTAGATTTCAGCATCTACATAGCTACAGCTCAAGATGATGAGGCTCCCTTTAATTAAGGCACCAGAAGGATAATTAGCTTGCACTTCGCCAAGTATATCAACTTTTTCTTCTTCGTTTTCAACTGCTGAAGAATCTCGCACTTCAGTTTCCCATTCAATTTCCGGAGTATCAAAAACGCGAAATGTTAAGTTGTTTGTCAGTTTAATATCACTGAAAGCTGAGCTGAACAGCAACAAAAATGCTGTTGAAAAACTACTGACTTTTTTCACGAAGTTTATAAGTATTCTTCTATTTTCTTTTCTTCTTGTCTTTTTAATCATGCTGTTTACTCCTTTCATTATCTTGCTTTAAAATTTCTTATATCTGTTTTTACTGATAAAAAAGAGAGAATTAAATACAACCTATTGCCATTATCTCGAAACGGCAATCACAGTACAAGCGAGATGCTTTTTTTAGATAAAATACCGGGGAAAAACAAAGACGTCATAAAAAAGGGCATAATTTCTGCCCTAGTTGAGATTAGTAGTACTAAATTTATTTTTTTACTTACTTGATAGTAACTGTTTGTGCGGTACTGTAGCTACTGTAAGAAGTAGAACCATTAATATGAACATAGCGGAACTTGACATAGTAGCGTTTTCCTAATGATAAACCGCTAATATTATAACTTGAGGTATTTGTCGAAAGCTTGGTCCATTTGGTGCTACTGGTATTAGTAGTGGCATAATAAATCTCCAAAACATCCATATTGTGCGTATTGTCCCAAGCGATGTTCAAAAGACCGCCACTGCTGGTAGCACGGGCATCATCGACAACAGGCAACTTAGCAGTGCTGGTTTTGACAACACTGCTAGCGGTTCCGCTGTAGTCAATACCATTAACCCGATTAACCGGAATCACTTTGTAGTAATAGGCAGTAGCCGCAACTAAACTGCTGTCTTTATATATTATGTCAGCGGTAGTCCCGATGAGTTTAAAGCCGCTTTTCGCCGAAGTTGAACGATAAATCTTATAGGCTGTAGCCCCTGGCGCCGCATGGTAGGAAATGTTGATTTGGGTATAAGCATCAGTTCCGCTTAGTAAAGTATTAAGTTGCGGTTTAGGGGGCCCAGCAGCCACCGTCCTATTCGATTTTATTAAGCTGTAAGCACTATAGTATTTCTTCCCATTGATTATGTTGAAAGACCGCACTTTATAGTAGTAGAGTTTGGCTGGTGTTAAACCACTGTTAGCGGTATATTCACTGGGACTATTGACACTCGCGAGCAAGGTGTAGCCCTTACTCTTATTAGTAGAACGATATATCTCATAACCACTTGGCGGCATGGTTCCTACAGTAGCTGTTGTCACATAGGAAAGTTCCAGTGTGTTGTATTGTAGCCGGCTATCCAGATTTTTTGAAACTGTTAAACTCGGCTTATTTGGTTTAGCCACTGTCGTTTTGGCGGATTTTGTCGTGCTATAGGGACTGTAATACTTCTTTCCATTCAGTAAACGATAGGCCCGCACTTTATAGTAGTAGGTAGTTCCGGGATTAAGATTGGTATTACTGGTGAATGATGTTGGATTAACAACATTAGCTATTAAGTAGAAGCCTTTACTCTTACTGGTTGAGCGATATACTTCATAACCATCTATCGCTGCCATATCTACAGTGATGGTAGCACTGTAGCTGAGATTGATGGTGTTATATTGTTGATAAAGATCCGTACTTTTAGCAACAATCAAGCTTGGTGTTGGCGGATTTATCGCATCAGTTTTTCCTGACTTAACCGAGCTATAGCCACTATAGTACTTGGTGCCATTTACTGTTCTGTAAGCTCGTACTTTATAGTAGTAAGTGGTATTGCTGGCTAATCCGCTATTGACAGTGTAGGTGGTCGGATTGCTGATAGTGGCTATCAAAGCGAAATTCTTCGTTGAACTGGTTGAACGATAAATTTCATAGCCGGTAACCGGTCCGGAATTATCAGCATTAGTACCCGGGGTAATATTTACTTTTAAACTGTCAAAACGGGCGGTACCGCTGTTGCTACTAACAGTAAGGTTTGGTGTTAGCGGTGTAGCACTGACAGTTACCGAACAACTGGCTTTCTTTCCGGAAGAAAGATGGGCCGTAATTGTTGCTTTCCCGGGTTTAATCGCTATAACCCTACCATCGTCATCGACGACGGCGACATCGCGGTTGGAAGACATCCATTGAACAACATCAGTATTGTTAAGTGGGGATAATACCGCTTTCAAATTATAAGGTGTGCCAACATAAACCGTCTTTGAAGTAGTATTCATTACTATGCTGTTGGCGGCAATAAAGTTGATATTGGCTTCTCCCAACCACACCGGTGCCGTTATCGCAATATCTCCATCAGCTTGGACTACTTTGATGTAGTAATACCCGGGTTGCGGATTATTAATCCGCTGGCGTATCTGATAATTTTGCGTACCTGGTTCAGCTTGGAAAACCGTCTTACCATTACCGATAATAGTAACTCGAGCTATTCTGTCACTTGCATCCGGATCTATGATATCGACAGAGAAGTCAGCAGATAAAGGTGCTGCCGGCAGTATTGTTCCCATGGGATTATCATTTACATAATAATAGATTTCAAGGTTTTTATCTTCAGTAGAATAAACCTGACGATTTCTCAAAGCTTCATAAACCCCGGCTTTGGAAAAATCATCAGTTAAAATCGCTGTGCGGGCATCATTGGCCGTACCCCAGTTTCGATAGTGATTGTCCTGACTGTTAGTGGGCCCTACATGCCAACCCCGCAATAAAGCCAGTTCGTAGGCTCCAGCTAAACGTAGATAACCTAAACCACCGATTTTAAATTAGCCATTACCGATTTCGATTAAAGTGAAGAGTTTATCAATTGTCGGGTCAAGATAGACAAAACC
>CAZUQA010000110.1:0-2296 GCA_964622375.1 uncultured Erysipelotrichaceae bacterium | reverse complement strand
GGAAATCTGTTCTGAGATATCAGCGGCATTCAACAAGACCTCTGCCATGCTGACGTTGTAGTTTGGTAAGAAGACTACGTGCAAATATTTACTGACAGCCGGATCATCCGCAATGACTCTGGCTACTTCGTTGATGAGCTTAATCACCGCTTTGGCAAAAACATAAGATGGAGCCGCTTTCGCCGCAAAAATATAAGTATGTGGCTCCAGTACTAAGGCGCTGTCTTTTTTCAAGCGCTGATAAAGATAAATGATATGCAAGATATTTAACAATTGCCGCTTATAGGCGTGCAGCCTTTTAGCTTGCACATCGATAATCGAAGCCGGGTTTATTTCAATATCCAGTTGCTTTTTGATATAAGCGGCTAGGATGTCTTTTCGCGTCCTTTTAATCGCTAAAAATTCCTCCTGCAACTTTTGGTCATCGACATAAGCCAGCAGTCGATTTAACAACTCCGGTTCTTTCTGATAGTCCGGTCCAATCGTTTTATCTAACAATTGTCGCAATTGGGGGTTGGAGTACAGTAACCAACGTCGATGGCTAATCCCATTGGTTTTGTTGTTGAATTTTTCCGGCATGGCTTGATAGTAATTGTTAAAAACCTGGCGCTTTAATATCTCGGTGTGCAGTGCGGCAACCCCGTTGACGCTGAGGGCCGTGACGATTGCTAAATTCGCCATGTGAACCTGATAATCTTTAATGATGGCCATGTCTTCAATCGCTTCAGCCTCATAATTTTGAGCTCTTAGTTGTTTCTTGTAGCGATAGTTGATTTCCTCGATGATCATGTAAATACGCGGTAAAAGCTTTTGAATCATCTGAATCGGCCACTTCTCTAAAGCTTCTTTCATGATCGTGTGGTTGGTATAAGCGAAACACTGACTCACTATTGCCCAAGCTTGGGGCCAATCGTAGTGATGTTCATCCATCAGTATTCGCATTAACTCCGGTATCGCAAAAATCGGATGAGTGTCGTTAAGTTGGATAATCGTTTTTTGGGCAAAGTTTTCTAAAGTATGGTAAGTTCTTAAGTGCGCTTTGATAATCGCCTGCATACTGGCGGAAGCGAGGAAGTATTCCTGCTTCACCCGCAGCAGTTTTCCTTCTTCGGTTGAGTCATCCGGATAAACATTCTGACAGATCGCATTAACTTCACTTAAGTAGACCCGAAAGTCCTTATTTTTCGGTAGCTGTTCGCTAGCTACCGGTTGCCAGAGGCGCAACGAATTAGTTACTCGGGTCCCAGCCCCGATAACCGGCATATCGTAAGGAATCGCCCTGACGTTCTCACAATCCACATGATGACAGATTATGCGATTATTAGCATCTTTTTCCATGTTAATCCGACCCCAGAATTTAACTTCGACAGCGTGTTTGGGTTTTCTGACTTCCCAAATATTTCCTAAAGCTAGCCATTGGTCGGGTACTTCCACCTGATAACCATCTTGAATTATCTGTTTAAATAGTCCGTACTCGTAACGAATCGTGTTACCGTGTCCCGGTAGTTTCAAAGAAGCTAAAGAATCCAGGAAGCAGGCTGCTAAACGTCCCAAACCTCCGTTGCCCAAACCAGCGTCGCTTTCCATCTGTTCCAAATGGTTAATATCGATACCTAATTCACCTAAACCCTCTTTAACTAATTCATATATACCGAGATTCATTAAATTGTTGGTCAATAGGCGACCGATCAGGAATTCCATGGAAAAATAGAACATGACTTTCTGTTGGTTATCCGCAATCGACTTCTTACTGTCTTTCCAATTTACGGAAGCATAGTCCCGAACCATCTCCCCTAAAACCATGTATTTTTCCGTTAAATGCGCTTCTTCGACCGTTCGGCCGTACTTCTCAATAATCCGTAAAGAGAAGTCTTCAATGAATTCTTTCTTGTTTTTAAACATAAGCAATCCCCAGATTTTTGTTGCATTCTAATTCTAGCCTATCGGCTCCTAATAGTAAACCGTAAAAAAGCCCCTACCGGTAAGCAAGGGCTAAAATCATTTAACTAAGTCAAATACTCTTTAAGCTCTTTTGTTTTTCCGCTGAATGACGATAATCAGGCTACCACTGAAAATAAGCAAGCCCACAACAGTTAACAGTCTTTGCTCACTGTCACCGGTATCGGGAATTTTCGTATTTCCGACAAAAGTATTAACAAAATTGATTGGTCCGTCAACGTAGGTTATAACTATCACAACGTCTCCAGCGTCATCTTCCACGGCAACGTCAATGGAATAAACACGGCTGTCTGTCGTCCAATTTGCGCTGGAAGCTGTCGTCTCAAAAACCGACCAG
>CAZUQA010000109.1:0-1606 GCA_964622375.1 uncultured Erysipelotrichaceae bacterium | reverse complement strand
CAAGCAAAAGACGTCAGAAGAGTATAAAAGGGGAAAGAGATGACAGGAAGAGTTAAGTCTTTCAATAAGGGAAAAGGTTACGGTTTCATCGTCGTTGATGATGAAAGAGAAATCTTCTTCCATTATTCAGATTTGATGATGGATGGATTTAAAACAATAGATCCTGACACCGAAGTTGAATTTGAAGTTATTGAGACGGAACGCGGCTTACAAGCAAAAGAAATTAGAGCACTGTAACCAGCGGATTTAGAGAGTAAAACTAGTATTTTACTAATGCAACAAATGAGGGACGAACAATCAACGTTCCTTTTTTAGCATGGAAGCGTTGACCAATGAAGTGCCTATCTTTGATTTTAGACCAGAAAATGCTACAATGGTGACATTGTTCGGAGGTAAATTATGGGTGTTTTTGATTCGCTGTTTAACATAGATAAAAAAAGATTAAGTGAGCTGGAGAAAATTGCGGCACCGATTGAGTCGCTCGCCGAAGAGATGGCGGCTTTAAGCGATGAGGAGTTGGTGGCGAAGACGCCGGGGCTTAAAGAGAGATTACGCCAGGGGGCCAGTCTCGACGACATTTTGCCGGAAGCTTATGCGACGGTACGTGAGGCAGCTCGCCGGAAAATCGGTGAGTATCCTTATCACGTCCAGGTCCTGGGGGGCATCGCCTTACATCACGGGGATATTGCCGAGATGAAAACCGGGGAAGGAAAGACTTTAACTTCGATTATGCCGGTTTACCTTAACGCTTTAGCCGGCAAAGGCGTGCACGTGGTAACGGCCAACGAATACTTAGCTCAACGTGATGCGGAGTGGATGGGAGCTATTCACCGCTTTTTGGGTTTAACGGTAGAGGTGAATTTACGCGCCATGATGCCCGCCAATAAAAGAAAAGCCTACCACGCCGATATAACTTATACGACCAATGCGGAGCTGGGTTTCGATTACTTGCGTGATAACATGGTTGTCAACAAGGACGACCGGGTTATGCGGACTTTGAACTTCGCTTTAGTCGATGAAGTCGACTCTATCTTAATCGATGAATCGCGGACCCCCTTGATTATTTCCGGTGGGGAAAAACGCACGGCTAATCTCTATATGTCAGCGGATCGCTTGGCCAAGAGCCTCAAAGAGAATGTCGATTACGAAATCGATATTAAGATGAAGTCCGTCCATATCACCGAAGAGGGAATCCATAAGGCTGAACAGTTTTTCCATATCGACAATTTGTATGACAGTGAACACATCAACTTCGTCCATCATATCAATCAAGCTTTAAAGGCCAACTACATTATGGCGCGCGATGTCGAGTATGTTGTAAATGATAATCGGGAAGTGGTCATCGTCGATCAATTCACCGGACGTTTAATGCCGGGTCGGGAGTATTCCGACGGCTTACATCAAGCCATTGAAGCTAAAGAAGGTTGCCGCATAAAACAAGAGACGACCGTCTTAGCGACCATCACTTACCAGAACTTTTTCCGGCTTTACGGAAAACTGGCGGGGATGACGGGAACTGCTAAAACCGAAGAAGAAGAATTCATGAAGATTTATAATATGCGAGTTATCGAGATTCCTACTAATCGACCGATGATTCGAACCGATG
>CAZUQA010000108.1:0-20612 GCA_964622375.1 uncultured Erysipelotrichaceae bacterium | reverse complement strand
ACCGGCTTTGTAGGCAACAACGAGACTCCTATGTTCATTGTTGTTTTTTAAGTGCGCTTTATATAAGTCCGGCCTTTTTTCTTTCGTTAACTCCAACGATTTTTGGTCTTGCCACTTCTTGATCTCCCCATGGTGACCGCTTAATAACACTTCAGGTACCACTAAACCCTCAAAATTTACCGGTCTGGTGTATTGTGGGGCCTCCAGTAAATCGTTATTAAATGTCTCACTAATCAAAGAGTCAGATGAAATAACTTCTTCAACTAAACGACTTACAGCATCGCAAATTACCATCGCCGGTAATTCGCCGCCGGTTAAGACATAATCGCCGATAGATATCTCTTGGTCAATATAGTTATAAATTCGGGCGTCGATACCTTCATAATGGCCGCAGATAATCAATATCTCTTTTTGCGTTGATAGATCCTGTGCTATTTTCTGGCTAAACTTCTCACCTTGGGTACCGGTTAATACAATTCGGGTTTTTTTGCCAGTATTTTTTCTCAGCGCTTTTACCAGAGGCTCAATCATCAACAGCATCCCGGCACCACCGCCAAAAGGATAATCATCAACTTGACGATGTTTACCCTGTGCATAATCCCGGAGGTCAATTATTTCAATTTTGATCTTCTTATCAGCAATTGCCCTTTTTACAATCGAAGTTTGTAAGAAGCCTGCAAACATCGCCGGAAACAAAGTCAGAATTTTTATTTTCATACTAAACCTGCGATAAGAGCAACTCTGATAACTCTGCTTGCCAAATCTATCTCCTTAACAAAAAAATCGACCCAGGGTATTAAAATCTCCTTATTGCTCGGAGAAATTAACCGTAAGCGTTTTTGAAAGCCGCTGTCTTCCACTTTGATTACTTGCCCCAGCAGTTCATCCTGCAAACTGTAAACTGTCAAACCTAATAGCTGATGGCTATAGTAGTTTCCCGGTGGTAAAACCTTAACCGTAGTTAAATCACAGACAACTGAAGAATTAATCAAGTGTTCAACTAAATTTATATCGTGGTGTTGGGCTAAGCTGATGCGCCACAGACTATTCTTTTTCCGATATGAGGAAAGTAGGTATTCTTTTTCCCCAATCAGTATGATGGAATCTTTTTCAAACTCTAGATCGCTATAGTCAGGGTCGACCAAAAGCTTAAGTTCACCCTTAAGCCCATAGGTATTCACAATTTTGCCCAGTACTACTTTATTCATTACCGCTTTTGACAAGTGGTATCCTAATACGATTCAAACTTAATACTGATTCTTTTGTCAACCCGCCGCGAACCGATAGCCATCATGTTTCTAATAGCAGTCGCCCTTACCCCTTGTTTTCCTATCAAACGAGCAATATCCTCATTCTTGGCGTAAACATAAAGAATAATCTCATTTTCATCAATGCTAGCCATTTCCTTAACTGAAACACTAGCTTCGTCTTCAACTAGAGGTTTGACTATTTCCAGAAGCACATTTTCGAAATCTATCATAAACCGTTATTCTCCTGCCGCCGTCTTCTGAGCTTTGGCGTTTGGCTGCTCAGCCTTTTTTGCGACTTTTTTTGCTTCATGGAATTTCTTCATGATACCGACTTGCGATAACAAATTTCTGACCGTGTCTGAAGGTTTGGCGCCTTCATTGAGCCATTTCATTACCAATTCCTCTTCAACTTTCAATTGAATCGGATTAGTAGTCGGATTGTAATAGCCCAGTATTTCAATAAAACGCCCATCCCGCGGAAAACGCGAATCAGCAGCGACAATACGATAGAACGGTGCTTTTTTGGCGCCCATTCTTCTTAAACGTAGTTTTACAGCCATATTAACTCCTTTTCTTTCACCTTATCATTATATCTTTCAGTACGTTTCTGTCAAGTAAATTTACTTGACCTCAAAACAAAAAGCTCAGAAACCTGAGCTCTCAATTAGGTGATTTTCCAATCAGGCAAATGACTTCTATTAGCAGTTTTTAGTCTGTTTACGAATTATCCATTTTTGTAACTCAACTACCACCAAAGGTGACAGCGACAAAGCAATCATAATCAACCAATGATTATAGTCCAGCGGCACACAATAGAACACTTCCCTAACAACCGGTAAGGTAGCGGTTAAGACCACTAAAATCAAGGAAAGACAGATACCGCCAAACAATAAAATATTTGAAGTAAAACCGATAGTGAAAATCGATTCTTTGAAACTGCGCACATTAAAGATATTAACTACTGAACTCCAGGCAATAACAATATAAGCCATGGTTTGACCGACATAATGTGACGGTGTAACTGTAGGGGAAAGTGTGACAAATTTCCCCAGATAATAAGCGACCAAGGAAACGATGGTAAACACGCCAACCACAACGGCAATCCGACGTTTTAAACCGTCCGCCGTCATCCGAGTATTGCGGGCAATCGGTTTTCTTTGCATGACATCTTTTTCCATCGGTTCTTTACACATACACAAATCAGGAATACCATCAGCCACAACGTTGATAAACAACAATTGAATAGCTACCAGCGGCATACCCCAGCCTAAAAGGATAGCGATTAAGATAATCAATATTTCTGAGATATTACATGAAATCAAGGACCAGAGCACTTTGCGGATATTATCATATACCCGCCGCCCTTCGGCCACGGCATCGACGATGGAGGCAAAATTGTCATCGGTCAATACCACATCACTGGCGTTCTTTGACACTTCGGTACCTGAACCCATGGCGACACCGACATCAGCCATTTTTAGTGCCGGGGCATCATTGACACCATCGCCGGTCATCGCAACTACTTCACCATGACTTTGCCAAGCTTCAACAATCCGTAGTTTATCTTCCGGAGAAACCCGAGCGTAAACCGCGTAATCTTTGACTCGGGCCTTGAGATCGTCTTGTGAGAGTTCAGCCAGTTCCGCCCCGGTAATAATCTTTGCTCCGACTTCCAATATCCCAATATCTTTGGCGATAGCTGCGGCGGTTAAGGCATGGTCCCCGGTAATCATAATCGTTTTTATCCCGGCTTCTTTCGCTCTAGCCACGGCGGCTTTACTTTCCGGGCGTGGCGGGTCAATCATGCCGACAAAACCGGCAAATACTAAATTCCCTTCTAGTTCCTTTTCATTTAAATCATTAGGTAATTCATCATAGTATTTATAGGCTACCGCCAACACCCTTAAGGCTTCGGCGGCGAATTGATCGTGAATCTCTTTAGCCAGTTTTTTATCAAAACCGCTGACTTCAGCTACTATTCTGTCGAAAGCTCCTTTAGTTATTGAGATGTAACGCAAGTCCTCCAAATCATCGGTTTCATGAACTGTCGTCATCAGCTTCCTTTGGGAATCAAAAGGTAACTCATGAAGTTTTGGAAAGATGGCGTCTAGACTATCTTTACTGATTTGTTTGTCCTTAAGTAAACGGATAATCGCCAATTCCGTGGGATCACCGATTTCTACTTCTTTACCATCAACCAAGGTAATGGCTGCATTGCTGGCTAAGCCCATCATCTCAATCAAACGCATTTCTTGATGGTTGAGTTTTTCTTCGGCATTCTTCGGCTGATTACCCACCGCCCAAACCTTCTTTATCGTCATTTGATTTAAAGTCAAAGTACCGGTTTTGTCGCTACAGATGACTGAAGCTGAACCGAGGGTTTCTACTGCCGGCATCTTGCGGATAATCGCTTGTTTTTTAGCCATATTACCAACACCGTAAGCTAAAGTGATAGTGACAATAATCGGCAAACATTCAGGTATAACCGCCACCGCTAAAGAGACGGCATTCAGCAACACCACCATAATCGGCTCATTATTAAAATATTGCAGAATGAATAACACAGCCCCCGACAACAAGCCCAGATAACAAATGCTCCGACCTAAAGTGTCCATTTTCTTCTGTAACGGCGTTTTTATTTTCTTGCTGTTATTTAGTAAACCGGCGATTTTTCCCATTTCGGTATTCATCCCGGTAGCCGTAACTACAGCTTTGGCTTTCCCAAAAGTCACCAAACAACCGGAAAACAACATGTTTAATTGATCGCCCAAAGTGGCATTAGTCGCAATTTTGGCGTTCTCATCTTTTTCTACCGGTTCACTTTCCCCGGTTAAAACGGCTTCATCGACTTTTAGATTGATCCCTGAAATAATCCGGGCATCGGCGTAAATCCCATCACCGGCTTCCAAAAGCATGATGTCCCCAGGGACTAATTGCGCGACTTCTATCGCTTGTTTTACACCATCCCTTATTACAACAGTCGACTGTTGGGTCATGGCTTTCAAAGCATCTAAAGCCTTCTCTGCTCCCATTTCCTGGCGCACAGCCAATGAAATATTAATCACGACGATAGAAAAAATGACAACGGCATCAGTAAAACCATGGTCACTGGTAAAACCTAAATAAACCGCAATAGCCACAGCGGTTAATAGTATCAGCGAAGTAAAATCTTTTAAATGATGAATTACTTTTTCAACAATAGTTTCGCTTTTTTCTTCTTCAAAAACATTTAGACCTTTTTCTTTTTGTCGCTTATTAACTTCAGCTTCCGTTAATCCTAAAGTCGGATCAGTAGCTAAATCGTGGTAAAGGTCGGTTAATTCAGTTTGTGCATATTTCATCTATAACCTCCAACTCTCCTAAACATCTACTTAACATTGTACTATAATGCTATGTAAAGTCTATGTTTTCAGGCAAATCCACTTAGTGGGAAATTACCTTGGTAATTATAGTCCAGAAATATGTGATGGGAATGGAATTACTGTTTGAAAATCTTGGAAAAATCCGGTAAATTGCCGCTACTGGCCATTTTCGTCAACATTTCCATCTGTTTTTTTGATTTTTCATAAGTGGAAATGAGTTTGTTAACCTCTTCCATTTTTGTGCCACTGCCTTTGGCAATTCGGCTTTTACGTGAAGTACGCAGTAGTTGGGGGTTTTCTCTTTCCTCTACTGTCATACTGCGCATGATGGCAATCTGTTTGCGCATCTCTTTATTGGCGTCTTCATCATTGATTGCCCCGGCTAATTGATTCATCCCGGGAATCATACCCATCAAACCGCTGAGTGGCCCCATTTTGGTCACCTGTTCTAATTGATGCAACATATCGGTAATAGTAAATTCCCCGCTCATCAAACGCTCTAAGGAACGGGCATTGACATCAGCATCCAGCTTCTCTTCGGCCTGTTCAATCAAAGTCATGACATCGCCCATGCCTAAAATCCGATCAGCCATTCTCTCAGGGTAGAAGATGTCCAAATCATCAACTTTTTCGCCGACGGAAACAAACTTCACCGGCACGCCGCTAATAGCTTTAACCGATAAAACACCACCGCCCTTGGAGTCACCGTCAAATTTCGTGGCAATCAAACCGCTGATTTTTAAACGTTGGGTAAAGTCATTAGCCACATTGACGATATCCTGACCACTCATGGCATCAGCTGTCAGTAATATTTCATCAGGTTTCAATAACTTCTCAATTTCCACTAACTCCTGCATCAATTCCTCGTCGATATGCAAGCGTCCGGCAGTATCAATTATCAAGGTATCAAAGTTATTTTCTTTGGCGTAAGATTGTGCTTTCCTTATGGTTTCTATTACCGGTGTCTGTGTACCTAAAGTAAAAACTGCACAAGGAATTTCCCCAGCTAATACCTGTAACTGTTCAATGGCTGCCGGGCGGACAATATCCCCGGCTACCAATAACACTTTCTTGGATTGTTTGGTAATTAACTGTTTGGCGATTTTGGCAGCCGCCGTGGTTTTCCCGCTTCCTTGCAGACCAACGATCATGATGCTGGTCAAGCCGTGCAGATTGAATTTCAGCGTGGCATTTTCATCGCCCAATAATTTAATTAGTTGATCACGGACAATCTTGTAAACCATCTGCGCCGGTTGCAAAGAGGCAATGACATTAGCGCCGTCAAAGTTTTCTTTGATACTCTCTAAAAACATTTGGGTAACCCGATAATTGACATCGGATTCCAGTAAAGCTACTCGAATATCCTGTAACATGGCATCCATGTTTTTCTCGGACAAGCGACCTTTACCGATGATATTACGGAAAGTTTTATTTAAGCGGTTGGTTAAATTTTCAAAAGCCATAAGCTATATCTACTCCTTATCTTCATTATATTTAATTACTTCAATTACTTGATTTTCTAAAGCTTCCTGTATCAACTCATTATATGACAATTCTGACTCATAACGCAAAGCCTTAGCGGAATTTGGTTTAGTCGTTGGGTTTTTGGGGGTAAAAATCGTGCAACAGTCTTCGTACGGCAAACAAGAAATTTCATAGGTCTCCAGTTTTTTAGCCAGGTTGATTATTTCGACTTTATCATAACTGACCAAAGGGCGAATAAGTGGTATATTGACCACCTCACCGATAACCTGCATGCTGGCTAAAGTTTGGGAAGCAACTTGTCCGATACTTTCACCGCTGACCAAAGCCAAACAATTGTTGGCTAAAGCCAGCTTCTCGGCAATTCGCAACATCATACGCCGCATTATTGTAATGGTGTAGCTTTCCGGTACGGCTTTGTTGATAGCTAATTGCATCTTAGTAAAACTAATGATATGCAGTATTATCTGACCTTGATAAAAACTAAGTTTCCGACACAAATCTCGGACTTTATTCAGAGCTTGAAGCGAAGTATAGGGCGCCGATTCAAAGTGCAAACAGTGCAGACTGACACCTTTTTTCATTGTCAAATAGCCGGCAACCACTGAATCAATACCCCCGGACAAAAGCAACAATGCCCGATCACTGCTACCAAGCGGCAATCCTTGCCCACCCCAATATTTATTATCCATGATATACGTTCCATCATCGCGCACCTCAATCAGCAAAGTCAACTCCGGCTGATGTACATCAACTTGCAGTTGGGTATGGCTAAGAATAACAGCAGCAACCTGACGATTGATCTGA
Source organism: uncultured Erysipelotrichaceae bacterium (assembly GCA_964622375.1). Taxonomy (GTDB): domain Bacteria; phylum Bacillota_I; class Bacilli_A; order Erysipelotrichales; family Erysipelotrichaceae; genus CAZUQA01. The sequence continues at coordinate 13,711 of CAZUQA010000108.1, read as the reverse complement.
TCGGATATCATGGGGAAACGCTTATCGCTGCGTCGCGCATTTACCTTAAAAGTTTGGGCTTTACTGTTTTGCGTTAAGCTCAAAGCTTTTTGTTGAATTGCCGTGATATCATTGTCGCATCGCAAAGCTAAAGAAAAGCTACTGATGCCAAAAACCGTTTCCAACTTTTTGATTAACTCCCTGCCATCCATACCATTTAACGCGATAAACAGGCGGTCGTGTTTACTGAAGTAGTCAAGCTGGGGATAAGACGAAAAAGCTGATTTGATATTTTGATTAAGGCGCTTGATAAAATCATTCTTATTATGACCCTTCAAAGTCAGTTCGCCATAACGCACTAAAATAAAATCATAAACCATAACTACTGATAACCTCCTGCAAACACCTAAGAAAAATTTCAACTTCTTTTATGGTGTTTTGGTGCCAGAAACTTACGCGCAGTGAATTGCGACAAAATTTTTCGGGGAAGCCCATATTTTTTAAAACCAAAGAGTACTCGTATTTTTTAGTAGAACAAGTTGACTGTCCGCTTACCATAATACCTTTATTAGCTAAAGCATTTATGGCAACTTGGGAACTGATGTTGTCCAAAGAGAAGTTGACAATATAGGGCGTTGCATGCGCACTGTTGATTTTTACCGCAGCTATTTTCTGCAAGCCCACGACTAGAGTTTCCGCTAAACCCTTAATTTGATTCTGATCTTGTTTTAAAGCTAAATCAAGAGTTTTAGCTGCTAACAACTGATAAGGTGCATTGGAAGTTCCCGCTCGTTGATTGAACTCTTGTTGCCCCCCCATAATTAAAGGTATTAAATTCGTTCCCCAACGTTTATAGATAAAGCCGGAACCTTTTAAGCCCCCAATCTTGTGTAAAGAAAAACTGGCAAAATCGATGTTGTCCAAAGACACGGGAACCTTAGCTAAAGCTTGTGTCATGTCACTATGAAAGAAAGCGCGGGAATTCTCTTTGACATAATGCGCTAACTCATTAACCGGAAAAATAGTTCCTACTTCATTGTTTACCGCCATGATACTTACCAATAGAGTATCCTTTTTTAAACAAGTAGCCAATTGTTGAAAATCCAATTCTCCTTTTTGGTTCACGGCAATCCGGTCTACGCGAAATCCTTGGTTTTCATAGTAGTCAAAAACTTCTTTCACACTGGAGTGTTCGACCGTTGTGGTAATCAAATGTGGTCTTTTATTACCGTAATAGTCAACTAAACCCCGAATAATTTGGTTATTACCTTCAGAAGCTCCGGAAGTGAAAATAAGCTCAGCTGCTTTAGCCCCCAACAAAGCCGCTACTGCTTGCCGCGATTTTTCTATTTGTTGTTTTAGCTTGATGGCATTATCATATAAAGAATCAGCATTGTAATACTGATTCTCTAGCAGTTTAAGCAAAGCTTCACTTATCGTTTTTTCTACCGGGGTGGTAGCGGCATTATCAAAGTAAATCTCCGGTGTCAAATGCTGTACTCCTTAATTAAATCTAAATAATTAGTGGGAAACATCCTTTGAGCAATTGGTAACGACAAGCTTAAAGCCACAGAATACTCGCCATTATGAAAAGCCATTTCCGCTTTAGTTAAGTCGGAATCAATGTCACTGAAGGTCGCCCGATATTTATTACAGAAGACAATTGTCTTTTCCGCTAATTTACAGGTGCCCACTACATTATTAACCTCATTAAAGAACGCTCGTACAAAGTCATTAGCATCATCAATCGTTGCCTTCAATTGCGCAACTTGAAGTTTCTCTTCACTCAACAAAGCTTCAACATTGGCAATTTTCTCTTGCGCCTTTTTTAAATCATAATGATAGGTTTCGGAAATTGATGGCAGATAGTGCCGGTTGACTGCTGCCATCGTTTGATTAACTAAAAGATTAAGTTTCAACAGATTCTCTTTAGCCGCATCTTCATCTTTGGTTATTTCCTTTAAACCTTTGTAGTAGCTGTCAAGTGCCAGAATACTGTTTTCAATTGCCGTCTGCAGTTCCACCAGACGTAACAATAAATTAGAAGTTAAGGTTTTTTGGTTGTTTAACTCACTCATGATACTGTTGAGTTGACTGCGATTAATATTAAGCTGGTTTTCCTGCTGTTTCAAATCACTGTTATTACTGCTGACTTTATAGCGCAAACGCAAATCCTCGCTGAGATGAAAATTCTCCGCAACTTTCTTTTGTTGCAAATCCAAACGAGTGTTGATGGCTTCATTAAGCGCTTTAACCTCTTGGAAAGCTTGAATTTCCTTATTGATAGCCACTGTCAGATTCTGTAATTGGCTGCTGTATTTATTAAACTGCTCAACTATCTCATTTACTTTCCCACTGCGGATATCACTGGCGGTATTTTTAATAGCTTCGACAATGGTATCTAAAGTTGTTTCTATCGGCAAGCCGCTAAAACAAACTCCAGCCTCCATTGCTGCAATATATTGATTACGAACGGCATCCAGCATCTGGGGCAATTCATTTTTCGCTTTCTCAATCACTAGTGGTGATTGGTTGATTATCGCATTGAGATTAGCAACCCGCGTTGAGATATCATTGATAATCTCGGTAGCATCGGAAAACTTCGATGCCAAAATCGCATTTTCAAAATTGGTAAACTCGGCTTCAATCAGAGTCATATGCTCATCAACCACTTCAATACAATAAGCATAACGGTCAACGTCGGCATTGATGGCATGTTTGATATCCTGATACAGATCCTTTAGTTTATTGATTCGCAAACGTAATTGTGATTCTTGTTCCAATATTTCATCAAGTCGCTCATCAAGCTGGGTGACCTGAACTTTAGTCAGCGCCAACAAATCTTCGATATCATCAATGCGTTTTCTGACTTTGCCGGTTTTACCCAGTTCCAAATAGTCTTCACTTTCACTGATAATCTCAATGAGTTTTCTCAGATTATCCGCCACGGTATCATAATCGGTTTTAGCGACTTCTGCCATCTCTCTGATTTCCTGGCTAACCTTAGCTAAAGCCGTCGCCTTGTTCAACTTAAATAACAAAGGGACAGTTTTAAGTGAATTATAGTCATAATTATAAGTAGCAAAAGCATTACGCAAGCTCTTTGTACGCAACATTCTTACGAAAATCATGATAAACAGCAAAGCAACTACAGCGCCTCCGATATACAATGTTAGCGGATTTTTCAAATATTCGATGACTTTTTCCATAATTATACCTACCAGTATAATAGCACATTTTGTTGTGATAAATCGCAATATAGCTTATAAAAAATCAGCCTTTCAGCTGATTTGTGCTCAATTATTCTTTATTAGAAAGTTATTTCTTTGGTTTTTGAAACGCGCATAAACAGCAACAAAGAAACAATAGTGAAAACATTTAAGGCCGTCGCAATAGCAGCTCCCGGACCATAGGCTCCTCTTAAAACTTGAGTGTAGATAGCTAAAGTTAAAGTCATGGTGCGATAGTTATACAGGATAACTGCCGTCGAAATCTCGGTAATGATGGTTACCCAACTCAGTATCGCTCCGGACAAAATACCATTAGCCATCATCGGAACCGTCACTTTAAAGAAAGCAGCCAGTTTACTGGAGCCTAAGGAAATTGCCGCTTCTTCTACAGTCAAGGGAATCTGTTGCAGGATGGCTACCGAAGAACGAATGGTATAAGGCAAACGCCGGATTATTAAAGCGATAATCATTATTATGGCTGTTCCGGCTAAAGCGAAGGGTTTACGATTGAAGGCTACCACTAAAGCAATGCCGACAACGGACCCCGGAATGATATGCGGTAACATCGAAAAAGTGTCAATCAAATTATTGAGCGCACTCCTTCTTCTTACTACTAAATAAGCTATCAGGATTGCCAGCAATATCACCACTACCAGGGCTAGTCCGCCAATGACAAAAGTGTTTTTTGAAGAATTTATCAAATCTTTGGAAACTTTGATGTAGCTGTTGAAACTGTAGCCTTTTACAAACATTTTACCACTGGTTTTCAAAAACGAGGTGTACATCACATAGATTTGGGGTAAAAAAGCCAGAAATACCAGAAAGTAAGTAAAGCCGTGCATTAGCAGGCTTGCCAAGGGCTTAGCCTTTTTTCTTTCAATGGGGTTTAAGGCATTCATTTTAAAATCAAAGCGGTTGGCAATAAACTTTTGCGCCAGAAAAATCACCGCGGTAACAATAATTGCGATAATCGAAATAGCTGAGGCAAAACTCTTATCGATTCCTACTTCTCCCATATATTGATTGTAAATCTCGACCGGGAAAGTTCGATAACCCTCACCGATTAATAGCGGTGTCCCAAAATCTGCAAAAGCCCGCATAAAAACCATCAAGGCTGCCGCCAAGATTGTCGGCATGCATAAAGGAATGATAACCTTAAAGAAACGTTTGAACCCGGAACAGCCCATATTCTCGGCTGCTTCCAGTAAGGAATTATCAATGTTCTTAAGAGCACCGGAAACATACAAAAACACCAGGGGAAATAGTTGTAATGCTCCGACTAACAGAATACCGTTAAAGCCGTAGATACTCGGCATTTTAAAAGTCGCAAACCCGATACTGCGGACTAAGCCTTCAATTAGTTGGGTAATTATTCCGGAACGTCCCATTAACAAAATCCAAGAATAAGCTCCTATGAAAGGCGCTGACATACAACAGAGAATGATAATCATCTGAATAAAAGTCTTCCCCTTAATTTCATAAAGATTATAGAAATAGGCCAAAGGCACCCCTAAAACCAAGGCGATGACGGTTGTCCATATTGAAACATTAAATGAGTTCGTTAGTGATCGAAAGTAAATCGCTTTCCCGAAAAACTTAGCAAAATGCTCTAAAGTAAACTGATTATTGGTGATAACCGCCGATTTGAATATCGTAAACAAAGGATACAACATAAAAAATCCGTAAGCCAGCAAGATTGCAGTTGAGATTATCAGCCAAACATCCCAGCGTTTTTTCATAGGTCTTTACTCTTTGGCCTTATTGTATTGTGTAGCATCATTGTTGACACCACGAACAATATTGACTGCTCCATCTTCACTAAAGACATTGACTTTTTCACTTTTAACACTTAAATGCACCACTTCACCTTTGGGTATCGTACTATCTATTAAGGATTCCTGAATGATTTCTATTCTTTCGCCATTTGTTAAATGGGCAAAATAATGCGTATTCAAACCCAGGAAAACACAATCATCGATGGTAGCTGTTAAGCCGCTTTCTTTATCCGTTAAAATGACATACTCTTCCGGACGAATGGAGACCTGCACCGCTTGGTCGCTTTGGTATTGTGGTAAAATATTATCCATTTCCAATTTGTAAGTTGGGCTTAAAACTAAATATGTTTTGTTATTTTCTTTTTGTAGCTGAGCTAACATTACATTGGTGCGCCCAATAAAGGTCGCCACAAACAAGTTAGCCGGTCTTTGGTATAAATCTTTCGGTGTGCCGATATGTTGTATCTCGCCCTCATTCATGACTGCAATGCGGTCACTAACCGCCATCGCTTCTTCCTGATCGTGGGTGACATAAATGTTGGTAATCCCCACAGTATTCTGAATTTCCTTAATAACCGCCCGCATCTCAACCCGTAGTTTGGCATCTAGATTGCTTAATGGTTCATCCATCAACAAGACATCGGGTTTAATGACCAGGGCTCGCGTTAAAGCCACCCTTTGCTGTTGTCCGCCGGAGAGTTTATCCGGTTGACGATCAGCAAATTCAGCAATATGCATCAACTCCATAAATTCTTGTGTCAGTTTGTTAATCTCATCCTTTGGCAGTTTACGATTTTTTAAGCCAAAAGCCACGTTGTTTCTGACATTTAAATGGGGAAAAATAGCATAGTTTTGGAACACCATTCCAATGTTGCGTTTAGCCGGATCTAAATCGTTTATCCGCACATCATTGAAATAGAAGTCTCCGCCTTCGATAGTGTTAAAGCCGGCAATCATCCGCAGCAAAGTCGTCTTCCCGCAGCCGGATGGACCAAGGAGGGTGAAGAATTCACCCTCCTTTACATCCAAGGATAGCCCAGAAATTATTGTGTTATCTCCGTAACGTTTGATTGCGTCCCTGATTTTAATATTGACGCTCATAATCTGATTCCCCGAGATTTAACTTATTTCTTTGAAGCTAAATTATCTCTGATTTGGGCATAACGTGCTTGCCATTCAGTTTTCTTTGAAGCTACAAATTCGATATCTTCAACGATAATCTTTAAATTACTAAATGATTGAACAAAGGGATTTTCTGGCGGTATTTTAGTGTTTGTTCCGCGAACTGTCGTTTTAGCTTGGAGCTTTTGGCCCTCTTCAGAAATGATAAAATCAATGAAAGCTTTGGCTTGTGCCATATTTTTAGCGTTTTTGATAATCGCCGTACCCGCCGGTAACCAAACTGCACCTTCTTCGGGGTAAACTAAAGTAACATCGGCGCCATCTTGTAAAGCTTGGACACAGGGGTCTTCATAAGAAACACCAACCACATATTCTCCTTCTACGACACCTTTCCAAACCGCCGAAGAACTACCGATTTGAATACCGCCCAGGTTTTCGACAAACTTTTCAACCCAAGCCCAGGCTTTCTCATCGTAGGGTTCATCACCCATTACTGCTAACATATTGGATAATTCAGCCCAAGCGCTGGAAGACGCTGTCGGGTCACCGTAAGAAATCTTACCCTTCAATGCCGGATTCAATAAATCGTTATAACCTTTGATTTTACCGTCGAGGCCAAGTTCTTTAGCTAGTTTATTATTGATGATGAAAATGCCTGAACCATCTAAACAGTAATTAGTAAAAAAGCCGGTTTTGTTGCGATACGCTTCATCAATAAGCTTATCATTGGGTGAAACATACTCTTCCCAAAGATCGGGATATTGTTTCAAAACTCCCAAATTCATTCCACCATAAAGAATATCAGCTTGGGGGTTTTCCTTTTCTGCATCGATCTTAGCAAGACATTCCCCGGTTCCCGCGGAAACTAAGTGTACAGTCACACCATATTTTTCCTCAAAAGCCGGAATAATATTGTCAACTAAGCCTGCTGAATTAGGTGAATAAATAACCAACTCGCCCCCTAATTTCGCAACTGGTTTCTTCTCACATCCGGCAAAAAGACCCAGAACAAGAAAGAAAACCAAAAATGATTTGAATAATTTCACTTTTTTCCTCCTTAAGTTACCATGTAACTTTTCTGTTTTAATTCTACTACTTAACAACTACCTTTTCAAGGCAATGCCTTCCTACAATTCATCAGTTCCCTTGTTTATTGTCTGGTATTATCCTAATTGATCAGGTTTTATGCCAAACAAAAACATCTGTAAAAAATCACAGATGCTTTACGAAAATATCATTTTTTTGCTGGAGAACACCCTCTGGCCTTAATGAGCGTGCACTCGGGTCCATAAATCTGCCAAGATTTTTTTAATCTCGGCGTTATAATGGAAAATCTCATCCCGGGGATTATCCGTCCTCACTTGGTAAGCGCTAATATCCGCAAACTCACCGTCTTCACCAATCATCTCATCATAGATCTCAGCCACGGTTGTGGTATAACAAACTTCCAAAGTATTTTGGCGGGCAATATCCGGCTCCAACTGGAAATTAATCCATTTATGAGCTAAATCCCGGCAATTGGAATCCTTGGGTATAACCATAGCATCCAGCCAAAGATTAGTTCCGCTTTCCGGTATATAGAAAGCCATGTCTTCATTTTCTCCCATGACATAAACCGCATCACCGGAATACATCAAGGCAAGATCGCGACTACCGGCTACCATACCGTCAATCGATTGATCATCTTGATACAGCGGTCTCATAGTGTCCTTCTGCTTAAGCAACCATTGGTAAGCCGCTTCAATTTCTTTTTCGTCACTACTGTTCATCGAATAACCTAAAGCCTTAAGAGCCATCATGAAAGCATCTCTTTCTGAGTCATAAACAATAATCCGCCCACTATATTTCGGGTTTGCCATAATACCATAGCCCTGTTTTTCTAAATCATCTTCATCAACATTTTCCGTGTTGTAAAGTAAACCAACATTCCCCCAAAAATAAGGAACGGAGTACTGGTTACCCGGGTCGTAGTCCCAATCTCTGACACTTTCTAATAATCTGTCGAAATTCGGTATCAGACTTTTATCAATTTTCTGCAGGTAGTCTTCAGCGATTAACCTTTCAATCATATAATCTGAAGGATAAATCACATCGTAAGATTCACCACCCTGCAGTTTGGTGTACATGTCTTCATTTGATGGAAATTCATCATAAATAACTCTGACATTATATTTCTTTTCAAAATCACTTTTTACATTCGGTCCGATGTAAACCCCCCAAGAATAAACTTTCAATGTGGAACAAGAATTCTTGTTGTTGGGTTTTTTCGTACCACAAGCTGTCAATAAAACACCCGCAATTAACAACAATAATAACTTTTTCATTAGTATCCCTCCTTTAAAATCCTTTCTTTATTGTTCCGATTTTTTAGTAGTGGTAGTACATTGATGATAACTAAGACCACGGTAATAACCGCTACCATAATCGTCGATAAAGCATTGATCGTCGGATTAATCCGTTTGGTCATGGTATAGACCATTATTGAAATATTCTTCACCCCGTTACCGGTAGAAAAATAGGAAATCACAAAATCATCAAAGGACATAGTAAAAGCTATTAGCGCTCCGGCGACAATGCTACCCCAAATCTGGGGCACGATAACCTTACTTAAAGTTTGCCAAGGGGTCGCTCCTAAATCTAAAGCCGCCTCAGCCACATTTGGGTCTAAAGAACGCAACTTCGGCAGTACACTCAATATGACATATGGGATGCAGAAAGCAATATGCGCCAGTAACATCGTCATAAAACCTTTGGGAATTGCTAAGGTGGAGAAAAACAACATCATACCGATCGCCGTTACAATTTCGGGATTCAGTATTGGGAAATCATTTACCGTTAAAACAATATCCCGGATTACCCTTTTTGATTTTGATAAACCGATGGCTGTAATCGTCCCGATAAAAGTTGAAACCAAGGTGGCAATTAACGCAATAACTACTGTCGTTTGGATGGCGCTCATCATTTCCCGATCGTTAAACAAAGACTGATACCAACGTAAAGAAAAACCCTGCCATACCGTCAATGAACGGGAATCATTGAATGAAAAAACCATCATGACGATAATCGGCAAATAGAAAAACAACAACATGACAATGATTACTAAAGCCGGAAACCACTTATTTTTCTTTACTCCTACCATGGCTTGGCTCCTTTTCTTTCCTCTTCCGGGTTCTTGTCGACTTTCTTGGTCAAATACATCGATAACATGATAATCAAAGCCATAATCAAAGAAACCGCCGAACCGAAGTTCCAATCGCCAACAGTAATAAACTGTTTCTCAATAAGATTACCGATTAACATATACTGGCCGCCACCCAATAGTTTAGGAATGACAAAAGTAGAAACTGCCGGCAAGAAAACCAAGGTAATTCCCGAAATAACTCCGGGCAAAGACAGCGGTAATACCACTCTTAAGAAAGTTTGAATTCTGTTAGCCCCCAAATCATAGCTGGCATTGATGATAGCTTTATCCATCTTATCCAAAGAACTGTGGATTTGTAAAATCATAAAAGGTAAAGAGTTATACACCATACCCAAAGCCACCGCAAAATCAGTATAAAGCAACTCCATCGGTGTAAAACCAAAGTACTTCAACAGATTACTGATAATACCGGCATCCGAGAGTATCCCCATCCAAGAGTAGGTCCGAACTAACATGTTAATCCACATCGGAAAAGTAATCAATAAAATTAACAAGCCCCCAAATTTACCGGAGATATTGGCGATTATGTAAGCTACCGGATAGCCGACTACTATACAGATTACCGTAGTTATTAAGGCTATCTGTAAAGATTTTAATAAGACTTTGATAAAAACCGGATCAACAAATTTCAGGAAATTATCCAAAGTGAATCTGAAAGTTTGGACATTGTTGCCAGCTTGGGTAAAGGCGTACAACAAAATTAGAACCATCGGCACCACGATAAAAATACTCATGAAGACAATATAGGGCCGTACCAGTTTGTTGAAAACGTACATCTCAGTAAGACTCCATTTTGCTCATGACATGAATGTCATCGGGAAAGAAATGTAAACCGACTTCTTTGCCGATTTCCGTCGTTTGGGTAGTGTGGATTAAAAATTCACGGTACAAAGTTTTAACCGTTATCTCATTGTGAACCCCTTTAAAGATAATCGATGTCACTACCCCGGTCAATTTGCCCTGATCAACTTCGACAATCGTCAAATCTTCCGGACGAATAACAATGTCAACTTCTTCATTGTCTTCAAAACCGTAGTCGACACATTCAAATTCCGCGCCATCAAAACTGATGAGATAGTCTTCCGGCATTAAACCTTCGATGATATTGGAGTCGCCGATAAAGTTGGCGACAAAACGGTTCTCCGGTTCGTTGTAAATGTCAACCGGAGTACCGATTTGCTGGATTTCTCCTTCGTTGATTACCACAACTTTATCGCTCATCGTCAAAGCTTCTTCCTGATCATGGGTAACATAAATAAAGGTAATTCCTACTTCCTGTTGAATTTTCTTTAATTCCAGTTGCATTTCCTTGCGTAGCTTTAGATCTAGAGCTCCTAAAGGTTCATCCAATAATAAAACCATGGGTTCATTGATCAAAGCGCGAGCTATCGCTACTCTTTGTTGTTGGCCGCCGGAAAGCAAAGTAACCGCTTTGTGTTCAAAACCTTTGAGATTCACTAAGTTCACCATTTTATCAACTTTTTGTTGAATGATATCTTCGCTTTCTTTCTTGATTCTTAAGCCAAAAGCAATATTCTCAAAAACATCCATATGGGGAAATAAAGCATATCTTTGAAAGACGGTATTCACTTCTCTTTTATAAGGCGGAATTTTACTGATTTCAATACCGTCAAAGAAAACCTGACCCTCATTTTGTTCGACAAACCCCGCTAAAATACGCAATAAGGTTGTCTTGCCACAACCGGAAGGACCTAAAAGGGTCACAAATTCGTTTTCTTCAATATCCAAATTTATACCTTTTAACACCAAGACATTATCAAATTCTTTGACGATGTTTTTAAACTGAATTATAGTTTTCATCTTATCCTCCTAAAACAAGGGTGGGTTGCTGACCCAAATATATTCTGCCGGACTTTTTGTCTCATTAATAAAGTAGTGGTGGTAAGTTCCTTCAAGGTAGAAACTCTCCCCTTTTTTTACCAACTGTTTTTTATTTTGCATCATCAAGGTGATTTGTCCGCTGAGGACATACCCAAACTCCTGACCTTCATGCGGCGGTAGTTCCGGTGATTTACCGGCAGCCGGTAAACTAACTAATATTGGTTCCATACTGCGAATCTGGGCATTGGGGATAATCCACTTAATAGTACAGGTTTCCTGATTATCCTGGAAAAAGTCATCGCGGGTAAACACCACTTTCTCTTCTTGGGGCTCCTGAAAAAACTCCGACAAACTGACCCCCAACACTTCACAAATATCCTTTAACGTGCTGATTGAAGGAGCTGTCAGGTCCCTCTCCAGTTGTGAAAGAAAACCTTTGGTGAGTTCACAACGGCTGGCAAGCTCTTCCAAAGTGAGATCATTTATCATTCTGAGATTTCTGATTCTATCGCCAATATTCATTTTTTTCTGTTTACTTATACTAAACTTAATATCACTTAGTAGTAAACACCATTATATTATACTCGATAGCATTCAGATTTCAACAAGTATTTTTACTTTTTTTGCTTATTACTGTTTTATGATTTATTGGCTTTTTTGTGTGTTTTTTCTGACAGAAAAACATTGGTTAATCAGTGTTTTCTGAGTTAAGATAGACAGTCAAGAGTTTTTTTAGTACGCTACTGGGATAATACCCGTTAATCTCTTTTAACAAGTCTCCGTCTTTATATAGCAACATTGTCGGAAGTGAGATTACTTTCAATTGGCGAATCAACTCCCCGGCTGTTTCAACATCAATTTGATAAATCTTAAGTTGTTCAAACTGTCCTGACAGTTCGCTCAACTGTCTCTGTAATAGTTTACAGGGTTCACACCAAGCGGCAAAAAAATCAACCAAGACAAAACCCGAAGCTATTTTTTCCTGATATTCTTCGGCTTTAATTATCTCCATTACAGTTTACTGGCAGCTGCTTTGTCAAGAAGCACAATAACATTAGGATGTTTCTGCAAGATGCTCGCCGGCATTTCCTCAACGATGGGGCCATTGATCATTTCAAATACCGCTTGCGCTTTGTTTTCCCCACTGGCTAAAAGAATAATCTTCTTAGCTTTCATGATCGTCGCAATGCCCATGGTAATCGCATGAGTCGGAACTTCATCCAATGAACTAAAAAATCTTTGATTATCCAGTCTGGTACGTTTTGCCAACTCCACTATATGGGTGAAAGAATCAAAAGCTGTCCCCGGCTCATTGAAACCGATATGACCGTTAGCCCCAATTCCCAGCACTTGAATATCAATTACATAATCCGCTAAGAGTTCCTCATAATCCTGACAAGCCCTTAAATCTTGACTATCCCGGGCAAGCGGTAAATGGGTATTTCCCAGTTTAATGTTGATTTTCGAAAATAGATTCTCTTCCATAAAACTCTTATAGGATTGCGGATGTTTGTCCGGCAAACCGATATATTCATCTAAATTGAAAGTAACAACTTTCTGGTAATCCGTGATGTTTTGTTCATTATCGGCAATCATCGCTGAGTACAAACCTAGTGGCGTTGAACCGGTAGCTAAGCCAAATATCGCATCTTGTTTTTTTGCCAACAGTTCCCTGACTATCTCGTTGGCTGCTTCACTGATCTGTCGATAATCCTCTTTAATAATTATATTGAACACTCTTTCGTCCTCCAATTCTATCCCTAGATATTATTTATAATAACTTGATGTAATAGCCACAATTAAACACGGCTCCCGGTGCCAAAGACATCATCCCTTCTCTTTCGGCAAATGGCAGATTATTCTCCTTCATATCACCAATACCATACCAAGGCTCAATACATAAAAAAGGTGCACGTTTACCACACCAAAAAGCCAGATAGGTAAAGCCGCTGATACCAACCTCTAAACCTTCTTCGCCGTTAGTCAGCTGTACATAATCACTTTTCAGGTCTTTATAAAGCAGAGTGGGCTCGCGATCAAAAGTTTCATAGTCTAAAGCGATCTCCTTTAAACCTTTGATTGTTTCATTACCGTTTCTGCTGAGTTTGGTCGCTTCTTCTTCTTTTTCAAAGACTATTTTATAGTCAGAAAACACGCCGGAGGTCAGCGGTACATTAAAAGCCGGATGTAAACCGATGGTAAAAGGCATTAGTCTATTTCCGCTATTTTCCACTAAATAATTTATTTCCAGTTTAGTGTCAGTTAAAACATACTCAACTGCCAATTTAAAGTCGAAGGGGTACTGTTTTAGTGTCTCGACGCTTGATGTCGTAAACATACTTAGGCTGTCGCTGTCTTTCTCACAAACCATGAAATCCAAATGACGAGCTAAACCGTGGTTGCCCATAGCATAAGTGACACCGTCAATCTCATAAGTCCCGCTGTAAGTATTGCTGACAATGGGAAATAGTATCGGATTACGCCCGCCCCAAAAAGTCGGGTCACCCTGCCACATATACTCGATAGCGCTTCCAAGTTTTTTGAAACTGGTTATTTCGGCA
>CAZUQA010000107.1:0-2490 GCA_964622375.1 uncultured Erysipelotrichaceae bacterium | reverse complement strand
TAATGGTTTGTTGAAAGCCTTAGTCGGTTTTATTACGCTCATCGCCAATCCGACAGTGGGTATGTGGTTGTTGAACAAAACCGATAAGAAACGTTCATTAATTGCCGTCTTGTTAGTCTGTTTTGTGACGATGTTAACGATCGTCTTTATCGAAGAGATGTTACCTTTTATTATCGTCAACATCAGCTTTTTGAGCGCCAGTGCGGTTAGTCAGCCTTTAATTCAAGCGATACTGGCGGATGTTACCAAAAAAAATAACGGCTTGCTGGTGGGATATTATAATTCCATGCATGCTTTAGGCATGATTGCGGGCTCTTTACTAGCCGGATTTTTGTACAGTCAAGGACCTCGTTTAGCTTTTGTCTTGGGAGCAATAGCTTTCGCTTTAGCGGTTATTGCCTCAGCTGTTAACTACCTACAAGCGAAAAAACAGGCATTTTGATAATAGCTTCTAGGCTGAAAAATAGGGTAATTTTCGTTATCGTAATGAGACCTCAGCCGGCTTGTGATAGCTGTTGACACTTGATTTTGCCTTGTGCTAGAATGAGTAGGCATTCATTGATGAATTGGGCCTGTAGCTCAGGTGGTTAGAGCGCACCCCTGATAAGGGTGAGGTCGTTGGTTCAAGTCCATTCAGGCCCACCATATGAATGCTCGTGGGGTCATAGCTCAGCTGGGAGAGCACCTGTTTTGCACGCAGGGGGTCAGGAGTTCGATCCTCCTTGGCTCCACCATTATAAATCATTGAACTGAAGTTGCTGATAAGTGTAACTTCAGTTTTTTGTTAGCTGAGTAAAGGAAGGAGGCATGAAAGTGACGCTACAAAGCGAAGTTCCATTTGAAGTAAGCTTATGTTGTTTTGTATAATGGAGTTATGGATGAAGAAGGAAAAAAGAGAATTACTTTACGAGGGGTAAGTGCACTTTTAGTCTTTCTCGGCATTATTGCTTTGATAGGCTTTGGTATAATCAAACTCTCAAATTACGTATTAAACGTAGACAGAACAGAGAACAGCGAAATTATTTATGGCCCTTCAGAGAAATACAAAGATGAAGATATAAAGGCTGCTGTCGATGAAGTACGGGCTATACATCGTGGGATGATGGACTATCGATTGAATAGGCTCTGGTATGATGAAAAAGAAGCTGAAGCTTGTCTACAATACTACCGGGATCATGATGCTTTTGACGAAACACTATTAGATGAGTATGACCTGATAATAGTATTCGCCGATGTTGAAACTGCAATGAGGGCAAACCACGAGGACTGTACATTTACTTCTTCACTGTTTAAAAACCCTAATCCAAAAGGACCATGCTCAGTCAGTAAAATCATTTTCTTTGTGGTAAGAGAAAAAAGCTCAAGCTCTTGGTATATTTATGACTGGTTTGTTCAAGTTGGGATACCACGATAGTGCTTTCTGAATGGTTATATCATGGTTTGTCAAATTTGTATTTCAAGCTTGTTAAATTGTTATTTCCTATTTTATATAAACGTGTTAATAAGCTGATAGCTAATTCTCACCTTAACCTTTATGATAGCTTGCTTATACTATAATGGGTTTAAATACTCATTTATTTTTTACTAAATGACTGTGGTACAATGGCGTTATGTTTTTAGAGAAAATTAGAAGTAGGAAAAGTTTTTATCTTCACGTTTTAGCTTTAGCTACTCCTTTGATGATGCAACAGCTGATTACGGCGTTTGCCAGTTTAATGAATAATGTGATGGTCGGACAGATTATCGTCGGGGAAAACAAAGGCGTGGTTTTGGCTGGGGTGGTGCTGGTCAACCGGATGTATAATGTTCCGCTTTTTGGGCTATTTGGCATGACGGCGGCCTGTGTTGTTTATATCGCGCAATTTTACGGGGCAAAAAATCAAGCGGGCATGAAGCAATCTTTCCGCATTGCGCTTTTATCAAATAGTTTGTTGACTTTACCGTTTTTTCTAGCTGCGGAGTTTATGCCTAAACAGCTTATCGGTTTTTTTAGTTCGGATGTCGAAGTAATAGAACAAGGAGCGCTTTATTTACAGGCTTTGGCTTTTTCTTTAATACCCTTGATGTTGACTTTAGCGATCGCCGATGCGATGCGAGCGACCGGTGAAGTTAAGGCTCCGATGCAAGCATCGATCGTGGCTTTTTGTTTAAGCTCGTTACTTAGCTATCTGTTGATTTTCGGTAAGTTTGGTTTTCCCCGGTTGGGCATATTAGGCGCTGCTTTAGCGATTGTTATTTCGCGTTTAGTTGAATTGGGTTTAGTAGTTTTTCGACTGTTTACCCGGGAATTTAGCTTTAAAATAAAAGTCAGTAGTATATTTAAAGCAGATAGAGAATTAGTGAAAGCCATTGCTTTAAAAGGCTTACCTTTAGTGGTTAATGAAGTCTTTTGGTCATTGGGTTTAGCGACCTTATTGAAGTTTTATGCGACACGGGGAACGGAAGTAATGGTGGCTTACGGTATCGCTCAAACAGTCAGCGAGTTGTTTA
>CAZUQA010000106.1:0-8453 GCA_964622375.1 uncultured Erysipelotrichaceae bacterium | reverse complement strand
GTCCTAGTAGTGCTGCCGCTTTAGCTTCCACCACCGAATCGGCAATAATTAAGGTCAACATGCTCAATTCTCTGGCCCGGCTCATAATATTTTTGAGTTTTAAGTAAGTTACCTGTTTTTCGATGTGGTTGAGCATCACCCCGTTAGCTCCGGCAGCCCGTACCGATTCCGGTAAAATATCGGCTAAGCCCCGGCCGACGCGAATATCGTCCATATGCGGGGCAAAGACGATTAAATCTTTGGTGGCCTGTGCTACCCGATAGATATCGGGAAACGGTGCAGTAAAGATAACCTGGACATTATGTTTTCTTGAAGCTTCCTCAGCGATCAAAGCCAACTCCAATACCGCATCACCATAGATATACTGTTTCGGACCAATCTCAAAGAAAGGCGGTTTTAAAATTTTTTTATTGTACATTGTCGCTCTCCTAAAGTGAGATACCACATAAAGTACAAGCTCTGCTTCTGTGGTAAATCTGTAATGAAGGACGATTTAATCAGTCCTTTACTACAGCTAATTTCTCAGCAATTACTCAACTGCTTTTTTACCGATCGATTTAGTGAAGTTAGCGATTACCGCCGTGGCAATTGAACCGGCAGCAATAGCTACAATGTAAAGTACAACATTACCGACAACTCCGGGAATCATAATCGCAAAGATGCCACCGTGGGGCGCATTTAGTGTACAACCAAAAATCATGGAAAGGGCGCCGCTGATAGCTGAACCGATCATCGTTGCCGGTAAAATGCGCAAAGGATCAGCAGCCGCAAAAGGAATAGCCCCTTCGGTAATAAAACAAGCACCCAACAGCCAAGCTGTTTTACCGGCATCCTGTTCGCTTTTATTGAAGCGTTTTCTAAAAAGCAGAGTTGCTAAAGCCAGACCGATAGCCGGTGACATACCGGCTGCCATGTTAGCAGCCATCGGAGCCGTGATGCCTTCAGCTAACAAACCTACGGAAAAAGTATAAGCTACTTTATCGCAAGGTCCACCCATATCAAAAGCCGTCATCAAGCCCATTACCGCCCCCAACATAACCGCACTGATGGTATTAAGATTCGTCAACATGTCGGTCAAAGCCCCTTGGACGGCGGCTACCGGCGTACCGATTACATAGTACAGAAGAAAACCGATAACAACTATACTCAACAAAGGAATAAACAACACGCTACTGATACCTTCCAAAGCCTGTGGTAATTTAACACCTTTTAAGAATTTAACAAAGTAACCGACCAGTAATCCGGCAATTATCGCCCCTAAGAAACCGGAGCCAATTTCGCCACTTAAAAAGCCCAGAGCTAAACCAGGGGCAATACCCGGACGGTCAGCGATAGAATAGGCAATAAACGCACTCATTATCGGCAACATAAAGGTTAAGGTGGCGCCACCCAAGGTCATCAACACAGCACCGATAGTCCCTTCAGCCGGTTCTAGACCCCACAAAAAAGCAAGGGCGATCAACAAACCCCCGGCTGCCACTACCGGAATCATGTACGAAATCCCGGTAAATAAATGCCGAAGTACCCCGCGATTACTGAAAGTCTTCGGCTCTTCAGTGCTTACTGTCTTACCGTCATCCTTCCTCTCACTGGCAACAGCCGCTTCAACCGCTTTTTTCGCCTCCTTAATAATCTTACCCACCGGCCACTCAATAATGGTTTTCCCGGCGAAACGCTCATAATCAACTTTAACCGCTGAAGCAATGATAACCGCATGCGCTTCAGCAATGTCCGAGGCACTCAACACATTTTCGGCACCGATTGATCCCTGAGTTTCCACCTTAATCTCCACACCCAATTCAGCAGCGGCTTTAGTTAAAGCTTCAGCTGCCATATAGGTATGAGCTATCCCGGTTGGGCAATTAGTTACTGCAACTAATTTCATAAAATTCTACTCCTTTCATTTTTGTTATGATTTCAAAGCTTCAATGATGCTTTGTGAATCAACAGCACGCAAAATTCCTTGACGAACTTCCTCATCCATTAAACGCCGGGCAATGTGCGCCAGTATTCTCAAATGTTCATCCTGGGTTTCTAAGGGCACTGCAATCATAAAAATCATCCGGATGGCAGAATCTTCCTCTTGGTCCGACCAATTGATATCTTTGGGCAAGCGACCAAAAGCAACAGCTGATTCTGTAACCCATTGACACTGCGCATGGGGTATGGCAATGCCAAAACCGACATCAGTGGCAAATTCACCCTCCCTGGCCATGACAGCTTCAAACATCCCGGCTTCATCACTGACAATCCCGGCATTTTTTAACATGGTGATCATTTCTTTGATGGCGCTGATTTTGTCACTCGCTATTAACTCCAGCGTCATACATTCCGGCTTCAATATTTCTGTGATATCCATTTTTATCATTTGACTCCAACTTCGATAACTTCAATACCTTGACTTCTGATAGCATCTAAGGCTTTGTGGTTTTGTTCATAACGATCGGTCACCAGAGTATGAATACTGTCTAACTCACTTATATAAGAAAAGCCCTCTACGCCGATTTTACTGTGGTCGCAAACGGCGATGACTTTCTTAGCCCGTTGCATCATTTGGCGGCTGACTTCCGTTTCCTGGTAGTGGAAAGTAGTGACCCCGTGGCTACTGCTGATACCGTCAATCGAAAGAATAAATTTATCGGCACGATACTTTGACAATTGGGCAATAGTGTCATAACCATGGGTAAACTGACTGGTAAACTCCATTTCCCCGCCAAAAAGTATGACGGAAATTCCAGCATTGTAGTAGAATTCTTGCGCCACAAAGACGGCGTTAGTTAAGATGGTCAAGTTATTACGTTGTGATAACTCCCGGGCTACATAAATATTAGTGGTTCCTGAGTCAATCATGATAATCTCGCCATCAGAAACTAAGTCGGCACAAGCTTTGGCAATCAGCAGCTTCTCGGTTTTGTTGATATTCATTCTTTCATTTAAGGTGGTTTCATAATAAGAGCGATAAGCACTCTTCTGGCTGATAGCCCCACCATGAACGCGCTGCAGAAGATGCTTGCTTTCCATTTCTTTGAGGTCATTACGTATGGTCGCTTGGGATTTGCCATAAAAGTCAGCCAGTTGGCCGACATTAACCCGCCCTTCTCTTTCGATGAGCTCTTTGATGTTATTCTGACGATCTTCGGTATTCATGGTCTTCACTTTTCCTTAGTCCTGCTTTGAGCCGCAGCTATTAGCCAAGCGCGAAATCATCGTTTGGGGATCTTCGGCTTTAAAAATCGCCGTTCCGGCTACCAAGATATCAGCACCGGCTTTTTGCAGTGCTGCAGCATTATCCGCATTTACCCCGCCGTCGATTTCTATGGCTACAGTAAGTTGCCGCTTTGTGATTATTTCTTTTAGTTCCTTAACTTTGTCAAAGGTAGATTCAATGAACTTAGAGCCGCCAAAGCCGGGATTAACTGCCATCAGGATGACCACATCAACCAGAGAAATAACATCATTTAGCACCCAAAGCGGTGTCGCCGGATTTAAGGCTACACCGGCTTTTAAGCCTTTCTCTTTAATCATCGTGATAACCCGATGCAAATGAACCGTAGCTTCCTGATGCACCGTGATGATGTCAGCTCCGGCTTCAGCAAATTCGGCAATATATCTTTCCGGCTGAACGATCATCAAGTGGACATCAAGCGGAAGTTTGGTTATAGGTCGAATAGCCCGTAACAGCGGCAAGCCAAAAGACAGATTAGGAACATAAAGGCCATCCATAACATCATAATGTAACATGGTCGCTTGCCAGCTTTCTAATCTCTTAATTTCTGCAGCTAAATTGGCTAAATCAGCCGAAATCAACGAAGGAGCTATTTTAAGCATGTTATTCCCTCTAAATCTCAATATATTGTTATTTTACTTTTGTTTTACGCATTATTCAATATATTTCTTAGGCATTAGTAAGTAAAACGAAAGAAATACGCAATATTTCGCTGGTTTTATCTAGATTTCCCGGCTTTTTTGTAATAATATTACTTTGGATGAAAACGTTTCACTTATTCACTCAGATAAAGTAAACGATAAGCAATTAATCATAATAAAATAAAGGAGAAAACAAGTATGGAATTTAAAGTTGTGCAAAAAGAAATTGAAGTACAATCTCGAGGTTGGATTCCGACCTTCCATGACATCAGTAAAGAAGTCATGGAAATCGTAGCAGCTTCCGGCATTAAAAACGGTACCTGTACCGTAGTTTCTCACCACACCACCTGTAGTGTGATGATCCAGGAATCATCCCATGATATCAACAATTTTGATATCGAGTTTTTACAACAGGATTTACTGGACATCATGCGCGATTTACTTCCTGATTACGCCAACGAAGGTGACTACAACCATCCCGGACCGATTCATGAACAATACGGGCGCTATGTCGGTGATCCCGGAGCTTTTGCGACTAAGAATACCGATGCCCACCTACGTTCCGTTTTCTTTGGCCGTAGCGAAGTATTGACAGTAAAAAACGGTGCCTTGGACGGCGGGCTATTCGCTCATATCTTCTTTATCGACTGGGACCATGTCAGAGCTCGCAGAAGACAAGTCAATGTGACGGTGATGGGTACGACCGGTGAAGTTGAAGATCGCAAATTCAATAACGGCGAAGTTATAAACACCCTGCGCAAATACACTGACGAACAAACTGCCTACATGGAAGAGTTTGATTTACAAGATAAGCGCTAAAACAAAAAGTTAATGACTCCCGGCAATTGGGGAGTCGCTTTTATATCACCCACAATATTTCGCCGGGCGTGCGATTTCATCAGCCGACTTGTTTTTTCATAGACCGCTGCGACCAAAATAGCAGTAGCAACGGTAACCCCATACTCAAGGCCAGTACCAACAAGGCAAAATTATTGCCGAAAGTTTGTCCCAGCCAGCCAAATAACAAAGGAGCAAGTAAGGCGCTGATGCCGCCATAAATCGCTGCTGATAATTGTTGGCCGCTAGCCATCAGATGGTTTGGTGTCAACTCGGCGATCAGCAGCCGGCAACAAATTATAAAAAACGGTAAAGTCACTATTGTCAAGGCAGTTAGCCATAGTATTTGGCCGGTAGTGCTTGCCAAAGCCAGCAACAAAAACTTCAGCATTAGTACTACGGTAGCAGCCAGCAAAGTTTTAATCGTGCCAAATCGTTTCAGAAAACCGGCACCGATAAAGTACACCGGCAACTCACAGATGGCCGCTATCGCCGATTTATAGCCGATTAATGCCGCAATTTCCGCTTCAAGCAAAGCTTGTTTTTCAGCTAATTGCATTATCTTGTAAGTCACGATATAGCCTTCCGCTGTAAGGGCGGTAAAAACCATAAGGAATATCACAGTGTATAAAATATAGTTTATATTTGTCAATAAAACTTTTAAATCACTTAGTTTTATCTTTTCCGTGGTCTTAGTTTTTGCAGCATCAGCGATAAAGTAGGAGATTACCAGCGTTATTACCGTAATGAGCACAAAGACATCGCCCAAAGCAGCATAACCGCCTTTGGCCAGTAAATAAGAAGTTAGCGGGGCTGCCAGGGCCCAGCCGCCAGAGCCGAAAGCCCGGATACCGCCATAGTTAGCTCGTAGTGAATTACCGCTTTCAATTATCCAACAATCCAGAGTAGTTCTGGCAATTCTAAATAACGTGCTGACTAAAGCGACATACAGCACTACCAAAAAAGCAGGATTATCCAAAAAGCGGTAAAACAACCAGTTAATAAAAGCATATAAAAGGCAAACCAGATAAAAAGCTATTTTATCGGTTTGGTATTTATCGCATAGATAACCAACATAGAATTGAAAAATCAAAGTTAATAGCGCCCCCAAAGCCATCATTTTTCCTTGTTGTAGGCTACTATAACCCAAATAAGACAAGTAAGGTAAAATTAAAGTGTAGGCAAAAGCGTGTCCCATGTACATAAAAAACATCACTAAAGCAAATTTAGTTTGTAAACTTTTATCTTTATTCATGCTAAGTTTGATAAAGTTCCGCAATTAATTGAGCAAGATTAATTATTTCAATTTTATTGTCTTTGACCCAGCGCTTTACTTTCTCACTGCAGAAAGCTGTAGTTTCCAAACCGCGAATCAAGTGATAAGTCGATAAATTCATTAACTCACCATCACAGAAACCGGGATGGCTCAGCATTAAAACATAATCATAGTTAATCAAACCTTCATTGTCTTGTACAATAGCTTCAATCACATCAGTCTCACTTTGCATTTGTAAAGTGTACTCAAGTTTATTACCAATAATCGGATTGGGATACCAACCGCGCGGTATTTTTATTCTTTGATCTTGAAATAAATCAGTGAGCAAGCAGATGTCGTATTTTTTTCCTAATTCAACCATGGCTTTATAGCTGTTAGCTGACATATAAGAATGAGGATTCATCGTCACCGGTTTGTGATTAAAAGTCGCAAGAAATCTCTTAATCTGATTTTCACTTTCCAGGTAAACTTCCTGATAATCAAGTTGCTCGTGTTGGCCCAATGCTTTGCGAAAACCGGAGCTGAGAAAAACACCATTTTCATCAACCAGACTGGCTATGTCTTTAGGATCAGATACCGGTTGGCCACTGACCAGATTAATATCCAACGACAAGGAAACCTGGGGGTAATTCTTTATTTCTTTAGCTGCTCTGGCAAATGAGTCATTATTAACCATAATTCCGACATCGCTGATAATACCCTCTCTGATGGCTTTTAAAGTGCCATCGGTGATACTGTCACACATGCCATAATCGGCGCCGCTAACTACAAGTTTCATTGTTAATTTCTCCTTTTGAAGTTAAGAAAAGGTTAAGAGTATAATAGCGATAAAAGTATCCTAACCTTTTCTTGAACTGTCTAAACTAAAGATGTTTTTAGAATATCTTTAAGACGCTACCAACTACGCCTAAAAGCAGAACTAAAGTAATCAAAAGCGCGGGTTTGAAACCCTTCTTTATTAAAAATACCAAACCAAAGGTCAGCAGCAGGCTGGCGGCTCCGGGAATAATAGAGTCCAAGACCTCACTGACTTTCACCGAAGCCTCGCCGACATTGATTACCCAATTCAGCGGAACATAGACCATCTGAGCAGTCATGGCTCCTACCATGGTTAAACCGATAATACCGGCAACTTTGATAAATGATTGCATCATGCCGGTATCAAAGACCATTTCAATCATATTGGTACCATAGACATAGCCCCATTTTATGAAATAGTATTTTAATACTGATTGGGGAATACCGTAGATAATAACGAATAACAATAAACCCAAAACATTACGTTGTGAACATAAACCAATCGCAATACCGGCAGCAATTACCCGCAAGGTATTAAAGAACAGACTGTCAAACATCCCGGCTGTTGGTCCCATTAAGGCAGCTTTGGTGCTGTCAATGGCTTCTCCGGTTACCCGGCCGGTAGTTTTAAGTTCTTTCTCCATCGCCCAGCTAAGACCCATAATAAAGTTAAAAGGTACGGCATGGGTGTTAAAGAAGTTTTGCGTTCTTTTGTAAGCGGCTGTCTTGCCTTCTACATCATCGCCATAAATAGCTTCAATTGCCGGCGTCATGGTAATGGTAACACCGTTGGCTTGCAGTTTAACATAGTTGGCTGAGGCGAAAACCAAGTGTGAGCGCCAGAACATTTTCTTTAGAATATTCTTTTCTTCTTGATTCATTACGATTTTTTCCATTAGAAGAACTCCTCCTTGCTGTCAATTTTCTTACCCGCAGCCTTACCTTTGGTAGCATTGTAAATGGTTTGTTCCAAGAAGAACACCGTTAAAGCTACCGCGGTGGCGATAATAGCGATAGGCATAGTGCCCAGATTCAAATACTTAACTAAGGCGAAGCCGACAAAGAAGAAAACGCCGATCTTCCAATCCCAAATCATCGATGTCAACAAAGCAAAACCTATTGCCATCGACATGATGCCGCCCATAGTAATACCATAGAGTAACCAACCCGGTATAATAGCCAACAACATGTACAAACCATCCATACCATAAGCCATGGCAAAGAAAACAATTACCCCGTTAATAATCGGACCGATAAAACTGCCTAATGAAGTCTGAATTAAAAAAGCTTTAGGGTTGCCCTTTACTGCTAATTTCTCCCAATAAGCCGGAAGCAAGTTCAATAAGGGACTAAAAATCTTAGGTAATCCCTGTAATACTGCACCGATAGGCATGGCTAAGGCAATTCCGGTTTCCATATCCATGGTGCCTTTCGATGTAATGACATAAGCCGTTGTCAAAGTGGAAGCCAATATCCAGTCAGTGGGCATCGCCCCGCCGATGGCTGACATCCCCATAAACAATGACTCTAAAGCTGCACCCATTACCAGTCCGGTACCAAGATCACCCAGTACCAAGCCGACAATTGGCGCAATTGCGATCGGTCTGGTAAACACTTGCCAGGAAATAAAGAACGTATCCACGGTCATCAGCAGTACATAGACTATCGCAACAAG
>CAZUQA010000105.1:0-2820 GCA_964622375.1 uncultured Erysipelotrichaceae bacterium | reverse complement strand
TAACTATCGTTTTGGTAAGCATTGTAGCGGTACTGTTGTTGATTTGCTGGCAAGTTCCTTATTTACTACCACGGTTATCCCGGAAATTGCCGGAATAAGCTCTACAGCTATTACGAAAATGCTGAAATGCGGTCAAATAAGCCATGCTAACGCAGCTTTAGCTTATGCTTACTCAATCAGTGGTACGGTGGTAAAAGGCTTGGGAAATGGTAAGAAAATCGGCTTTCCAACGGCTAATTTACAGCTTTCCTTTCCTTATGTCCTACCGCAAGATGGAGTTTATCTGGGAAAAGCTGAAGTTAATGCCGAAGTTTATGATACCGTCATTAATATTGGCAGAAACAAGACCTTTGATGCTGAAAAACGGACAATTGAAGCTCATTTGGCTAAGTTTTCTGCTGATATCTATGGTGAAACTGTCAAAATCAGTTTTCTTAAGTACCTGCGCCCGGTTATCCGCTTTAACTCGGTAGCTGAACTGATCCAACAGCTCAAGAAAGATTGTGAGAATTTGCCAAATGAGGAAAGTGTGCTATAATTTGGCAGGTGAATGATATGAATAATGAATATATTGCCGTACCGGCAACAAAAACTGATAACGGAATATTTGCCGTCAGCAAGACGGTCATTGAAAGTATTGCCAGCATCGCTGTCGGTGAGATGTCAGAAGTAAAAATCCCGGAAAAAACGGCTTTTAATCCACCGGTTATTTGTAAAATCGTCGATAAAAGCATCAATTTGACTATCAGCATTCGTATTAAATACAATCGCAACATCGCTACTACCTGTTTAGCAGTGCAGAATAAGATTAACCAAGCCCTGCAACAGACTTTAGCCCTGACTTGTCATAATATCGATGTCAGAGTAGTTGGTTTTATAATCTAAAAAGGCGTTATCGTCTTTTTTTATTGTTTATGAGCAATCGTAGTGAGTTACGTAAAACCTTAATGATCGCCATCTATCAATACCTGTTGTGGGGCCGTGATTTTTTATCTTTGGATCAAAGTCTCAACAATCAAGGAAAAATCGCCAAAGATGCGTTTGTTCAAATCATCGCTTTAGAGATTCGGCTTCATGAAGCCGATTTTATTGATGAAATCAACAGCTTACTGAAAGATTGGACTTTTGATCGACTCGGCAAGATTGAGCAGGCGATTTTACTTCTGGCTTGGGGAGAATTCTACGCCGTCCTTAATGAGAAAGCCGTAATTATCAATGAAGCCGTAAATCTGGCTAAAACTTATTGTGAAGCAGACTCTTATAAACTGATCAATGCCACTTTGGATAATCTATGACCACAACTCTATCCGTCAGCCAACTGCTGACTATCATCAAAGATGCTATTTCTATTGACCGGCGTTTGCAGCTAGTTTTAGTCAGTGGCGAACTCAGTAACTTCACCCTCCATAAATCCGGTCATGCTTACTTCTCAATCAAAGATGACAAAGCCAAGATCAACTGTGTGATGTTTAGAAGTAGTTTTTCCCAAGTTCGATTCATCCCTAAAGACGGAATGGCGGTCTTGTTGAGCGGTTATGTCAGTGTCTATGAGGCCGGCGGGCAAGTCCAAATTAATGTCAGCAGTATGCAAGAAGCCGGCATCGGCGAGCTTTATCTGTTGTTAGAAAAACTTAAAAGCCAACTGGAAAAAGAAGGTTTGTTTTCTGTTGAACACAAAAAATCTTTACCTAAATATCCGGAAAGAATTGCGGTAATCAGCGGCAAAGGCTCAGCCGCAGCAGCTGACATCACCATTAATCTGAATCGTCGTTGGCCGCTGGCTCATTATGAGTTTTTTACGGCTAATATGCAGGGCCGCTACGGTGCCCCGGAGATTATTGAGCAATTAGCTCTCATTGATAAACAAGACTATGATTTATTGATTATCGCCCGCGGCGGCGGTTCTTTTGAAGATCTCTACTGTTTTAATGAAGAAAAGTTAGTGCGGGCGATTTTTGCCATGCATACCCCGGTAGTAACCGGCATCGGCCATCAAAGTGACTTGACACTTAGTGACTTAGTCGCCGATATTAAAGCCCCGACACCGACAGCAGCCGTGGAGTTGGCAACTCCGGACATCAATGAAGTTAAAGCCTTGATAAAAGCTTATCAAAGACAATTAATGAACGCTCTGCAACAGACAGCGGTCAATCAAAGGATGCTCTGGGAGATATTGTGGCAACGCTTAAAGAAATATGAAAGTGGTTTATTACGCTATTTTGATAACTTTCGTTTACTGGAAATGGAATTCTACAAGAAACTGGAGAATTTTACAGCCACTTATCGCTTAACTTTACAAGAATATAATCATCGGTTGTTAAGCGGTTTAAGTAGTAATTATCAGGATAAAAGCGTTAAAATTAGACAATTTGAAGAATTGCTTAAAGCGTACAACCCCCGTAATGTATTACAACGCGGATATGCTATAATAACAAAGAACCACAAGCTGATTGCCTCGGTAGGGGATGTTAAAACTGCCGATGACTTAGTGATTCAGCTGAAAGACGGACGTATTCTGTCTAAAGTAAAGGATATTGAAGATGGAAAAGAAATTTGACGAGATTATGTCACGCTTGCAGTTTATCGTCAATCAATTGGAGGATAATAAACTGCCGGTCGAAGAAGCCATCAAGTTGTTTGAAGAAGGGATGGCTTTAATTAAAGAAGGGGAAAAGAAGTTAAGCGGTTTTGATTCACAAATCAAGGAACTGATAAGTGATGAGCGTTAGTGCGACCTTTGAAAACTACTTAAAAGAAATACTAGAAAAACAGCCGGACTGTCGCTGCAGGGAAGCGATGGCCTACAGCTTACTAAATCCG
>CAZUQA010000104.1:0-6440 GCA_964622375.1 uncultured Erysipelotrichaceae bacterium | reverse complement strand
CTTTTTGTCCAGTTCTTTAAGGTCACTTACCGTTATTGTCCGCAACTCGGCTTCAATTTGGGCAAATTCGGCAATAGTGCCTTTTGAACTTCCACCCTTTACTACCCCACAATTGATACTGATGCCCTTATTACGGTCATTGAATTCATGGAGCTTTAGTATCAGTTTAGCAGCTTCCACTATGGCATCAATACCCAACTCCGGATGATTACCGGCATGGCTAGATTTGCCGTAAATGTTAATGCTGTAAGCAGCGGAACCTTTTCTGGCAACTTTGAGATGGCCCTGCTCTTCAGTGCTGATTTCCATAATTAAGGCGTAATCATGTTTTTGCGCCATTATTTCAATGAAATCTCGTGATTTTGGGCTACCGATTTCTTCATCACAGTTAAAGAGTAAAGTAACTTTTTTGTGCAAAATGGGTTTTTGTACTAAAACCGCTTTTAAAGCAAAGATTGCTTGAATAATTCCGGTTTTCATATCATAAACGCCGGGTCCGAAAATCTTATTGTCAACCTGTCTAAAAGGATGCTGTTGGAGGGTAGCCAAGGGATGGACGGTATCAAAGTGGCCGATCAATATGACGCCCCCTTTCCCGTTACCGACTTGAGCGACAAGCTTGGGGCTGGTAGTAGTAGCATCAATGATCTCCGCTGTTATACCGGTATTTTCTTTGATCAAATTGGCGATAAATTCAGCAGCCAGTAAACATTGTTGTTGCTGGCCGCTGGGGGTTTCAATGTTGACCAAAGTTGCAATAGCCAAAAGCATCGACGCAAACTGCGAGTTTAGATATTCCCGGTACTCATTCATCGCTTTTAATCTCCATTTCTGCTTTCTCGCCATTTTCTACAGTTTTCAATTCTCGCACCTTGATCACCATGTTGGCTGTCATAGGCGTAGCTTTTAAGCAAAGCGCAGGGAAAATCGCCACAAAGTCCGCAAAAAATGATCTGCTGGCTTTTGGCGCATTCTGCCACCTGACAGCTTCCGTGAAATGGTCGACCTAAAGTCACCAAACATCCGCCACAATTATGGCTGGCGATGAAGTCACATTGGCTGCAGAGTAAACCACAATAACTCTCCATACTCAGATTTTCACTTTTCTCACTCATCTTTCCTTACCTCAATTTACTATTTTTGATCAAACAATGAGAGCTTGTCACTGTAGAAGTTGTCAGCTAACAACTTCTTAATTTCAGCCTTTAAGCTCAAGGGCGATAAAAGCTCGACATATTCCAGATATTGTAAAGCCCAGAATTTAATAGCGGTTTTTGATGCGCGCAAAGCAGCATTGAAACTACCATCATCATTGACACTAAGAGAAACATTACTGCCAAAGCGATTGATGACATTATCCAAAACCTCTTTCTGACAACGCAACACGACATCTTCAATGTCGGTGGCAAACATGTATTGGGCAGATTGGCTAAACTTGTGACTGTCAAAGTCCGCGGGTTTAGCTTTAGCCGGGGTAGTAGTCAGCTGTAATTCACTGATTCTATCAACCCGATAGATCGCGATTTTATCATGAGAATCGTGGCAACCACCGAGATAGAAACGCCCACTAGCCGCTACCAGGCTGTAAGGACTTAAAGTGTAGGCTGCTTCACGTTGCGGTTTAAGCTGTTTGTCATAATCGTAAGCTAAATAGCGAAATGTAACCTTCTTTTGGCTTTCTATGGCACCATCCAGTGTTTCCAGGTTTTTAAAGACCGGGGTAGCCGGAATTTTACTGTCATCTTTGACAAGGCTCAGATGACGATAATCATAGCGTTGGTTTTTACTTAGCTGTTTTTGTAGCTTAAGCCGGAGATCTTCCGTGGTTTTCTTGGGCAGCTCGCTGTTACCATAGAGACTCTGTTGCAGTATATAGATCTCATCAAGTTCAAAAGCGCGAGAGCGCAGATAGTAACCTTTACCGTTCTCTTTATAGATTGAGATGTCGTAACCCAGATTAATCAAAAGCTCAATACAGTCGTAGACTGTGCGCCGATCGATGTTGCTGTTGTAGAGGTTCTGCATTTTTTCTTCAATCTCACCCCGGCTTAAAATATTATCCGCTGAAGAATACTCTTTAAGTATCTCTAAAATACAGATGGTATTAGCTTTTTCCGGATACATAAGTTGCCTCCTATTAAAACAGACTTAATTGATTTTCTTCCGGCATATCATCCAGCACTCCCAATTCTTCAAAATAGGCTAATAAAGTTTTGTTTAAAGAAGTGCGATTCATAAGATCTTCTTTGGAGATAAATGCTTGTTGTTCTCTGGCACTTACAATACTGTTGGCTACGGCATCACCCAAACCGTCGATACAGTTGAAAGGCGGTAGCAGTTTAGTTGCATCAGCCGGATCGACAATAAACTCAGCAGCTTGCGACAGCAAAAGACTGATATTGCTGAAACCGTAACCGCGCAGTACCATCTCATAAGCAACTTCCAAAGTGTTTTCCAAGCTTTCGTCTTTATTGCTGGCACTTTTATCTAAAATGGCAGTTTTTATCTCTTTTAAACGTTTACTGATGACATTTTTACCGGCAATCATTGTTTTGATCTCATAAGCCCCGCAACGCAGGCTAAAGAAAGAAGCATAATACAAAATTGGCCGATAGATTTTATACCAAGCTACCCGGACACACATCAAAACATAAGCTACGGCATGGGCTTTGGGAAAGAGATAGGAAATCTTCCGGGAGGAATCGATGTACCAGTCCGGCACATTATGGAGCTTAAGAAGTGGTATCCACTCTTCTTTAACCCCCCGGCCTTTTCTGATTGATTCCATGATGTCAAAAGCCGTCTTGGTCTCTAAGCCCTGCTTAATCAAACTCAACATGATATCATCCCGACAACCGATGACTTCAACTAAAGCGGCTGTCCCGTGGGCAATTAGCTCTTCGGCGTTGTTGGACCAGTTACCGGTGCCATGGGAAATTCCGGAGATGATGACCAACTCATCAAAGGTTTTTGGTTGAGCGACATCAAGAATCCGGCGGACAAAACCGGTGCCGAATTCCGGTAAGCCTAAAGCTCCGTTATTTTCTTGATAAGCGGGATCACTGATACCCAAAGCGGTACAACGGGAAAACAGACTGAGAACTTTGGCATCATTTAAGGGTAAAGTGGTGGGATCGATACCGCTGATGCGTTTTAACATATGCATGGCTGTCGGATCGACATGGCCCAGAATATCTAGTTTTAGGACGACATCATGAATGTCGACAAATTGGAAATGGGTGGTGTACCAACTGGCATCATCATTATTAGCGGGATATTGCACCGGGGTAAAATCATGAACCTCCATATCAGCGGGTATGACGATGATGCCACCGGGATGTTGACCGGTAGTGCGCTTAACGCCGGTACAATTAGTGACTAAATACTCCAGATAAGAGCGGTCTTCCGGCAAACTCAAACCTTTTTCTTCATAGAAACGTTTGACATAACCGAAAGCATTGCGCACAGCTACCGTCTGAATGGTACCGGCACGAAAGACATTGTTTGTTCCGAATAGTTGCCGGGTGTAATCATGAGCGATTGCCTGATAGTTGCCCGAGAAGTTTAGGTCAATATCCGGAACTTTATCACCATGGAAACCTAAGAAAGTCTCAAAAGGTATGTCCTGCCCATCATGTTTGAGAGCGTCAGCACACTGCGGACAT
Source organism: uncultured Erysipelotrichaceae bacterium (assembly GCA_964622375.1). Classification (GTDB taxonomy): domain Bacteria; phylum Bacillota_I; class Bacilli_A; order Erysipelotrichales; family Erysipelotrichaceae; genus CAZUQA01. Next base: position 2,775 of record CAZUQA010000104.1, on the reverse strand, counting down.
TTTTTTTCCGGTAAATCATAACCGCTACGAACATTGGCGCTATTTTCAAAGTCGCTGTAGTGACAACTCGAACAATAGTAATGGGGTGGTAAGGGATTGACCTCGGTGATTTTGCTCATGGTAGCCACTAAAGATGAACCGATCGAACCCCGGGAACCGACCAGATAACCATCTTGCAAAGATTTCTTGACTAACAGGTAAGCGGTATAATAAATGACCGAAAAGTTATGGGTAATAATACTGCTGATTTCCCGCTGTAAACGTTCAGCAACCGGCAGCGGTAAAGGATCACCATATTGTTTATAGGCATTTTCATAACAAACTTCCCGCAGTAATTCACAGACCTCAGCATCGGGAATATTGGGTAGGCTGGGCGGATACAAACGGTCTTTGACCGGATACAAACAATCAATATCTGCCACTAATTTCTCAGGATTATCAACGATTATCTCTTGTTTGCGCTCTTCAGGAAGATAATCACATTCGTTATACATCATTTCCGTCGTTCTTAAATGATAAAACGGAATGATGTTTTCACTGTCTTCGACAAAATACAACGGATGCCGGCTTCCTCTGATGCCCTCAACGCCGATATAGATATCGCGGAATTGTTTTTGGTAAGGGAAGCAATAGTGGACATCACCGCTGACTACCAGCGGGATATTGAGCTGATCAGCGGCTTGTATTATGCGTTGCATGGTCGCTTTGATGCGGCTTTGTTGTAGCTCGCTGTTATCGCGGGCTATCAAAGGATAATAGAAAGCCGTCGGTTGTAGCTCGATGTAGTCATAAAATTTCATGGTTTCTAAAAGTTGTTCATAAGAACGGAACCGGGCAAATTCCCAGATTTCATTGTTGATACATGAAGAACCGACCAACAGATTCTGCCGTTTGGCAGCGATTATTTCTTTGGGTAACAGCGGTATTTGACCGGCTAAGTAAGTGGTGTGGGCTGCGGAAATTAAAGAAAACAGGTCTTTTAAGCCGGCAGCATTTTTCGCTAGTAAGGTCAGATGATATTTGATAGCTCGCTTGTGGTAGTCTTCACAACTGTACTGTTGCAGGCTGCTTAGCGTGCTAATTCCCAAATCTTTCAGTTGGGCGATAAAGCTTTGCAGGACTTTAGCCAATATTTCACAGTCATAGATGGCGCGATGGGCTTTTTCCGGGTTGTAAGGCACTTTCAAAATTTTAGCTACATTGGCTAATTTATAACTGTTACGATTTCCTAAGAGGTTTTTAGCTAAAACCAGACTATCAATTACCGAATTTTCCAAGGGTGAAAAACCCTGTTTTGTCAGTTTTTCATTGAGAAAATTGATGTCAAAAGCGGCGTTATGGGCAACCAAAACCGCCGAGCCGATAAAATTGACAAAGTCCGCGGCTTTTTCTTGAAAAGTCGGAGCTTTTTGGACATCGGCGTCGGTCAAATTGTTGACTTTAGTAGCGGCTGCCGGAATAGGAATCGTTGGTTTGATTAAAGTAGAAAAACGGTCAACTTCTAAACCATCATGGTATTTAACGGCGCCGATTTCGATGATTTCATCCTCTAAAATCGACAAACCGGTAGTTTCTAAGTCCAGTACGACATAATCCCCACTGTCCAAAGCCTGGTCTTGGCTTAAGGCTAGTAAGTTGGATTCCGGGTTGACATAATAGACTTCACAACCGTAAACCAAACGGAACTTGCTTTCCGGGTCTTCTTTGCGGATTGCGCCCAGAACTTTTTGGGCTTCCGGGAAAGCTTGAATGACGCCGTGGTCAGTGATGGCAATTCCGGATAAACCCATTTTATAGGCTGTGGTAATCAATTGTTCGACGCTACAAACACCGTCCATCTCACTCATGTTACTGTGACAGTGTAGTTCAAAACGCCCCCGGCCCTGCTCTTTCTGCAGATAAGGATTGTCAATGGCTTCCCAATGCTTCAGTGCGAGTTCAAAGGCGTTATAGAAGCTGGAAAAATTGATGTCGCCATATAGGCGGCCGTAAGTGTTGTTTTTAAATTCTATGGCTTTATTGCGGCCGGTGATGATATTTGCGACTTTCAACAGGTGTTTGTCTTGTAACAAGGAGAATTCTTGCACCTCGCGCTCTCCCTTACGGCGAATGTTGTTACCAAACAAGATGCCTTCTACCGCCCTTTTCTTGGCCGGTTGTTTAATGCTTGCCACATCTACCAAGGGGTAATTTGTCAAGGTATAAGGTGAGGCTTTAACTCTGATCAAGCTTTCATCGCTGTCGCGATAGACAAAAGGAATTTGTTCCTGCTGTTCTTTATACTCACAATAAAAAGTGGCAGTAATGCCATATTGCTGAAAATACTTGCTGATTTTCGGCAGTTGTTCCTCTAAATAATCCAAAAGTTCAACGTCGTAGACCTGTAACATGTAGCCTTGTTGGTAGTTGATGATAAAAACACAACGATACAGACGCTGATCGGTGCTCAAGTAGGCATTGAGATAGTCTTGCAGATCAATAAGCTCAGCTTCATTGCTTAATAGCTGCAGACTAAGGACGATTTCCGCCGTAAAATAGTCGGCTAAAGCCTCCTGAAACTCCTGTAACAAGTCAAAGGGCGGCAAGGCTCCGACTTTTAAAGAAAAGCGGATTTCGCTTTCATCTTGGGTGACTTGCGGTTTATCGATGAAAGTAACATCACGGAAAAAAGCTAAGCATTCATTACTTAAGTCCAATTTCTCCAGCAATAACTGTAGTTGTGACATCAGCGCACCATTTTCTTCAGAGCATCTTCAGCGGCCAGCTGTTCGGCGA
>CAZUQA010000103.1:0-14365 GCA_964622375.1 uncultured Erysipelotrichaceae bacterium | reverse complement strand
GCTGCCGGAGCGGATGGCGTTATGTTAAATCATATCGAAAAGCAGGTAACTTACTTAAAACTCAAAAATATTATGAGCCGGGCCAGAGAGTTGAGCATGTTGACCTTAATTATTGCCGATTCGGTGGTGGAAGCTAAAGCGGCAGCACTATTAGGACCTGATGTAATCACCGCAGAACCGGCCGACTTGATCGGTACCGGTAAAGCCGGTAGTTTGGACTATGTCCAAGTTTCCGCTGATGCGATACACTCCATCGACCCCAATATCTTGGTTTTGGTCGGGGCCGGTATCAGTAGCGGGCAGGATGTCTACAATGTCATCAAAGCCGGGGCTGATGCTACCGGTTCTTCCAGTACGGTAGCTTGTGCCAGCGATCAAAGAGCGATAGTCAATGAAATGCTGCAAGCTGCCCGGCAAGCCTGGGATGAAAGACAGGCAAAATAGTCAGCGATAATTATCGTGGTTTACTTAACTTGACGAACCGTGGCGAACCGCGGTTCGTTTTTATGACAGAATTTTCAAGTTTTCTAAGATAAAATCAAATAAAGAAAAGAATACCAGAGTAGCCCATGTTATAATGCTACCAGATAAGTAAGCATTTCTTAGTTGGCTTTTAAAGGAGAGAACTATGTTATATCGTAGAATTAAGGATCAGCAGGTTTCTTTGTTGGGTTATGGCGGCACCCGCTTTCCCCGCAGTGAAGAGGGGGTCATCGATGAAGAATTGACCAAAGCTTTGTTTACTGCCGGCTACAACCAGGGTATCAACTACTTTGATACAGCTTACATCTATTACGATGGATTGAGCGAAAAGATACTCGGCGACTGGTTGCAGACGGTAGAGCGCAGCAGGGTAAACATCGCCGATAAACTACCGGTGTGGTTATGTAAAAATAAAGAGGATGTGTATCACTACTTCAATGAACAATGTCAACGCCTGCAGTGTGGGTATATCGACTTCTATTTAATACATTCGCTAGATAGCGACAACTGGAAGATTGTCAAAGAGATTGGGGCTTATGAAGTATTACGTCAATTACAAGATCAGGGTAAGATTCGCTATCTCGGTTTTTCTTTTCATGATGACTATGAAGTCTTTGAAGAAATACTTAATACTTATGATTGGGATTTTTGCCAGATTCAGTTCAACTATATGGACAAGGACTACCAAGCCGGTCGCCGTGGCGTAAAACTGGCGGAAGAAAAAGGGGTGCCGATAGTGGTTATGGAGCCTTTGAAAGGCGGACTGCTGGCAACTTTACCCCAAGGTGAAAAACAAATACTGAACAGCGCTTACAGCGATGCCGCTCTGGCCTTACGCTGGGTTGCCGGTTTTGATCAGGTAGCGGTCATCCTTTCAGGCATGGGTTCTGAAGAAAAACTCCAGGATAATTTGACAACTATCAGCAACTTCGAGCCTTTAAGTCAGGGAGAAGAAGCCAAATTGACCGAAGTGGCAAAAGCGGTTGCAGCTCGTACTATTGTACCTTGTACAGCTTGTGAGTATTGTTTGCCTTGTCCGGCTCAGGTCAATATACCGCGTTGTTTCCGCTATATCAACTTCGCCTATCAATATGACAATTTTGACATCTCTTCCCACAACTACAATGCGGAAAAAGACGGTTTTGCCAGTTTGTGCATTGATTGCGGTAATTGTGTAAGTATGTGTCCCCAACATATTGATGTGCCGGAGTGTTTAAAACTGGTGGTAGAAAAATTTGGTAAATAAGTAGTAATTTGCTAGAGAGGGTTTCATGTTTCATCTTTCGGATATTAGAAATTATTTGCGTTGTCCCCGGTATTTTTACCTACAAAACAAAGAACTGCAGTTACCGCGGATTTTCTCCAATCTGCGCAGTGACATTCCGGTCGAAGAGATTATCAAAAAGCGTTTTAATTTGACTAAATTGTTTTTAGGTAAAGCCAATGATAAACCTGAGCTGTTTTTGGCGGCTTTGGAAGAATACAGCTGGTTTTTCAATGCCCGGGTAGAAAACAAAAACCTACGGATGCGCTTGCCTTTACTGCATAAACTCAATGATTGGGATTTGGATGTTTACTACCTGATTTTGTTGCCTAATCCGATGGCTGGGGAAGTAATAAATTATGCCCAAACGATAAAAGCTCTACAAGACTTAGGTTTTAGTATTAAAAATGTCTATTTGTTGCATCTGAATCCGGACTACATCCGTAAAGAAAGAATCGACTACCATCAACTGCTGTTAATCAGTAAACACTTTTACAATGAAAACCATATTCCTAAAGAAAGAGTAAACTGGTGGATTAATAAAAGGATTGTGGACTACTCCTCTACTTTAGAAGCCATGTCCTTGTGCCTTGAAGGTGAACTGCCGCCATTAAAAGATGCCAAACATTGTCAAAAACGGCCGAAATGTCCACTGTTTGGCTATTGTTATCCCCAATATCAAACTCTGGAAAGCTCAGAGATTACCAGCCAAAGCGAGTATGCCCAAATTATGGCGGATAAAGGACCGGGTATCTTCTGTGATCAGTTGGCATTAAAATACTGGTTGAAAGATAACTTCAGTTATCCCTTAGCTTTTTTAGATTTTGAGTGGGATACCTTTGCGGTACCACCTTATAAGAAGATGAAGCCTTTGGATGTGCTGCCGTTTCAATACTCTTTGGATGTCTTACAGGAAAACGGGAAGATCACGCATTATGACTTCCTCCAAACCGGAGATACCCGTTTGGCTTTCCTGCGCTCTTTGTTGAAGAATCTACCGAAAACCGGAAAAATTGTCGTCTTTAATGCCGAAGGTGGAGAAAAATTGCGACTGTTGGATTTAAAAAGGCAATTTCCTCACTATGGCAAGAAAATCGATAAATTAATCAGGCGCATCGTCGATATTTCCGCACCTTTCAATCAAGGCTGCATCTACCTCTCTGCTATGAAACATAGTTATAGTTTAAAGTCGATAGTCCATGCGATAAATCAGAGTGATTATAAGGAAATGGAAGTAAAAGACGGGCGCGAGGCTTTTATTCAATGGCGCGTCTATGAAAAAAACCATGATCCTCAGGTTTATGAAGCATTGATTAACTATTGTCGGAAAGACACGATGTCACTGATAACCATCTTTCGTTACTTGGAAAAAATCGCCAAGGAAATTCTGCCTTAACAGCGAGTTTTTTCAAAGTGGCATTACTCAAGAGCTTGGCCAATAGCACCGAGCGATGTTCACACATTGTTCACAGGAATGTTTTAAAGTATAGAATATAGTAAGTTAATAGGAGGCCTTAATATGAATTACACTTTTACCAGTAAAAACTTTAAGATTACCGATGCCTTAAGCGCAAAAATCGCAGAAAAAATGAGTTTTTTAAAGCGTTATTTTATCGTGGAAGATAATACCGAATGCCATGTCAATATCAGCGAAGAAAATGGGTGGCACAAAATTGAACTGATGGTTTTCTCAAAAGCCGGGACCCTGCGGAGCGAGCAGCGAGAAAGGGATTTGAACATCGCTTTAGATAACGCCCTAGATAAACTGGAACAACAAATAAATCGCAACAAAGATCGACTGAATCGGCGTCACAAATCCGCTTTAGCTACGGCTTTTATCCAAACGGACACTAAAACTAGTGAAAAGGATGTCGTAGTGCGCACTAAGACAATTCATCCGCTACCCCTGGAGTTGGAGGAAGCGATTTTAGAGATGGAGATGTTGGGTCACACTTTCTTTATCTATACGGATCAAGAGAGTGAGAACACCGCCGTAGTTTACAAGCGGCATGATGGCGGCTACGGTTTGATAGAAATCGAAGAATAATATATAATATTCAAGGGGAGGATTTATTATGAGTATCGGAAAGAAAATATTAGATATGATTGCACCGGAAGAAGAGGAAACGTTGTTTGAAGTCAGCAAAGAAGATGCCAAAAGAATGGGCTATGAAAAAGCCAAAGGCACTAACCCCAGTTTCGCCAATGCTAAATTGGTGATGTTTGAACCGCGCTCTTATGATGATGCTCAGGAAATCGCCAAACATTTGGTCGAAGGGCGAGCCTGTATCGTGAATTTTCATCGCATTAAAAAAGAATTTGCCCAAAGAATCATCGATTTCTTATCAGGGGTCATCTATGCGATTAATGGCTCGATTAATAAATCCGATGTGAATTCTTATCTCTGTTCCCCACATTCCTTAGGGGTGGTCGGAGAAATCGATTTAGACAGCAGCGATATTTAATCTTTACGTTGACAAAGACAAGTTGCCATTGCGGTAGTCTACAGAAAGTCAAGGGTTGATGGAACTTGATGACGAGCCAAGAGCAATATCACTTTGAAGTAATAGTCGTTAGTGTGCGTTAAGCACTGTTACCATGTACTAAGGTGGTAGAACGCAATAGCGTCCTTAGCTGGGCGCTTTTTTATTTTTTAGGGGAGAAACTTATGGATTACAAAGACACACTTTTGATGCCGGATACGGCTTTTGAGATGAAAGCCAATTTACCGACAAAAGAGCCATTATTGGTTGAAAAATGGCAAAAAGAAAAAACTTACGAAAAGATGCTGGCGGCTAATGCGGGCCAAGAGCCTTACGTCTTGCATGATGGTCCGCCTTATGCCAATGGTAATCTGCATGCCGGTACGGCCATGAATCGTATTATCAAAGACTTTATCATTAAGTCGCACGCCATGGCCGGCTACTACACACCGTTTTTTCCGGGCTGGGATGCCCACGGGCTGCCGATAGAAAACGCCATGTTAAAACTGGGCGTCGATCGCAAAACCTTGTCCACTGCCGAATTTCGTGACCGTTGTCGTAACTTTGCCTTACAACAGATTGACATTCAAAAAGCCACAATGTTACGCTTAGGGACCTTAGCCGATTACGATAATCCATATATTACCTTACTGAAAGAATTTGAAGGTCGACAAATCCGCTCTTTTGCGAAAATGGCTTTGAGTGGCTTAATCTATCAGGGTTTAAAACCGGTCTACTGGTCGCCGGCGGCAGAAACCGCAGTAGCCGACAGTGAAATAATCTACTTAGAACGTAAAGATCCGGCAATCTTTGTGACTTTTGAGGTTGTTGACGGTAAAGGTTTACTACAAGATGCCAAGTTTGTCATTTGGACCACCACCCCCTGGACTATTCCCGGGAATTTAGCTATCTGCCTGCATCCTGATTTGGCCTATGCTTTAGTTAAAACGGAAAAGGGTAATTTGGTGGTGTTAGAAAGTTTGGTGGAAAAATTGATGAGTGAGTTTGAAATTACCGACTATGAAATAATCAAGAACTTTAAAGGAAAAGCCGCCGAGTTTATCACAGCTAAACATCCGTTATATGACAGGGAATCTTTAGTTATCTTAGGTGAACATGTCACAGCCGAAGATGGCACGGGTTGTGTTCACACAGCGCCGGGCCATGGTGCCGATGACTTCTATGTCGGCAGTAAATATGGTTTACCGGCTTTCTGCCCGGTGGATGAAAAGGGTTGCTTAACTGCTGAAGCCGGTGACTACTTACTTGGTGTCTTTGTGGAAGACGCCAATAAGCTGATTACCCAAAGATTGGAAGAAGCCGGGAATTTGCTGAAACTTGATTTTGTCACTCATACTTATCCTCATGATGACCGGATGAAAAAACCGGTGATTTTTCGAGCGACCGTACAGTGGTTTGCCTCTATTGAGAAAATCCGCGAAGAGTTGTTAGAACAAATTAAGTTGGTTAAGTGGGAAACCCAATGGGGACAAGCTCGGATGTATGACATGATTAAACAACGCGGTGATTGGTGTATCTCGCGTCAGAGAAAATGGGGCTTACCGATACCGATTATCTACAATGAAAGCGGGAAACCAATAATTGAGGCTGATGTATTTGAACATATTGCCCAATTGATCGAGAAGCAGGGTTCAAATATCTGGTTTGAAAGTACAGCTTTAGATTTATTGCCCCCGGGCTACACCAACAGTGAAAGCCCCAACGGTTTATTCACAAAAGAAGAAGATATCATGGATGTTTGGTTTGACTCCGGCAGTAGTTTTAATGAGTTGGAAGCACGCGGTGATAAGTATCCCTGTGATATCTATTTTGAAGGTCAGGACCAGTATCGCGGTTGGTTTAATTCTTCTTTAATAGTGGCAACGGCGACAACCGGCAGAGCTCCTTATCGCTCGGTTTTAAGTCACGGCTATGTCAATGATGCCAAAGGCTTGAAAATGTCAAAGTCTTTTGGCAATGTCATCGACCCCCTGGCTATCGTCGAAAAAAACGGAGCTGATGTATTGCGCTTATGGGCCGGTTCTGTCGATTTTAAACAGGATATGCGAATCAGCGATGAAATGATTAAACAAATTGCGGAGAATTACCGTAAAGTGCGTAACTATTTCCGCTTTATGTTGGGTAATGTCAACCCTGGTGATTTTGACCCGCAACGTGATTATTTAGCTTACGATGAATTGGCGGCTGTCGATCGCTATATACTGGTAAAACTGGATGAACTCAATCGTAGTGTGCAGGAAGATTATAAAAATTATAATTATCTGGAAGTATCATCATCTTTGTTGAACTTTATGATTGGTCTTTTGAGTGCTTTCTACCTGGATTTCTCTAAGGATATCCTTTATATTGAAAGACGGCAAAGTCTTAGAAGAAGACAAGTCCAGAATGTCTTATACCGCTGTATTACGGTTTTAGCCCGTCTGTGGGCGCCGATCCTCTCTTTTACCATGGAAGAAATCTGGCAGAATTTCAGTAGCGAAAAAGACAGTTCGATTTTCCAACAACATTTCCCGTCTTTTGAAGATTATCCCGATGCTGTTGAGCTCAATCAGAATTTTGAGTGTTTCCTGAAGATTAAAGATGATGTCTTTAAAGCTTTGGAAGAAGCCCGGGAAGCCAAACTGATTGGCAAATCATTGGAAGCTCAGGTTTATCTGAATGTTAGTGCGGAAGATCGTAATTTATTAACAAGTTTATTTGACAACATTGCCCAGATCTTCATTGTGTCGCAGTTTGACTTTACCACAGAGCAGCTTAAACAATATGAATACTGTCAAGTTAAAGTGGAAAAAGCGACAGGCCAACTCTGCCCTCGTTGTTGGAACATCGGCCACAGTGAACATCCTGATGCGCTTTGCCCGCGTTGTCAAAAGATCGTAGAATAATCTGGTGAGTGAAAATATAACAAGAGAATTTATTAATCAAATATCGTCTATTTTCCGCAATTAATCGCTAATTTTTCAGTGAAGTGCTATAATTTAATAAAAGGGAGAGAAATAAAATGAAAAAACTATTTAGAGTTGCTTTAGCGTTCTTATTGGTGTTTATGTTAGTGGGCTGTATGAAATACACGATAACGGTAAATGTCAATAAAGACGGAACTGCCAATTTGGTTATGGAACAGTTAATATTGAAAGAGTACTTAAGCGATGAAGATTTTGAATCAATGTATCAAGAAAATTTAGTCCAAATTGCTGATGTCAAAGGAGCTACGGTAAAGAAAGTCGAGAAAAAAATCGATAATAAAGACTATCGCGGCACTTTGATTGAGTATCCCAATGCAATTGGCTCGGACCAGTTCGGTGATGAATTAGCTATAACGGTTAAGGATAACACCATAAGCATCAAACTGCCGCTGGATGGCTTAGGTGATGCAATGCAATCAGAAGATGTCGACCTGTCAACACTAAAAGCGATGGGTGCCAGTATGGTGCTGATAATCAATATGCCGGGAGAAATCATAGAAAGTAGTGGCGGCGAAGCAAAAGGCAAAACCTTGACTGTTGATTTGTTGAGCTTTAGCGGCAAAGAAATCTCGGCCACGGCGAAAATTGGCGGTGGTGGTTCTGGCGGTAACATGTTGTATTACCTAATCGGTGGCGGTGCAGCCCTAGTGGTTGTTGGCTTAGCCGTGGTAGTATTAGGTAAAAAGAAAAATAGTGCTGCTGCTGAGTAAAAATCGGGGAAAAGTAAAAACCGAGAAATAGGCGCAGATAACAAAAAAGTTTAGTTAGAGGTTTGAAAAACTCAAGTATTTGTCAAAAGAGCAGGAGCACTGCTCTTTTTCTGTGCTAAAATGAGAAAAATGAGCTTTTGCAACCGCTAGTTGCGTAATTGAAAAGCAAAATATCTGTTATGCAACTAAAGTTTTTTCTAAACTAGAGGCAGGTTGGAGGAAAAAATAATGAATGTAGAAATCGCAAATCGACTCTATGAGTATCGTAAACAAAACAATTTATCACAAGACGAATTAGCTGAAAAAATTGGGGTCAGTCGCCAAGCTGTCTCAAAATGGGAAAGGGCGGAAGCTTCGCCGGATACCGACAATCTTATTCTATTAGCTAAGTTGTACAATGTCAGCCTCGATGAACTGATCAACAACAACCCGGCAAAAAACCAAGAAAGAAATGAAAAGGAAGAAAAACTGGAAGGCGATTACGTCAACATTTCCAGTAAAGGCATCCATGTCGTTGAAGAAGACGGTTCGGAAGTCCATGTTGGCTGGCGCGGCGTCCATGTTAAAGACACTAAAGAAGACAAAGAAGTACATGTCGGCTGGGATGGAATCAAGGTCAGAGAAGGGGATGAGTACATCTATGATAACGAAGTTTGGGATTATTATCATCAACACTCCTTTATTAAAGACTTTCCTGTCGCCATCATCGTGCTTATCGTTTATCTGATCTTAGGTGGCTACTACAATCTTTGGCATCCGGGTTGGTTGGTATTCTTTGCCATCCCAATCTATCACACCTTTATCGCGTTCTTCTTTCGTAAGAGTTGGCGGGGCAAACTGCATGCCATACCGGTGATGTTGAGCGCTATTACTTATTATCTCTATGTTGGCTTTGTCGACGGAGTTTGGCATCCCACTTGGCTGGTATTGCTGATAGGTCCTTGTTACCACAGCTTGATAGATTACTTACTACCAAAAAAGAATAAAGCCAAAAGTGAACTAAGCAATCAGGAAACCCGAGAAAGTGAGGTACCAAGCTCGCAAAACGACCGCTAAAAAAAGCGGTTTTTTTTATTAAAGAAGCCTCAAAAATTACTAAACAAAAGCATAATTATTTCTAAGAATGTCTACTAAATTCCTGCATACTTAAAAATCATAAATAATACAAAAAGTTAGAATGACTAAAAAATGTATTATTTAGACTCAGCGATAACGAATAATAGTTCAATAATAGGGAAAACAAATTCATTTGTTGATTTTACATAGACACTCAATACACCTTGTTATAATATTTCACCAAGTGCCTAGTACAAAACGCTAGTATAGACAAAGAATGTATACTAATTCCGAACGTTCTGCCTGGCACAAAATTTTAGAAGGAAAAAACGTAATTAGACAAATTGCGTCGTTTCTTTCGATATGGCTGTGAAAGACGACGAAAAATGAATTTCTATTTAGCGTTAGCAAATTGTTGTTTGGTAGTTGGATGGTAATAAGGGGGAAATAATGAAAACTCACAAGAGAAGAGAGCAATCTCACACCATGAAAGCTTTGGCGGTTTTAATGAAGACCGCTTTAGTTGCGTTTTTTATTGTTGCGCAACTGGGCTTAAACTCATTTTCTTTAGTAAAGGCTGATAGCGCTGAGGATTTTACTAAAATTAATGACAAAGCTCGTAATTTAAAAGAGCGACTTTTCGCCGAGGAACAGGAGCCACCGGAAAGTGAAGAAACGCCGGAAAACGAAGAACCGGTTTATGTTCCGCCGCTACGGGGTGGACGTAACTTGGTTCCTAATGCGCCGACTCGCGGTCAAGTATCGATAATTAAATTTGCCGATTCTAAGACCGTTTATCTTGGCGGTATGGCCCTGGATGCTGCCGGCAAGGTCTGGACCTGGGGTTACAACGCTTATGGTCAATTAGGCTTCGGCTGGACTAATGCTACCTACGCCGGAGGGATGAAGCGCATACCCTACTTTGTCGAGAATAATATCAATATTATTCAAATCGAAGGCGGTTATCATACCATGTACGCCTTGGCAGCTGATGGTACTCTCTACGCTTGGGGTCGAGGTTTGGAAGGCCAGATGGGTAATAACACCACGACTAACAATAATCCGACACCGGTGGTTGTGACTAGTTTAGCCGGCAAGAAGATTGTCCAGGTAGTAACCAGCACCGAGGCGGCCAGTTGCACTTACGCCTTGGATGACCAAGGTAAAGTCTACGCTTGGGGCTATGCCAGCGGAAACAGGATTCCCGGCTACACCGGTTATCAACGGAATGCCATTCATTTACCAGCCTTTGATACTTTGGAAATTGTTGAACTAGCTATCGGTGCCGACTTTGGTATCGCTTTAGATAAATATGGACAGATTTACACCTGGGGTTCCGGAAGTAACGGTAAACTGGGGCACGGTAATACCACCAATCAGGCTAATCCTAAACTGGTAACTTTCTTTTCTGATAAAACTGTTAAAGGAATTTCAGCCGAGTCCGATACAGCCATGGCGCTCACTAGTGATGGTAAAGCCTGGCAATGGGGACAGATCTATCGCACCACCGCCGCGACACCGAATCGCACTTATCCTGGAACTGTCGGTAATATTTACTATAATTCCAGTGGTGGCTCTACTAACGTCAGCACACCGTCTTTAGTGGAATTTGAGCTCAGCACTGCCGAGTGCTTAGCAGCCAACTATACGGTCGCTCCGGAAGTGGCTTTGGTTTGCGCCGGCAAATATACCAATTATGTTGTCGATGTTTACGGCCGGGTTTGGTATTGGGGCTACAATATTTATTACTCTTTTGGAACTGACGGTGCTTTATCCGGCGCCGAAGCCGGAAAGCTCAGTACCTATGTTACTAAAGCTACTTTATTAAAGAGTTTGGGTGATGGCGACACGGAAAGTACGATAAGCCATTATCCGGCCAAAGGACCGGTGTTCTCTAAAGTTTCCGGGACTACAGCTTGGAGTTCTTCTTTCAGCGTTTATAGTCGTTATGGTCAATGGGAACCCTTTGATGGTTTACATCCGACGATTTATGATAAAAAATACTGTGTTACCACCGATGGCGGTGATCCTAACAGCCATACTTATGATTACCTGCTCGATGGGCAGGGCCGTCGCATCATTTATGTTGTGCGGCGCGATGGGACTTCCCCAATCACTTACAGCGGTAACTACTATGTTGCCTTAGATAGCTACAAAGGACCATGGATTGTCGATAACCGCAATACCACGGCTTTACCGGCTGGAGTTACTGAAGAAACTTCAGTGCCGACAGTTAAAGAATCGGAAAGATCGTGGATTGGTTTGGTGGTTGATTTAGATAATTTTGACTATACCGGCCGCCATCTCAACGATTTACCTTATATCGTGGATATTAGCACTTTCCAATCAGCGACCCTGTTTATTGATGACTGCGGCAATCTTTATAAAACTTCACTAGATGGTTCCGGAACCATCGCATGGGGCTGGGATTACTCGGTCTACGAACATGGTAATGCCGGTAATGATGCGGTGCGCGGTTTATATAACTTCTATTGTTATGAGATTATGTACATGCGCGGGGCACCCAATGTCGGTTTTGTGGAAGTTAACTTTGAAAAACCCAAATCAAAAATCTATTTGGTAGAAGATGAATTTGGTAAAACCCCGACTGACAAAGTAACTATTACTGCCAGTGTTCCGGAAGGCATCGATGATCCGCAATTAAATATCACGGCAGAATCCGAACTGACAGAATTGTTATATGTCTTTATTCCTTATGATACCGGTGATCCTAACTTTAATTTAGTGGACTTCACTTATGCCGACTTTATGGCAGCTTATAATTCTTCCGCTTACAGTCAGAAGGGTAGCCTGTTGGATAGCGGTATACGCTATAACAATGGCGAATATGAATTTGAAATTGAAATCGGAGCTAACGGCGTTATTTGGGTAATGGCTACCGATGAAGTTTATACCCGCACTGAACACCATACTGCCCGTTATGTCGCCGATAACTTCTATACTCCTTTGGAAATTAAACAACAAGGAATCGGTTTGATCAGCGGCCGAGAAATTATGCTTTATAGCCCAAGCACTGACAATGTTGTTAAAACCAATACGGTTTATTCTAGTGATTATACCGATAATTCACCACTTTACGGTATTCCTTTAGATAGTAAAGGCCAGGTAATCAGCGGGTCGACTTTTGGTTACGATGAAGTTACCGTTTCCAAGTATACCAGCTTGGGTGGCAATTTAGATTTAATCTGGGAGTTCCATCAACCCCAAGACGGTATCGTCGTCTTCACTTTGGATGACTTAGATTTCTTTATCTACGACGGGACTAACCAAGTCGCCTATGTTCATGATTTCTATTATGACTGCTTAGGTGAGCCGGATTTAAAGGGCACAAAAGCCGTACGTGACGATAACCGTGACGGTTACGCTTCTCCCGGAGAAGAGTTGACTTATACTTTAACTTTGGTCAATGAGGGCGATGTACCGGCATTTGATGTCTTGATTCAAGATGAATTATTGGAGGTACTTCCGCATTTCCAGGATAGCCCCGATCCTTTGACCGGCACCATTATTGTCAGTATTGGTGGTCTTATTACCACTGATAAGACTGTCCAAGATTTAGTTGATGGTTTTGTGATTACCCAGCTCAATCCTGATGTTTTAGTCACGATTGTTTTTACTGTTACAGTTAGGGAAGATCTCGACCTTGATGCAGTTAAGCAGATCGCCAATAAAGCAACTTTGGGCGATGAAGAGCCACAGATTGAGATTCCCACCGGCGAACCCGGATTACATGCGATTAAAGAAGTAAGAGATCACAATAATGACGGTTTTGCTTCACCGGGGGAAACACTGTATTACACCATTACCATATTAAACAGCAGTGACAGTGTGTTGGCGACTAATATTTGGGTAGAGGACAAATTAACTTATATTCTGCCTTATGTGCTCAATGAAGCTACAACTTTAGCTGACACTTTGACTATTACCACAGCAGCCGGTGATCAAGTTGAAACCATCCAATATCTCTATGACGGTTTCACTATTGCCAGTATCGATATCGGAGAAGCAGTTACTATCACTTTCGCCATCACTTTAAGTGACAGCTTAAGCATTGAACATACCCCGACTATTAAAAACGTCGTATTAGTGGGTACCCTTGAGTATGAAGCCGAGATTCCTACCGGTAAAGCGACCTTGTCAGCTGTTAAAGAAGTGACAGATGACAACGCTAACTACTTTGCCGAACCGGGGGAAGAATTGTTTTACACTATTACTATAGTAAACAATGGCACAGTAGCAGCCCGCGATATTTTAGTACAAGATACTTTAGTTGATGTGCTTCAAGCAGTAGCTGATGAAACAGCTACTAAAGCCAGAACAGTGACCATCAACAACGATGGTAGCAGTACTACTTGCACTATCGAAGATTTGATCGCCGGCTTTACTATTAGCAGCATAGCCGCCGGTAAGACAGCGACTGTTAAATTCTCAATTATTTTAGACCCGGACTTGGATGTTGCCAGCATTGAAAGGGTAGCCAATAAAGCTACGGTTGGTGCTGAAGAGCCGGAAATTGAAATTGAGACCGGAGAAGTTAAGTTAAAGAGCGACAAACAGGTAAGTGATGCCAATGGTGATGGCTTTGCCAGCCCGGGAGAAGCTTTGACTTATACCATCACAGTTAAAAATGAAGGTAAAGTAACGGCACTTGATGTACCGGTACAAGACTTACTGACTGAGGTTTTAGCTAATGTTGCTGATCAAACAGCGACTTTAGCACTGAGCGTTACCATAAATTACGATACTAGTGACAGCTACAAAACTATAGCTGATTTAGTTACCGGCTTTGATATTGATGAAATTGCCGCAGGTAAGACGCTTACCATTAGCTTTACCATAACGCTGGATCCCGACCTGGATGTTGAAAGGGTAACCAGCATCGCTAACAAAGCGACAATCGGTGATAGTGAGCCACCGGAAATTGAAATTCCTACCGGTCAGCCTAAACTGCGCAGCACTAAGGCGGTAAGTGACGCTGACGGGGATGGATTTGCCAGCCCGGGAGAAGTGCTGACTTACACCATTACCATTAAAAATGAAGGAAAAGTGGCAGCGGAAAATGTACCGGTACAAGACTTACTGACTGATATTTTGGCTAATGTTGCTGATCCGACAGCTACCTTGGCCTCAACGGTAACTATCAATTACGACAGTAATAATACTTACAAAACTATTGCCGATTTGGTAGACGGCTTTGATCTTGATGAAATTGCTGCTTCCGAAACGGTAACTATCAGCTTCAGTATCACTTTAGATCCCGCAATGGATGTAGAGACTGTCAAGAGCATTGCCAACAAAGCAACCATCGGTGACAGTGAACCACCGGAAGTAGAAATTCCAACTGGCGCCCCAAAATTAGAG
>CAZUQA010000102.1:0-6349 GCA_964622375.1 uncultured Erysipelotrichaceae bacterium | reverse complement strand
AACTTTGCGTGAAAGACGTCTTGAAGCTGAAGAAATTGGAGTAGAATTCCCCTTTTCTAAAAGTTAACAAAATTTTTTGGTTTTTGAGTCAGCGGTAAACTATGATTAGTTTTTTGGATAGCTTATAATACTCTTGCAATTGCAGGATTTATTGTAAAAGAATATGGAAATTAAAATCTGTCACAATCCAGCCTACTCTGTCATTTTAGGACAAAATATCTATCCTCAGCTTTTTGATTTTTATAATGGCGAATGCTCCGAGGTTGTTTTTTTGGTCGATGCTGCCCACTATCAAAAGACCAGCGAATTTTTTACTCAATATCCGATTTTCCCGATTGATCAATCCTGTCAGCCAATTAATATTGATACGCTTGCGAAATTAGCTATCCAGCTAAAACAATCCGGCATATCAGCAGCAGCTTTACTTGTGGTTGTTGGTGATGAAAAGCTACAAGGCCTAGGTACGTTTTTAGCAGCCACTTATCAAACAGGTTTACGGTTTATCGCTGTCCCGACAACAACTTATTCCCAAATAAATCCAAGAATTAACAGTCCTTACTTTTTAGATTCACCACAAGAAAAGCAACTCTTCGGTAGTCAAAAACCAGCAGAGATGATATTGAGCGATATTGACTTCTTATCATTACTAAAGGAAAAACAATTTCATGATGGTTTATATGTTGCCTTACTTAAAGCCTTGCTCTTTGATCAACAACTGTTAGAGACATTGGAGCATCCACAATACAAACAACAGATTATTGAAATCATCAAAGTTAGCTTAGCTTACAAATCGCTGCTAAATAATCCTGAGTACAGTGAACTTCGCCACTTGTTTAATCCTGATGAAAGTATTTATCGTCTATGGCCTAACTGGCCTTTTGCACCCGGAGAAACTCTGTTTTACCAAATTTTGCCATTTATTGAAAACCGTGAGATATTAAGTCGTTTGAAAAATCTAACTTCATCTTGGGGTTTTTCACTCCGACCAACTCTGGACTTTAGTAAAATGAGTGAGGAAATCATCAAGAAAAAAGCCACAAATCAGAGCATTTCCTGTATAATCATAAAAGACTATCAAAAATGGTCTACAATCTCGTTAGAATTAGGGGAGTTTATTAGTAGGGTACAGAAAAATGAGCAATCAAATTGGTAAATATCTAAAACTCCAACTCTTTGGTGAGTCCCATGCTTTTGGTTTGGGTGTTGTTATTGAGGGTTTACCGGCTGGTTTGGCTGTTGACCAGCAGCAAATTATCAAACAACTGCGGGCTCGACAATCTTCTTTTGACTTTAATACGCCCCGGAAAGAAAATGATGATTTTGCCTTTATTTCCGGCGTATATCAGGATAAAACCAATGGCAACCCTGTAGCACTAATAATCTACAATAAACAACAGCATAGCGGTGACTACGACTATTATAAAAGGATAATGCGTAGCGGTCATGCCGATTATGTAGCACAAGTGAAGTATGAAGGCTACAATGACCATCGCGGTGGTGGTATTTTCTCCGGCAGACTTACCGCCGCTATTGTGGCTGGCGGAGCAATAGCACTTAGCATCCTGCAGAAAAAGAACATCTTGATAGGTAGCCACATTCAGCAACTTCAAATGCTACAAGACAAGTATGACCCAGCTGATTTGGCCAGCTTGCTAAAACAAGAACATCAAGATAATTTTGTGGTTTATGACCAAGATATCAGACAACAGATGCTGGAACGCATTCAATTTTATAGCCAAGATGACGACTCGTTGGGGGCCATCGTTGAAACCAATATCCTCAATCTTCCGGTCGGTTTGGGCGAGCCTTTCTTTTGGGGCTTGGAAGCCGCTTTGGCTCAGGCAATTTTCAGTATTCCCGGCATCAAGGCTTTAGAATTCGGTGACGGTTTCGCCTTGGTTCATAAGACCGGAAGCCAAGTCAATGACAGCTTTTATTATGACCAACAATCTCAAGTTAAAACCCGAACCAATCATCTCGGTGGCATCAATGGTGGCATCAGCAACGGCATGCCGCTAAACTTTAAGACTATGGTTCGTCCTCCGGCTTCCATTGCCAAGTTGCAGCATACTATCGACCTTGATAGCCAAAAGAATATTACCCACATCGTCAAAGGACGTCACGATAGTTTTATTGCCAACCGTACTATGGTGGTCATCGATAACTTAAGTGCTTTTATTATCTTGGATTTAGCATTGTCGCAGTTTGGCAAGGAATGGTTGAAATAATGTACGGTTTAGTAGGTAAGAATATCCAATACAGTTATTCTACGGCGATTCACAAACTCTTGCGACCTGATATTAATTATCAGCTTTTCGACTTGTCGGAAACTCAATTTCAAATTTTCATGCAGGATAAAAATTTTTCCGGTTTAAATATAACCACACCTTATAAAGAGCGAATTCTTCCTTATCTTGATTCTTTAGATGTCATCGCCAATAAAACTCAAAGTATCAACACGGTAATCAAACGTAAAGATCAATTAGTCGGCTACAACACCGATTACTATGGTTTTGAAGAATTGATTAAGCACCATAAAATTGATTTACGCAATAAAGTGATCGTCATCTTAGGCAGTGGGGGCAGTTCTAAGACCTTGCAACGTTATATTAAGAAATTCACTAAACAACTAATAGTAGTATCGCGCCATCCTCTGGACAATTATTATAGCTATGAAGAATTGCGGCTGTTTCCCATGATTGATATTTTGATCAATGCAACCCCGGTTGGTGCCTTTCCCAATATCGATCAAAGTCCTATTCAATTACTGAAGTTGACAGCTCGCCCAAAAATTGTTATCGATCTCATCTACAATCCACCCCGTAGCAACTTGTTAGTTCAAGCCAAAGAATTAGGATGCAAAACCTATAATGGATTGTGGATGCTGATTTCTCAAGCTTATCTCAGCCAATCAATTTTCTTTAAGGAAATACCCACAGCTATTCCCGCCATCCAACTTTACAGCAGCTTCAACAAAAGCAACAATATCGTTTTAATCGGGATGCCCACCAGTGGGAAATCTACAATCGGACAAATGCTCGCTCTAAAACTCGGCAAGACTTTCATTGATACCGATTGGGAAATCGAGAAAACTTGGGGTATCAGTTGCGCTGAAATTATCACTACTCAAGGTATTGATGCCTTTCGGGCTTACGAAAGAAGCATAGTCAAGAAAGTTATGACTAGTCTAGATTGTGTTATTGCCACCGGTGGCGGTATCGTTGAGAACTCGGCAAATATCTTTGACCTCAGCCATTTTGGTCGCATTTATTTCATCGACCGTCCCCTAGAATTACTAATGCCTTCCCGTAGCAACCCTTTGTCGGCCCGCCGCGAAGATTTGCAGAATTTATACTTAAGTCGTATCAGCAGTTATCGCAGCCTGTGTGACCAACGTATTGCTAATTCCCGTAGTCTGGAAGCTTGCTGTAATTTAATTTTGGAGGATTTCCATGCATATTGCCATAATTAACGGACCCAATCTCAATCTTTTGGGAAAAAGAGAGCCTGACATTTACGGTACTCTAACTTACACTGAACTCTGCCAACAACTGGAGAACTTTGCCAAAGAACAACAAATTACCGTGACTTTCTTTCAAAGTAACCATGAGGGTGCCATAATTGATTTTATCCAGGACTGCCCGCTTACTTTTGATGGCATTGTCATCAATGCCGCCGCCTACACTCACAGCTCTATTGCCTTACTTGATGCTTTATTGGCAGTTGGCCTACCCACTATTGAAGTTCATTTGAGCAAAATCGAAGAACGCGAAGATTTCCGACAAATCTCTTATCTGCGCCAAGCTTGTCTAGCTTGTTACAGCGGCGAGGGTCTTGTTTCTTATAAAAAAGCCCTGTTACATTTAAAGAACAGCGAAAAGTGCTAATGTTTCTTGGCAGAATAATACTTTCGCAAGATAACCAACATATATGAAAGTTACTGTTTATCCTTCACAATGTGGCGGTGAAATAAAAGTCCCACCGGCAAAGAGCTTAAGTCACCGCTACCTGATTGCAGCGGCTTTAGCCGCGGGCAGCACTACTCTACACAACCTTTATCTTTCTAAAGATGTTCTGGAAACGTTAAGTGTCTTAGGTAAGTTAAATGTAGATTTTCAAGTTAAAGGATCGCGATTATTAATGAGTGGCAGTAGTGGCTTCCCGGAAATTTCCGCACCTTTGATTATCAATGATAGTGCTTCAACGCTACGCTTGCTTATACCGTTACTCTCTTTAGCTGAAGATAAGGCTGTTATCAAACTAGGGAAAAGCCTCAGCAAACACTCATTACTTATCTATCAAAAACTGTGGAAACAAAAAGGCTTGTCCTGGGATTTCCAAGAAAATGTACTGACAATTGGCGGTAAACTTCCAGCGGGAAAGTATCAGATCAAAGGCAGTATGGCTTCACAGTTCATCAATGGCTTACTGTTTGCTTTGCCGCTGCTTCAAAGTCAATCGACAATCAATATCAGCGATCAGCTAGATTCTTATGACTATATCAACTTAACAATCCAAATTCTTAAAGAATTTGGTGTTGATATCATCAAAGTTAATGACAACAAACTTATCATTCCGGCACCGCAAATCTACATCAGCCCGGAAAGCATTGAAATTGAATCTGATTACTCCCAAGCTGCTAACTTCATAGTTTTAGGTGCTATCAACTCTCCTTTAACCATCGCTAACATGCCGGAAAAGACCCTCCAAGGAAGTTTTAGAGTTCTAGATATTCTCAAAGACAAAGCCGCTAAGTTGGAGTTTAACCAGGGCAGAATAACAGTTTCCCCCGGCATTTTAAGCGGCAGTACTGTCGACTTAAGTAATTGTCAGGATTTAGCTCCCATTGTCTGTGTCTTAGCCGCCTGCAGTAAAGAAAAAACTACTTTACTTAACACCCAACACTTGGCATTGAAAGAAGCTGACCGTTTTACTATTTTGACCAAAGAATTGGGTAAATTGGGCATAAAAATTAAAAGCGCCAGAAATTCTATTGAAGTTTATCCTTGGGATAAAAGAAAATGTTTGTCGACTACTCTAGAATCTTATAATGATCATCGCATCATTATGGCTTTGGCAATCTTAGCTACTGTCGCTCCTCTACCATTAACAATCAATGACTGTCAAGCCGTTGAAAAATCTTACCCCAGTTATTTTGAAGATCTCAGTAAGATTGGCATAAAACTAGTGCTGAGTAAATGAATTGTAAACGATTTCCTTTATTATATATTATATGGTAGAATACTCCTATGAAAAAACTCATAATAATCGGTGTCCTTATAGTCATCGTTGTCACCAGCTTCTTGGTGAGTTTTTGGCCTAAGGAAGAAAGTCTGTCAACCAAACTCTATGTAAAAGATACCGGTCTTAACGATAAAAACTTTTATGAATATGTGACGACTTTCCCGGGAAAACGTGTTTACTTCTTCTGCAGTTACAATAATGACAGCTGTAACTATGTAAATAACACTATTCTAAAAACCATTGCGGAAAACCTTTTGGTCGATGAACTAGATAATATTATCTTTGTGGATTTGTCCAATGCCAGCTCCTCAGCCGTAGCTAAATTTCAAAGGCAATGGCACTTTTCGCAATATCCGGCTTTCGTCATTATTGAATCAACAACCAGCGGTTACGAGGTTGTCGATGCTTTAGGTTTTTCTCAAGACAAACCCTTTGACAGTACTGACCTCAAAAACTGGTTGATTGATAATGGAATTTGGCATGTTTGGCTAGGTCTAGAACCGCCACCGCCAAAGGTTAAACCCGACACGTCATTACCGCAACCTGATCTTTTCCCGCCGAATACCCAGGAACCTACTAAACCAAAACCGGAAGTAAAACCTCCAGTTATTACCCCTGAACCCGACGCCGATCCCGATCCCGATCCTGATCCTGAACCTCCGGGCGGCGAATAGACTTCACCAACAAAGAAAGACTCCGGCGAGCCTTTTTTGATTGTTATGTCTGATTGGAGAATGCTTGCGATTATTATCATTTTTTTGTTTAATTTTTTCTGAGCTTTTCTCAATATAATAATATCTTTTATGTGTTATTCCACATTTTTCAGCCATATTTTCTTGGGCTATATTATGCCCTGCCCTAAATTCCTTAAGTGAGCATTTTCTCAAATCATTATTACTCTCTGTGATTAGCAGCATTTTTCCATACATATTGTGAAGTGTTAGCAATAACATCACTTTTTGTGTGATTTGCTGTTTACTATCGTCCGGCATGCATCTATAATGTATATCATGAGGAATAATTATGAAAACTCTGGGGGAAAATATTAGATTTCTTCGTAAGAAAAAGAAACTTAGTCAAGAAGAGTTAGGCAAAAAATTAGGTA
>CAZUQA010000101.1:0-57422 GCA_964622375.1 uncultured Erysipelotrichaceae bacterium | reverse complement strand
CCCCCGAGGTCACAAGTATAATCCTGGTTTTTCAAAGTGGCATTCAAAGCAGTTCTTATTTGTTTAGCGGCATCAGCCCGATCTAGGTAATCTAGCAGCATACACCCACTTAACAGAAAAGCAGTCGGATTAGCCAGGTTTTTGCCGGCGATATCGGGGGCACAGCCGTGGCTGGCTTCAAATAAGCCGTAATCCCTACCGATGTTGGCGGAAGGAGCTAAACCTAGACCACCAATTAAACCACTGGCTAAATCTGAAAGAATATCACCGTAAAGGTTAGGCATAACCATAACTTCAAATTGCGCCGGGTTTAATACTAACTGCATAGCAGCATTGTCGACAATCAAATCGTTAGCTGTAATTGTGGGATATTGTGCTGCTACTTCTTTAAATACTTGGAGAAACAATCCGTCTGTCAATTTTAGGATGTTGGCTTTGTGGACACAAGTGACTTTGTTTTTATTATGGCTTATAGCATAATCAAAAGCATAGCGGACAATTCTCTCACTAGCCGGACGAGTGATTCTTTTGATAGCTTGGACTTCTTGGTCAGCTTCTATTATTTCTTCCTTCCCAATATAAAGGTCCTCGGTGTTCTCCCGGATAATGGTGAAATCCAAAATACCATACTTTGATTTTTCCGGGATTAAGGTTTTAATGGGGCGGACATTGGCGTAAAGGTCAAAGGCTTGGCGTAAGGCAACATTGACAGAACGGAATCCTTGAGCTATCTCAGTTTCATAAGGCGCCTTGAGTACTACTTTATTATTTTTAATACTGGCGATGGTGGTTTGGGGTAAAGGATCACCAAAATTAGCTACCGCTCTTTTTCCTAACAACTGTTCTTCAAAGGTGATATCGAGTTTTAAATAGTCAAATATCCTAATCAAAGAGTCAACGATTTCCGGGCCGATACCATCGCCCCTAAGTAAAGTGACAGTTATCATTATTCTCGCTCCATAAGTTTAGTGTAGCTTATATACTCACCGATGTATTTAGTTGCCGGTCGAATAATTCGATTGCTGTAGAGTTTGTTTTCTAAGTTGTGAGCCAGCCAACCGACAGTACGGCTGATAGCGAAGATCGGCAGATAAAGTTCAGAAGGTATTCCTATCATCTCATAAGCCAAACCACTGTAGAAATCGACATTAGCGCAGAAATAACCGCCTTTAGTAGCTTGTAGGTGGTCAATAGCCACTTGGGCAAATTGATGATAGAAAGCTAATTTGTCCTGAAGCATAGCGGCAGTTGCCAGGTTTTTGCAACAGTCAAAGAGAATTTCTGCCCGAGGATCACTCTGGGTGTAAACGGCATGACCAATACCATAAAACAAACCGCTGTTATCGAAACCATCGCGGTTTAATAACTTAACGATATAGTCCTGCATTTGGTCGGGCTTGGCGTTAATGCCCAGGCTCAGGATAGCATCATTCATCATGGCACAAACCTTCTCGTTAGCCCCGCCGTGTTTCGGGCCTTTTAAAGAGCCGACGGCAGCAGCCAGTGCCGAATAAAGATCAGTATCGGTGGAAGAAACCACCACATTGGCGAAAGTCGAATTGTTACCACCGCCATGGTCAGCGTGTATCGTCATAATGATATCTAAAAGCTCAGCTTCAGCTTTTGAAAAAGTGTGATCTTCCCTTAACAGGTACAATATATTTTCGGCAATACCCATAGTGGTATTTACTTCGGGCATTTCCCGGGTAATACCGGTCTTACTTTGCCGAAGATTGAGATAGGAATAAATCGCGATAGTCGGTAAATGAGCCATGATATTTAAGCCTTGTAGCAAGGTGTTTTCTCCACTGATATCTTCAGCCAAAAAATCGTACTCATAAAGCAGTAACAAAGCTCTTTGAATCTTATTCATCAGGTTTTGTGCCGGTAAATTTAGTAAAGTAGAATTACGGAAGTTTTCCGGTAGTTGGTAGTTTTCTCTTAAGTAACTACAAAAATCATTGTATTGCTCTTTAGTTGGTAGCTTACCAAACAACAAGAGATAACAAACTTCCTCATAAGTGCCGGGATGGAAATCACAATTGGCGACGATATCTTTGATATCGATACCACGATAATAGAGTTTACCGGGGATATCAACTTTCTTCCCGTCGATCATTTCATAACCGACAACATCACAAATTCGCGTTAAGCCGACTAAAACTCCGGTTTTGTTTTCATTGCGCAAACCTTTTTTTACATCATACTTTTTATAAAGTTCAGCCGGGATGTCATTATCCACGGCTGCTTGTTTATATAGTTCAACCAAGATATCTTCTTTTTTCATAGCTTTATTATAGGAAAAAAGGTCAAGAGAATAAAGAGCTACACTAAATATTGAAAAATCGCTAATTGAATAAAAGCTAAGATAAAAGTAAAAATGGGTTTTCGTTATTCAGATAGTGGAAGCCCTACTAGAGAAATGGTAAAATAGCTACAAAAGTGAGGAAAAGCCATGAACATCACCTATCAACTGCTACAAGAACACTTAGTAAAGGGGAATCTTGAACCATTAAATAAGATAGAAATCAGAATTGATCAGACTCTAACCCAAGACACTACCGGACCTATGGCTTATCTGCAGTTGGAAGAGATGGGGATAGAAAGAGTAAAGACGGATTTATCAGTTGCTTATTGTGATCACCAGAATATCCAAAGTGGCTTTGAGAACGCCGATGACCATTTGTACTTGCAGACCGTAGCTGACAAATACGGTATTGTTTTTTCCAAAGTCGGCAATGGCATTTGTCATCAAGTCCATTTGGAAAGATTTGCGAAACCGGGAGTCAGTTTATTAGGTTCAGATTCCCATACCCCTAATGCCGGCGGTTTAGGGGCTTTAGCCATCGGTGCCGGCGGATTAGATGTAGCCTGTGCTATGGCCGGACGACCTTTCAGTTTAGTAGTGCCCGAAGTTATCAAGATCGAATTGATCAATGAGTTACAACACGGAGTCAGTGCCAAAGATGTTATCTTGCATTTATTACAAGTTATATCAGTAAAGGGTAATGTTAATAAAGTACTGGAGTATTGTGGTGAAGGTGTAAAAACTTTAAGCGTCACCCAAAGAGCGACCATTACCAATATGGGGACGGAAACCGGGGTAACCACATCAATTTTTCCCAGTGATGAAATAACCCGAGCTTTTCTAAAAAGCCAAGGTCGGGAAAATGACTATCGGGAAATCAAGGCCAGTGTTGATGCGGTTTACGCTAAAGAACTGGTAGTTGATTTGGCAGCCATCGTGCCCTTAGCTGCTTGTCCGCATATGCCGGATAATGTTTCTGAAGTAAGCAAACTGGAAAATATAAAAGTTGACCAGGTGTTAGTCGGCAGCTGTACCAATTCCAGTTATAGCGATATTATGAATGTCGTTAATATTCTGCGGTACAATAAGGTCCACCCCGAAGTATCGTTCGCTGTTTCTTGCGGTTCGAAAAATGTTTTACAGATGTTAAGTGAGAACGGCGCTTTAGCTGTCTTACTGGATGCCGGTGCCCGCATATTAGAATGTGCTTGCGGACCTTGTATCGGTATGGGCTTAGCACCTAAGAGTAAAGGGGTATCAGTTCGAACTTTCAATCGCAACTTTTTAGGACGCAGTGGGACAGTAGATGCTCAAGTGTATTTGGTTTCTCCGGAAACCGCAGCAGCCACGGCTATCAAGGGTTATCTTACTTCCGCTGTTAACATTATTTATCAGGAAACAAAAGCACCGGAAAAAATGCACATTAATGATTCCTTGCTTATTAAGCCCAGCTTTACAGCCGAGATACTCAGAGGCCCGAATATTGTAAAACTTCCAAGCAACAAGGCGGTAAAGTTACCTGGAGAAAAAACGATTCTTTTAAAGCTTAGTGATAATGTCACTACCGATGACATTATTCCTGCCGGTAACAAGGTATTGACTTATCGTTCCAATTTACCAAAAATTTCCGAGTTTGCCTTTATGCAGCTGACATCTGACTTTTATAAAAAAGCAAGGGACAACGGTGGCGGGATAATTGTTGCCGGAGAAAACTATGGACAAGGCTCTTCGCGTGAACATGCCGCCATGATACCGAAGTATTTGGGAATCGATGTGATAGTAGCCAAGAGTTTTGCGCGCATTCATTTAGCAAACTTAATCAATTGTGGAGTTTTACCGCTGATTTTTGCCGATCCGGCTGATTACGACTTTCTGGTTGAAGATGAAATAGTAGAAATAAACCAAGAGTATGGATTAAAAACAGCGAAGAGAGAAATTCGTTTATTGACCCCAATCAATGAAGAAGAACTAGAAACGGTATTAATGGGGGGCTTGTTAAATAGAATTAAAATTGAAAGTCACCGGGAATAAAACTACGGAATTTCAAATAACGTAGTTTGAAAAAATATAGCTAGACAAAAGAAAACAAAGGCCAAAATTTTGAGGCCCGAGTTTTTAGCTGTTTTTGTCAGTAAAATGTAAGGTAGGTATCAGGAATAACTCTGATGCTTATTAAAAAAGGCGAGAACAAAATATGAAGTTAAGAAAATTATTTGCTGTACTAATAGTGTTTCTTATGGTAATCGGTTTGGCGAAAGTGATAATTCGAGCCGCCGAGGTCGATGTTTCTAATGAAACGGAACTAAGAAATGCGGTCAACAGCGCAACTGAAGCAACAGTAATCAATTTAATAAATGATATAAGTTTATCAGGTGATTTTATCATCCCTGTGGGGAAAGTCATTACCTTGCGTAGTGCTACGGGTGGTCCATATAAGCTTTTAGGAGCCGATAATTACGATACGATTACCGTCGATGGCATTTTGACTATTGATGGGGTTATCGTAACCCATCCAGCTGGCGCTTATGGCGGTGGCATCTTAGTCGGTTCCGGAACAGCTTCAATTCCTCCGGGACTCAATGGTACTTTATATTTGGAAAGTGGTTCAATAAGTGGTAACTACAATTTTGTTGGCGGTGGGGTATATAACAACACCGGAACTTTCTATATGAATGGGGGAAGCATCAGTGACAATCGAGCCGATATTTTTGGGGGTGGCGTTGTTAATGCCAGCCGGGCGATTTTCTATCTTAATGGCGGTACTATCACAAACAATTCAGCTGATGAGACCGGCGGTGGCGTAACAACAGCCGGAGCCTTCTATATGAATGGCGGAAGTATCACACATAATACGGCAGCATATGACGGTGGAGGTGTAGAGGCTTCAACCAGTGGCTATGGCAGTATAAACATCACAAATGGCACAATAGCCAACAATACCGCCAGTAATCGCGGTGGCGGAATTTATACCAATGGGCCAACAATAACGATGTCAGGCGGTGTTATTGAAAATAATCAAGCTGTCACTGGTGGTGGGATTTACCTGAAAGATGCAATAGTATTAGGAATCACATATAATGCTGAGCTAAACACCAGTGGCACAGCAATAATAAGAAACAATACGGCAACGACAACGATACCGGGATTTGGCGGTGGTGGTATTCATGTCAACAATAATAACTATACCAGATTAAATATTGGTGCCAGTACGGTATTCAGTGGAAATACGGCAACATCTCTTTCCATGCCGCCCTATAACATTGCGACAATTTATCCCAATATTGCAGCGACAAGTCAAAGCGCATCCTTCCATCCTTTAAATAATTACGACATCAACTATGTGGAAGTAACAGTTACGATAAGCTATGATGCCAATGGTGGCGTCGGTGGACGGAGTTTCTCCGGTGGTGCCAGAATATTGAATATTGCTGATAGCACTGAAGCTAATGTGAGTTACGCCGGCTATACCTTAGCAGGATGGAATACAGTTGCTGATGGCAGTGGGACGCCATATACGATTGGTCAGACCATTACTTTAAATTCAAATTTACGGCTTTATGCCCAATGGGAACAAATACCGACAGCGACAATCACTTACGATGCTAACGGTGGTGTTGGTGGTCAGAGTTTCTCCGGCGTTATGGCCAGGACAATTACTATCGCCGGTAGCACCGAAGCTGATGTGAGTTATGCCGGTAGGACATTACTGGGCTGGAATACGACGGCTAACGGTAGCGGAACTAATTATGCTATTGGTCAGACTATTACCTTAAGTACTAATCTAACGCTGTATGCCCAATGGCAGGTGAATACCGAAGGTCCGGCTACCGGAGATCGCTTCAATCCCTTAATAGGTACACTGTTGATTTTATCCTTGCTTGCCATAGCAATCACCAGAAAACCTAAAAAGACAGAATAACTAAAACAGTTTATCTAGACAAAAGTAACAAAAGGCTAATTTTTCAAAAATTGGTCTTTTCTTTAGATTAAATTTGTACAATATTACATAGAAACAAGCAATTGTTTTATGAAATTTGAGGAAGACTTTTAGGGGGAAGTATGAAACTAAGAAAACTAATAAGCATAGTTTTAGTAATGATTTTGGTAGTCAGTTTAGGGAAATTTACTATCAAAGCCGATGTTGAAGTCAACGCCGGCAGTGAGAGTGAACTGGTAACGGTAATAAACAACGCTACCGAAGCAACAATAATCAATTTGACCGGTGATATTACTTTAAATAATACGCTGAGAATTCCCAGTGGGAAAACGATCACCTTGCGCAATGAAACCGGTGGCGGACCTTATAAACTTATTGGGCCGAATGGCGCAGATACCATTTTAGTTGATGGGGTTTTGACTATTGACGGAATCATCGTTACTCACAATAACGGAGACTGGGGTGCCGGGGTTATGATAGGTTACGGGGTTGCTTCGACACCAATTGGGCTTCATGGCACTTTATATCTACAAAGTGGAGCGATTACCGGCAACACTTCGGATGTCGGAGCCGGTGTTCATAACAATACCGGAACTTTCTATATGAATGGCGGTATCATCAGTGGCAATGTAGCGGAAAAAAGTGGCGGTGGTGTCACTAACCAAAGTCACGCTCTCTTCTATATGAATGGGGGGACTATCGCTAATAATGAAGCGGAAAATGGTGGTGGAGTATCCGCTATTGGCCCTTTCTATATGAATGGTGGCAGCATCATCAACAACTATGCGAGCAATAATGGTGGTGGTATTGATGCGGCTTTATACTTTGGTGATGTGATGATAAGTAACGGAACAATAGCCAATAACATTGCCGCAAATCGGGGTGGTGGCATCAATGTAAATGGCTGCAACCTGATTATGAGTGGTGGAACAATAGAGGATAATCGCGCCGTATTTGGTGGTGCTGTACATCTGGTAGATTTCTCGATGAGTGGTACTTTGTTTCCGGCGACCATGCAAACCAGCGGCAACGTGACAATACAAAATAATACAGCAACTTCGCCAATACCGGGCTTTGGCGGTGGCGGCATTTTTGTCACCAGTGAGAATTACAATAGATTGACAATCGCAGCCACTACGGTTTTCAGTGGTAATACGGCAAGCTCACTATCTACACCGCCCTATAATATAGCGACACTTTATCCCAATATCGCAACGCTACATCGCAGCGCTTCCTTTCATCCGCTAAATAATTATGATATCAATCATCAGGAAGTAACAGTAACGATAAATTATAATGCCAATGGTGGAAGTGGGGGACGAACATTCTCCGGGGCGGTCAGGCTAGTAAACATTGCGACGATGTCGGAAGCAAATGTAAGTAATGGCACCAGAGTATTTTTAGGATGGAACACCGCCGCCAATGGTAGCGGAACAGACTATGCAGTTGGTCAGGAAATAGCCTTAACCACAAATTTGGTATTATATGCCCAATGGCAGGTAAATACCGATACGCCAAATACCGGAGATGGTTTTAATGTGTTGAGCGGAACAATGTTACTGTTAGCCGGAATTGCCATCATTAAAACTAAGAAAACTAAAAAGAGTTAGGGCAATAGAGTAATAAGTAAATAAAAAGGAATCATGATAACAATATCGAGATTCCTTTTTTGTATTTATAGCACGTAACAAATCACGACAGAACCACTTTCTACAGAGGGAGAATTAGTCCCAACAGAGGCAAGTGGTTCTGCAGAAATGATATTAAAGATAGGGCAGAAACTCAATAGAACTGTTCTGTGCGGCGGTTACTTTACTCATCTCTAAGTTCAATGCTAAGTATTTCATTAAGAGAATTCTCCAGATAATAGTTGAAATTGATGTTCTTACTATTGACAGAGAATGTTTTACAACGAGCAATCAACTCCCCCAAAGGATGAGCAAGCGGAAAGTCGTAAAGGCCGCTGGCGTCAAATAGGAACTCCGATAATTGATCGGCAAGGGAAGTATCAGGCTGTAATATGGCGCACAGCTCTGCCAGAAGATTGACATTGATTGTTGAAAAACTATCTTCCTGCTTTGATAATTGTCTTATGGTAATAAGGCCAAAATTGAGATCTCTGGGGCTGAAAAAAAGGCTGTTCTTTACTTCGCTGGAAAGGCTAATATAAAGCTGACTATTGTCGTTTAAGTCGGCAAAAAAGGTTTCATAAAGAGAATAAGTCCAATTCATACAGTTATAATATTCCAGCACTCCTTTAATAGACTTTGCGTAATGAAGAGTGTCCTCTTGTGGCAGTTTGGTGTAGCTGTATAGCCAGAGATAGCTGCTCCCTTTATCAGTAACCTGCAATTGCAGATTACAGCTACCAATAAGCCGATACTTATAAGACAAAACTTTTTCAGTGTTGTCAAATTCTGCCGGGAAAGGTTGTGACATCACCATTTCATAGTCATTAGGTAGGTATTCACTATCAGCGGCTAAAAAGAAAGATGATAGAGTTTTATAGTTTACCGCTTTTTCATCTAAAGAATGAAGGATAGCGATAATAATATTTAAGTCAAAATCTGTTGGCAAACTTTGCGCTTGGATACCGGGGAAATAACAGAATATGGAATATCCGTCTTCAGGTATACTGAAGGCAATAGACAAGTCATTACGACTCTGATAGTCAACTTTGAAAGTAGAAAAACCGCGAGCAGCATAAGGCTGATACTTGAACTCTTGGACTCCGAAAGCATAAAGTTTCTTTAACAGTAAAGCTTTATAAGAAGAAAAGTCAGCTTGGGGGGTGGTTATGATTTGGTCTTTCTCTTGGTTCTTTATCAAACCGCAAGCTGTTAATAGCGAACTTAACAGTAATAGAATAATTATTTTTTTTATTTTCATATTCATATTGCACTTACAAACATTGTATATCAGTTCTAATATGACAAACAAATGAAATAACTCCCGAACCAAAAGAACGGGACTCCGCAAAGTTTTCTTCAAGTAAATATCCCCAGGATATTCATGTATAATATTAATAGAGGTAGATTTATGGAAAAAATACTTTGTCCCAGTATGATGTGTGCTGATTTTGGTTCCTTAAAACAAGAAGTACAGGATTTAGAAGCAGCCGGCATCGATATGTTTCATTGCGACATCATGGATGGCAGTTTTGTGCCCAATATTACTATGGGTTCTTTAGATGTTAAAGCTATTAGAGCGCATACTAGAAAAATAGTGGATGTTCACTTGATGATAGAGAACCCACTTAATAAAGTTGATATTTTTATTGAGGCCGGAGCCGATTTACTTTATATCCATCCGGAATCAGAACGCTATACGCTAAAGACTCTGGACTACATCAAAGCTAAAGGTAAGATCCCGGCTATCGCCCTTAATCCCGATACAGCGATAATCAGTTGCACAGAATTATTTAGTCACGCTGAGTATGTTTTGGTTATGACAGTTAATCCCGGTTATGCCGGACAAGAGTTCATTGAATCACTGCAGGATAAAATCGATGAATTGGTGGCGATCAAGGATGTCTATGGCTTTAAGATTGTTATCGATGGAGCCATGTCGCCGGATAGAATTGCCGATTTATCACAACGGGGAGTTGAAGGTTTTGTGTTGGGATCTAAATCGATGTTTGGCTTTGGGAAAAGCTACAGTGAAGTAGTGAAAGAGTTAAGGAGTCTGTAAGATGAAAATAGGAATCGGTAATGATCATACAGCTATTGAGTTAAAAGAGATAATTAAGCTGTACTTAAGTGAAAAAGAATATGAGATTGTCGACTTTGGGACTAATGATACGACATCATTTGACTATCCGGTGGCGGCAAAAATGGTGGCTGAAGCGGTGGTCAATGCTAAAGTGGATTGCGGTATTCTAATTTGTGGAACCGGTGTCGGCATGTCTTTAGCAGCTAATAAAGTAAAAGGTATTAGAGCAGTTGTCTGTTCCGAGCCTTATAGCGCCAAGCTGTCAAAACAACACAACGACAGTAATATTTTGTGTTTTGGCGCTCGGGTTGTCGGCAGCGAGCTGGCAAAAATGATAGTGGATGAGTGGCTGAGTGCGGAATTTGAAGGCGGTCGTCACCAAAGACGAGTTGCTATGATCAGTGAAATTGAAGACTCTAACAAATAAATTTTTTTACGAAGGAGTAGTTACATGTTAATAAAAAACGGGAGAGTATTTATTGCTGGGAAGTACCATGATAATTTAGCTATCCGCTTTCATGGCGATAGAATAACGGAAATTGGCGTTGATTTAACGGATACTGAGATTATTGATGCCGAGGGAAATTTAGTTTTTCCCGGTTTTATTGACACTCATAATCATGGAGGCTATGGTTTAAGTTTCGCCGGTGGTTATCAAGCCGTCCGGGAAATCTGTCGGCAATTGCCACAAGCCGGAGTTACTGCGGTACTGCCAACTTTAGGGCCGGCTTCTATTGAAGAGGGGATAAATGCTGTTCGCGCCATTCGCCAAGTGAGAAAAGAAAGCGGTATTGCTGTTCCTTTTGGCTTGCATTATGAAGGGCCTTATTTTAGTTTAGAAAGGCACGCTAGCTGGAATCCTAAAATACAACGCAATCCCAGTAAAGAATTCACTTTAGCAGTAGCGGATCATGATTTAAGTGATGTCGTGTTGATTAATACAGCTCCGGAGTTGCCGGGAGCTTTAGATTGGATTGAATGGGTGGTAACTCATGGAGTAAAGGTTGAACTTTGTTATACTCAAGCTTCCAGTGACTTAATAAAAGAAGCGGCAGATAGAGGAGCTACGCAGATTTCCCATCTGTTTAACGGCTTTGAAGCCATGCATCATCGTATTAACGGTCCAATAGTAGGTTGTTTGTTGGAAGATCGCCTAAATGCCCAATTGACTTGTGATGGCATTCATGTAGCTGCTGCATGGATCAAGCTGGCAATTAAAATCAAAGGGGTCGATAGGATTTATGGCATAACTGATTCCAGTGAGTTTACCGGGATGGCAGAGGGCGAGTTTTACAACACCGATAATGAGAAATTTATCATTCAAAAAGATCGTGTACTTGATACAAGCGGTGTACTAATATCGGGATGTGCTCCTTGGGATGTGATAATGCGTAGTGCAAAAAATAAGATTGGCTTGTCCCTGGAAGAAATAGGCAGCATCTATGGCGAAAGTCCGGCTAAATGTTTAGGTATTAATGATCGCGGTAAGATTGAAATCGACCGAAAAGCGGACTTTACTATTATGGATGCCGAGTTGAATGTGGTGAAAACCATAATCGCCGGCAAGGTTTGTTTTCAACAATGATGGGAGCAAATTATATGAAAAAACTACTAATTTTAGGAGTCTCAGGATCAATTGGCCAACAATGTTGTGAAGTGGTCCAAGAACACTCCGACCTTTTTCAAATTACAGCAGTCAGTGTCGGCGTTAATGTTGCGGTGCTAAGCCGGATAATTGAAGACTACCAACCACAATATATCTGTGTCGCTTCAGAGCAAGACTATAAGAATTTCAAAAAACTCTATCCTCAAATAAATTGGAGCTTTGGTGCTGCGGGTTTAAGCGAGATCGTCAGAGTTGCTGATTATGATATTCTGGTCAATGCCTTAAGTGGGTTTGCCGGAGTAGTGCCGACGATTGAAGCTGTCAAAAGAAAGAAGGACATAGCTTTAGCCAACAAGGAAAGTTTGGTTGTAGCCGGCAATCTGATCAACAAACTCAATAAACAAAATAAAGTGAAGATTCACCCGATAGATTCTGAGCATTCAGCCATATGGCAGTGCCTGCAAGGTAATGAACTAAAAGCTGTAAAACGGGTAATAATAACAGCATCCGGTGGAAGTTTTCGTGATTTAGATCGTGAACAACTAAAAACTGTCACGGTCAATGAAGCGTTGAACCATCCCAACTGGTCAATGGGACCACGGATTACCATTGATTCCGCCACAATGATGAACAAGTGTTTTGAAGTAGTAGAGGCCAAACATCTCTTTAATCTTAAAAGCCAGCAGATCGATGTAGTTATCCATCCGCAAAGCATGGTCCATTCGCTGGTCGAGTTTTGCGATGGCAGCTTGGTAGCCCAATTAGGTAATCCCGACATGAGAATTGCCATTCAATATGCTTTGTCTTATCCCGAAAGACTACAACTCCGTCAAAAAGCTGATTTTCATCTGACTAACTTGGATTTCAAAGTGTTGGATGAAAAACGGTTCCCTTTTATAAAATTAGCTTATCGCATAATCAAAGAAGGAGATACTTTAGGTTGTATTGTCAATGCCGCTGATGAAGAAGCAGTATCAGCTTTCATTAAAGGACGAATCAGCTTTTTAGAAATTGAAGCCTTGGTTTTTGAAGCAGTTAAAATCTTTAATAAGAAAAAAGCAGTAAGCTTGGAATCCTTAATTAAATTGGATCAAGAGGTACGTACTTTTATTATAAATAGAATTAGCAAAATGGAATTGAACAATTAGTTTTATTAGGTTAATAAAGTAGGATAGCTCTACTTTTATAAGCCACATTTTAGTTGAGCGTTACAATTGGTACAGGTGTTGCAACCGCCGATTTCTTCGACGGTGCCTTCGCTACATATCGGGCAGATGTCACCGATTTCTACACCAATGTTACGATCCTGACGATCAGAGCGTAAATCTGTTTGTTTGGGTTCGACAGGACTGCCGGTAACTTGCACACCAAAGTCTTTGACCAAATCCATTTGATCCCAAATATCGTCTTGGTCGTTTGTCAAACTTAAGACTTGAGAGTCCCGGGAGCCGTCAACATAAACCGTTCCGCCTTTAGCCCCACAACGATAGAGTCTTTCATAAATCTTTTGAACTTGCTTAACAGAAAAACCTCGGGGAGCATTGACGGTTTTGGAGATGGAAGAATCAATCCAGCGTTGAATGGCACATTGGGTATCCGCATGTTCTTCCGGGCTTAAATCCATAGCGGAAACAAAAACTTCAGGCAGGTGATCTTTATCGTATTGCGGATGGTATTTTAAATATTCATCGACAATTTGGGCATTGACTTCAATGAATTTTCCCAGTCGACCGCTGCGGAAATAAGAGAAAGAAAAATAAGGTTCTAAGCCGGTAGAAACACCAATCATCGTTCCGGTGGAACCGGTAGGAGCAATAGTCAACAAATGGCTGTTTCTGATGCCGTAGGTCAGAATATCCTTTCTGATGTCTTCCGGCATCTCTTTCATGTAGCCGGAGTTCACAAAGGCTGTGCGATCAGTTAAGAAAGGAAAAGAACCTTTTTCTTTAGCTAATTCGATGGATTCACGATAAGCCGCAGTAGCGATGGTTTTAAAAACTTTATCAATCAATTCAATGGAAGAAGGGCTGCCATAACGTTCACCGGCAAAAATCAACAGGTCATGAAGACCCATGATGCCCAAGCCGATTCTTCTTTCGCCTAAGGCTTGTTGGCGGTTGGGCTCTAAAAAGTAGGGGGTATCATCAATGACATTATCTTGCATACGGATGGCTAAAGATACAGTTTCCGTCAATTGTTGATAAAGAACTTCACCATTTTCTTTATTGACGAAATTGGCTAGGTTGACGGCTGCCAGATTGCAAACCGAATAAGGAGCCAAAGGTTGTTCGCCGCAAGGATTGGTAGCTACAACTTTTTGGCCATAAGCGACCGCATTGGTTTTTTGATTGGCATTATCGATGAAGAAGATTCCGGGTTCGGCGGAGTAAGTAGCACAGAAACAGATTAAATCCCAAAGATCACGGGCTTTGACGGTACGATAAACTTTAGAAGGATAACCTAAAGCTTCCCATTCTCTGACATCACCGATTTCTGCCCATTTTTCATCATAAAAAGCCTTCTGTTGCTCGTTCATGTTCTCTAAGTCAGGAAAGCGCAACTTATGCTCTTGGTCATGCACCACAGCATTCATAAAGTCGTCAGTGATAGTAACCGAGATATTAGCGCCACTGAGAAATTCCGGATTGACAACTTCCATACTGCCTTTGTCAATTAAACGATCACGGGCGAAATCCACGATATGGGGCGGGACATCTTCTTGAATTAAAAGTGATTCGTATATTTCAATTTCGTATTTTGTTAAGGGAATAAATTTCAACTTTTTGTTAGCTTGTTCTTTAACTAAAGCGTCGTGAGAGTTATCAGCTAGCCATTTTAATACCTTCGGGTTTTGCATTTTGGAAATGATAAACTCGATAACATCGGGATGCCAATCAGCTAACATGATCATTTGGGCGCCGCGGCGACTGCCGCCTTGTTCCACCAGGTGGGTTAAATTCGCAATATCATTGAGCCAACTGACGGCTCCGCTACTTTTGCCGCCAACTCCTTTGGCGGGAGCGGATTTAGGGCGCAGAGTAGAGCCGTTGGTGCCGACACCGCCACCCCGGGACATAATCTCCATGACTTCTTTACGATGGTCGGAGATGCCACTACGGGAGTCGGTAATAAAGGGCATGACAAAACAGTTAAAATAGGTGACTTGAGTGCCACTACCGGCACCGAAGAGAACCCGACCGGCGGGAATGACATTTAAGTCTTTTAATTGCTTAAAGAACGCTGTGGTATAAAACTGCTTAGCCTCTTCGTTGGGTTCGGTGGAAGCTAAAGATGCCGCTACCCGGGCTGCGATCTGTTCGTAGAATATTTCTAAAGGTTTATCAATCTCTCTAAAGCCGCGATGAATGATTCCTGTTCTTGCTTCTTCGGGGTCTTCTAAAGGGGCGCGCCACTCTTCTTCGATTTCTATAGTTACTGTTTCATTTTGAAAATCAACTTCTTTGACAATACCGATACCACGGGCAGGATATTTAGGATCATCTTTGGTTACAGCCAAGACGATGTCGTTAATCCCCAAACTTACTAAACCACGATCTTTTTGTGAATAGCGATCTAACATAACTAAACGGGAGACGCCTTCATGTTGGGTGACAAAACTTTCCTCAATGTTTGTAAGGTGAGGAAAAAATGCTGAGATATCACGGTTCAATTTTTCTATCGTGGCTTTATTATACATAAGACAATCTCCTAAATACTAACAAAATAAACAACATTTCACAGAGGAATAGTTGGGCATATTCTTTAGTTGAATCCCCAGAGTGGGCGACTTTAATTATATAATAGAAACCAGGGTATTTATAGACGATTAGTGATTTTATCTGTGAATAATCTGTGAAATTTTCAAAGTAAACGCTACCAATAGTAGTTGCCACCCACTATCTATAGTATAGGAAAATTCAATTGCGATAAAATGATATGCTCAAGGACTGCTTGTCAGCTGACAAAGGCTAAAATGAGCAAGAAAACGCAACATAAAAGGCGGACATACTGCCAGTCAGAAAAAATAAGTGTATAATACTAACAGAGTTTTAGTGCTTGAAGAAGGTAGGGTAAATTTGAATTTTACAATTTTGGTTATTTGTGCCATAGTCGGCGGTTTTATCTTTCAAAAACTAAAGATACCCGGAGGTATGATGGTGGGTTCGGCTTTAGCTTGTGCTTTAGCTAATATTTTACTTAATTTGGGGGGTAGTTTACCAATAGTTAAAACCATTGCCCAAGTACTCAGCGGAATCTATATCGGCATCAACGTCGAAAGCGAAGAATTACGGGGGATTAAAGGGATAATCAAACCTTTGCTTATTGTCATGGTAGGTTTGTTTATAACCAATATTATTACCGGTTTTCTTATCTACTTTATCAGCCCTTTCAGTTTGATTACTTCATTACTGGCAGTTACCCCGGGTGGAGTTAATAATATACCCTTAATTGCAGCTGACATGGGAGCGGACCCGGCGCTGGTAGCGATTTTTCAAAGCGCGAGAATGATCATCGGCGTTGGAATCTTTCCCAGTCTGATTAAGCGTTTAGCTGACAAAAGACCAAAGGATAACATCCTGGTAACCAACGCCAGCAAAGCGCCATCAACAAAAAAAACTAAGGTGAGTGGGAAACAGTATCTGCAGTTATTGGTGATCAGTTTGCTTGCCTATTTATGTGGTTGGCTTGGGGTTAAAACCAAATTGCCTTCAGCTTATTTAGTATTTCCTATCTTGTTCTGTATCACTTTGAAAGCCTTGAACTTTGGGCCACCGGCTCCCAAATCGTTGCGGGCAGCTGCCCAACTGTTAACCGGTATTTATATCGGGACCTGTATTGGTGCAAAAGATATTCAAGAATTGCCCTATATCATTATTCCATTGATTATTATGATTAGTCTCTTTGTGTTAACTTTCTTGATTACCGGTTGGATAATCTACAAAAAGCACTATTTCGACTATACGGAAGCCTTGTTGGCCTCTTCCCCGGCCGGGGCTTCAGATATGGCTTTGATAACTGCTGACTTGGGAATTCAAAATACCAACCTCAATCTCATGCAGGTGGCGCGTTTGTTACTGGTGGTGTTGCTTTTCCCTGTGATTATCCAATGGCTACTGCACTTTGTCCCCTGGCAATAAGAAGACAGAATACTAGTGTAAGGAGCAAGGCTCTTTTTATTTTGCGTCAAATGTAGCTACGATATCTATGAACTTGTTAACCGTAAGTATTTCGTTAGTGATAAATTCGCCATTGTAAAACAAACTGAAAGCGGTTGAAGGACTGGGAGCATTTTGGGCAGCTACAAGACTATCCAAATGAATAAGTTTTAGATCGATAGCACTAGTTTGCGCTGCTTCCAAAAGTAAAGGTACATACTTAGCAGTGAAAGGGCATTGGTCGCTGTAATATAAGACAAAGCCGAGCTGGGACTTGGAGTTTTGGACCTTCAAATGTTCTTTAAAATGTGGGGGCGCAGCGGTAGGGGTAAAAGGCAGATATAGTAACTGGTAAAAAGGAGCACAGCTATCAGCTACAATAAAGCCACGATATTTCAAATAGTCCGGGTCGGCAAGAAAAGGCCGTTTTTTCTTAGAAGAAATTACAGTTAAGCCTTGGCGGTTTTGGGCTTTACTATCGTCAATACACTGTTGCAACAGCAAGTTGGCATAGCCCTGCCCTTTATGTTGACCGGACACCCAAAAACAATTGATGTGCATGTATCCTTCAGCTTCAATCGGATACCAAGCTTTCTCACCGGGTATATACTCGATGAAGCACTTGCCCCGGACATCGCACTTTTTAAAGACTAAGCCATCGGCTAAACGCTGGGCTAACCAGGCTTTCTTGCTGGCAACTTGAATGTCTTTATTGTTGGCGATAGCACAACAGATATGTTCATTTTCTAAATTTGCCGCGGTTAATGTGATAATGTTCATAAGCCTTACTTATCTCATTTTTATGCATAATGCAGCTTCATTTTACTGTTTTTTAGTTGAGATAATTGAGTTTTTGTTAAAAAGCTGATTTTTTACCGGCCCCAAGCTAAAGATAAAATACTATAATTAAGGAAAGAAATACCGGAGATCAAATATGCTAGGATATGATAGAGAAAAATTAGAAACCTGTTCAGCGCTGTTTACCGCCAGCGAGATTGCTCAACAACCCGAAACTTGGCTCAAGACCAGCGCTTTGGTGCAAGAAAAAAAACAAGAGGTCAGAGATTTTATTGATAAGGTGGTAAGTCAAGAGGATTTTGATATCATCTTTACCGGGGCTGGCACCAGTGAGTTTGTCGGCAATACTTTGTATAGTTGCTTAAACAGGAAATACAATTATCGGTTAAAATCCTATGCGACCACCGATATTGTCGCTGCTCCCCAGTTGTATGTAGCCGCCAACAAAGCGACATTGTTGATATCCTTTGGCCGCTCCGGCAGTTCACCGGAATCAATAGGTACTATTGAGGCGGTCAACGCTGTTGCTTGCCAAGTTTATCATTTGTTTATTACCTGCAATCCCCAGGGGGCCATGGCACAAAGTAGTGCTAATTATGAAAATTGTTTGGCTTTGGTTTTAGCGCCGGAAACCTGCGATCAAGGTTTTGCGATGACCAGCAGCTTTTCCAACATGTTATTATGTGCCTATTTGTGCTTGACCATCGATGAAGATGCAAGTGGAGCTCTAGCTGCAGTTGCTACGGCGGTCAGGGAGTTGATTGAAAACGGTCATCGTGAAATTCATAAAGTAATTAATGATTTTGCTTTTCAACGTATAGTTTATTTAGGAGCTAATATGTTTAAGGGTATCGCTCAAGAGTCAGCACTGAAGATGTTGGAGCTGACAGCCGGAGGGGTTGTTACGATGTTTGATACTCCTTTAGGTTTCCGCCATGGGCCAAAAAGCATTATCGATGAAACAACCTTAATTGTGGTATATCTCAGTGAAGATGCTTTTACCCAGAAATATGATATTGATTTAATCACGGAAATAGCAGCACAAAGGCAAGGTAACAAAATCCTGCTGTTG
This sequence comes from uncultured Erysipelotrichaceae bacterium, assembly GCA_964622375.1. Lineage (GTDB taxonomy): Bacteria > Bacillota_I > Bacilli_A > Erysipelotrichales > Erysipelotrichaceae > CAZUQA01. Next base: position 38,834 of record CAZUQA010000101.1, on the reverse strand, counting down.
AGCAACAAGAGGCAACCGCAGCTTGATGAATTTGTCGATTATCACTACAGCTTTGACTTGCCCTTGACCATCAACAATGCTCTGATGGCACTAAATTATGTTGTATTTGCCCAAATGATGGCACTGTTTAAAGCGCTGGCTTTAGGTATAACGCCGGATAATCCTTGTCCCGGGGGTGCCGTCAACCGGGTGGTAAAAGGGGTAGTTATCTATCCTTACGAAAAGTAGAGGTCGCTATGGAAAATCGTCTGGTCAATATTCTGAGAAATCGCCAACAAAAAGCGATAAAAGGAGTCTACTGTGCTTGTACGGCTAATGAAACCGTCCTTAAGGTTTGCCTGCGGAAAGCCAAAGAAAGTAAGACACCTTTAGTAATCGAAGCAACTTCTAATCAAGTCAATCAGTATGGCGGTTACACCGGGATGACACCCCGGGATTACCGCAGCTTTATTGAAAAACTAGCGGTGAGCGTTGATTATCCCGTAAGTGAAATCATTTTAGGGGGTGATCATTTAGGTCCCTTGACTTACAGCGGTTTACCGGAAGAACAAGCGATGGCGGAAGCTAAGGAATTGGTTCGTCAGTTTACACTGGCCGGTTTCACAAAACTGCATTTAGATACCAGTATGCGCTTAAAGAGCGACGACTTAAACCAACCATTAACTACTTTAGTAATTGCCAAAAGAGGGGCGGAACTGGCGGCAGTGGCGGAAAGTGCTTATTTACAGTTGCTTCAGGACCAACCGGAAGCCGAAGAACCTTGTTATATCATCGGTAGTGAAGTACCGTTACCCGGTGGCGAACAAGAAGATTGTGGTTTGCGGGTTACTAGAGCGGCTGATTTTGTAGAAACCGTCAACATCTATAAGCAGGTTTTTTTTGAAGCGGGTTTAGCAGCAGCTTTTAAGCGGGTAGTTGCGGTGGTTGTACAACCCGGAGTGGAGTTTGGTGATGAAACAATTCACGAATATAACAGCGTTGCCGCCGGTGAACTGATCAGCGCTATAGAAGAATTTCCGGATTTTGTCTTTGAAGGGCATTCCACCGATTATCAAAGGCCACAGGCTTTGCGACAGATGGTCAGTGATAATGTTGCGATTTTAAAAGTGGGGCCGGCTTTAACCTTCGCTTATCGCCAAGGCTTGTTTGCCTTAGCTAAGATTGAGGAAGAACTGTTTTCCGGGGTTAAACCTTTGTCAAACCTGATTGTCAGTATCGAAGAATTGATGTTAGCTCAACCGGAGAATTGGCAGAAGTATTATCATGGCAGCCCTAAGAAACAAGAGTTAGCCAGAAAGTACTCCTTCAGTGATCGTCTTCGTTACTATTTACCCCAGGAAAAGATTGTGGCGAGCATCCAGTTGTTGTTGGCGAATTTCCGGGATGAAGAAATCCCCCTGACTTTATTAAGCCAATACATGAGTGAACAATATAAAAAAGTAAGAGCGGGTACTTTAATTAATGAAGCGCAGGCTCTGGTTGAAGATTTCATTGCCGCTTACATTGATGATTATCTTTACGCTATTACCACCGACTAAAAAAGATAAACCCGGTTAAGTTGGCGGGATGACAGCGAATATTTTAAATAGCGAAAGAAACAAAGAAAAAGTGCGCTAGCTATTAGCGGTGGGCTTTGTGATTAAATTAATAATTTATTTATAGATTGTCTTTGATAACAATGCCTAAAGTCGTATAGAAGAGATCTGATTCGGGTTTTAAGTTCATCCCGACATAGTCAAAGAGGATTTCTAAGGGTTTAGCTCCTTGGACAAAAGGTTCTTGCGTGATAGAAACTGTAATAGTATTAGATTTTATTAACTCCACTGTTTGTGGGGTAGCATCATAACTGACAATGCGTAGCTGGCCTTTGCGCTTGAGATCGGCTACCGCTCGACAAGCGCCGACGACGCCGGCAGCTACCAAATACAAAGCATCAATTTCCGGGTGGGTTTCTAGTAGGCGTTTGGTAACGATATAGCTTTCAATATCATCATCGTTATTAATTTCACTGCCTACTATTTCCAAGCCGTGGTATTCCTGTTGGATACGTTGCTTAAAGCCGGCTAAACGCTCAGAGTGACAAAGAACTAAGGGTGAGCCTATTACCACACCAACCTTAGCTTTGCCGGCACAAATGATATGCATTAAGCCGGCAGCAGTCTGACCGCTACGGAAATAATCGCTACCGACATAAGCGATTCTTCCGCTATCCGGCAAATCAGTATTAGCAGTTACTATCGGGAAATGCTCCTTAGTTAGTTGCTTTATTCGTTCACTGACTAAGGGATGGTTTATTGGTGTGATGGCGATGCCTGATACCCCAAGTTCCAAGAGTTCATCGATCAGTTTCACTTGCAAAGTGGGATCACTCAAAGTAGCATAGCGTAGCTCGACACTGACGCCATAGTCCGCTAATTCATTAGCTTGGCTTTCAATTCCTTCAACTACATCTAAAAAATAGGGGTTACTGGTGGTTGCGCTCATCAAAATATAGCCAAACTTCAACAACTTCTTGCGTACCGCCAGAGTTTTGCCGGCGATATTGGAAGTATAATTGAGAGCTTTGGCTATCTCCAGTATTTTCTTTTCCTTTTCTGGGTTGACCTGACCTCTTTTGTTTAATACACGATCAACAGTTCCCCGCGAAACCCCTGCCAAATTTGCAATTTCTTTGATTGTTGCCATAACTACCTCAAATAAGCCGATTAATTTTTCTGTGCTCGGGCATAAAATGAATAGGATTATTATACATTGAAAAAAGCCGGGATGAAATCAAATTATTGATTTTTGTGAAAGAAAACGCAGAAAAGTGCTTTTTTCCGCGACATTTACGGTAAATAAGGCAAAAAAAGCAGGAATTTCTAAAAATGGTTGACAAGATATCTGATGAATGCTACCATGTGGTTGAAATAGCTCGAGCACATAAAGGTAAACAAATAGTCAGAAATGGCTAGTAAAAATGCCGTATTATGCATTGTATAGAGCAATATCGTATAGTGTGCACGAACACAGAGCTTGGCCTTATCTTCAGTTTAGTCTCTGAAGAAGCAATAAAAACGTTTCTAAATATCTTGAAGGAGGATAATTAATGAAAAAACGTTATGGAAAGCTATTAGTAATTTTAATGGCAGTAGTTATGGTTTTTTCTCTTGTTGGTTGCGGACCTAAACCAGAGCCAACAGGAAAAGTAAAGATTGGCATCTCAATGCCAACAAAAAGTCTGCAGCGTTGGATCCAAGATGGCGACTATTTAGTAGAAGAATTTGAAAAAGCCGGCTTCGAATGTGATCTGCAATATGCTGGGGACAATGTTATTTCTGAGCAAGTAGCGCAAATTGAGAACATGATTGCTAGTGGCTGTAAAGTACTGGTAATCGTGGCGATTGATGCAAAATCACTTTCCGGAGTGTTGGAAGCAGCAATCGAAAAAGAAATTGCAGTGTTTGCTTACGACCGTCTTATTGTAAATACTGATGCAGTAACGTATTACTCTACTTTTGACAATGTAAAAGTTGGAGCAGAACAAGCTAAGTTTATCGTAAAAGCCTTAGATCTTGATAAGGCAGCCGGACCTTTCAATATTGAAATCTTCACCGGGGACCCGGCCGACACCAATGCTTTCTTCTTCTACAAAGGGGCAATGGATGTTATGAAACCTTACATTGAAGCTGGTAAAGTGAAAGTTTTATCGGGACAAGTTGAACAGTTACAAACATCAACGGACAAATGGAATCCTGAAGTTGCTCAGGCTCGGATGGAAGACTTAATTGCTTCTGTCGGTTATGGCCCGACCAGTGGGAAGAAACTTGATGCCGTATTGTGCAGTAATGACTCAACAGCTCAAGGAGCAATCACCGCCTTAGTAGCCAACGGCTGGGATGCCACAAACATTCCGGTAATCACCGGACAAGACTGTGACAAACCGAATGTTACTTTCATGCTTCAAGGTTTACAAGCTGTATCAATCTTTAAAGATACTCGGACTTTAGCTAAACAAACCGTTAAAATGGTTATTCAATTTTTGAAGGGTGAAAAAGTAGATGTGAATGATACTACTACTTACAACAACGGCGTTAAGGACATCAACACTTTCCTAAGTGATCCGGTTCCCTGCACTATTGATGAAATCGTACCGATGTTATTTGACAGCGGATACTACAAGTGGGATGATCCGAAATTAGCAGAAGCAGCAAAATTAGCAGAAAAACTTGGTATTAAGAAGTAAACTGCTACGCTTACCGCTATGCTTAAGTTTGTCTTAAAGAAATGATAGTTGTAAAACAGGCAGGTAAGTAATTACTTGCCTGTTTACCATGATTAACTTTAGCTGAATTTATCAATCGCTAGTATAATAGTAACTAATAGATTATTTGAAGCTAACTGCTAGTAAATAAGAAGTATTTATTTGGGGGAGTTTTGTGAGCGATACAACACTATTAAAGATGATAAACATTACCAAAGAATTCCCGGGAGTAGTAGCTTTGAGTAATGTCAACATGGAAGTACGCCAAGGCGAGATTCACGCCATTGTTGGGGAAAATGGGGCGGGGAAATCTACTTTGATGAATATTCTCAGTGGCATTCATCCTTTTGGTAGCTACCAGGGTAAGATAATTCTGGATGGCGAAGAATGTAAGTTTCTCAAGATTCAAGATAGTGAGAAGCGGGGAATTGCGATTATTCATCAAGAGTTGGCATTGGTACCGGAGTTGTCCATTGGCGAGAACATGTTTTTAGGTAACGAGCGAAAGAGCTTTGGTAGCATCAATTGGGATGATACCTATCGTGAGGCTGATAAATATTTAAACATGGTAGGTTTGAAGGAATCGTCAAAGACCTTAGTCAAGGACATCAGTGTCGGGAAACAACAATTGGTTGAGATTGCGAAAGCTTTGGCTAAAAATGTCAGATTGTTGGTTTTAGATGAACCAACCGCTTCTTTGAATGAAGATGATTCGCAAAAACTACTCAATATGCTTTTGGATTTTCAAAAGGAAGGAATGACTTCTATTTTAATTTCTCATAAGATTACTGAAGTTGTCAAAGTAGCAAATCGGATAACTATTTTACGTGATGGCGGACTTATCGAAGTTTTGGATCAAAAGAAAGATAAGATCAGCGAAGCGCGCATCGTCAATGGGATGGTAGGAAGAGAACTTACGGATCGTTTCCCCAAACGCACACCAAATATTGGGGAAGTTGGATTAGAGATAAGAAACTGGACCGTCTATCATCCGGACAATGGAGAGCGTAAAGTTTGTGACAATGTAAATATTAAGGTACACAAAGGTGAAGTAGTCGGAATTTGCGGATTAATGGGGGCGGGACGTACCGAGTTAGCTTTGAGTATTTTTGGGAAAAGCTACGGCACTGTGACAAAGGGGGAGATACTTATTGCCGGTCAGCCAGTGAAGTTGGACAGTGTAAAAGCCGCTATCGATCACAAGATAGCCTATGTAACCGAGGATCGGAAAACTGCCGGCTTGATACTATCCAATCCGATTGGTTTTAATACCACATTGGCTAAGCTGGAGCGAGTAAGTAAAAATAATATTATTATCGACGATGACAAGGATAAGAAAATGGCAACGGAATATTCACAACAATTCAATGTGAAGAGCGCGGGCATCCAACAGGAAGTGATCAACCTTTCTGGAGGTAATCAACAAAAGGTCTTGTTGAGCAAATGGATGTTTGCTGAACCGGAGATACTCATCCTTGATGAACCGACACGAGGAATTGATGTTGGGGCAAAATATGAAATATACACTATTATCAATTCACTGGTAGCAAGCGCCAAGTCTGTTATTTTAATATCAAGTGAGCTACCGGAAATATTGGGGATGAGTGATCGAATTTATGTTATGTATGACGGCAAGATAGTGGCTGAATACTCCCGAGAAAATGCTTCACAAGAAGCCATAATGATGAGTATTCTACAAGCCAGTAGAGGAGGATTGAATTAATGGGAGATAATAGTAGAGTATTCTCTTTTATCTTGAAGAAGTATGCTATGTACTTCGTTTTGGTCGGTGTCATGATAATGTTTGAGTTTTTAATTAGAACGATGGGGAAAGGTTCTTTGTTTCATCCGACTAATATCAGCAATCTTATCGGGCAAAACGGTTATGTAGTCATCTTAGCAACCGGGATGTTGTTGTGTATTTTAACAGGGGGAAATATCGATCTTTCAGTGGGTAGTATTGTTGCCTTAATCGGAGCTTTAGCCGGTGAAATGTTGACTACCTACAGTATGAATCCTTATACGACTATTGTAGTTTGTTTGTTGACCGGGATACTGGTAGGAGCGCTGCAAGGGGTTTTGATTGCCTATTTGCGGATTCCGGCTTTTATTGTTACCCTGGCTGGTATGCTGATATTTCGCGGCATAGCTTGGGTCATCCTTAAAGGAATAACTTTGGCTCCTTTTCCTGAAGCTTTCAAGAAAATATTTAATACTTTCTTGCCGGTCGTCACAGGTTCAGCCAATGACCCGGAAACCAAGAAAATGGTTTATTTAGTTTCAATGATTATCGGGATAGCAGTGTGTGTTTTCATTATAGTCTTTCAATTGCTTTCGACACGCAGTCGCAGAAAACGCGGTTATGTTGATGAAACTTGGCAAAATATGGTTAAAGTCATAAGCACGGCTTTGGCTTGTGGCGCAATTCTTTTCTTATTTGACCGTTTAGGAAACTCCAAAGGAACACCAATCGCTTTGATTTGGATTGCTCTGGTGGTTATCGGCTATACGATTTTTACCACGAAAATGGTGGTAGGTCGTCATTTTTATGCTATGGGTGGTAATGAAAAGGCGACAAAACTATCTGGGATTAACACTAACAGAATATTGTTATTAGCTTATACCAACATGGGATTGTTGACCGCTTTTGCGTCGATGATCTGTGTGGCGCGTTTTAATTCAGCAGCGCCATCAGCGGGTACTAACTATGAGATGGATGCCATCGCTGCTTGTTATATCGGTGGGGCTTCATCCTCTGGCGGTATTGGGACAGTTGGTGGTGCCGTAATTGGGGCGATATTTATGGGGATAATGAACAACGGGATGTCAATATTAGGTATTGCCAGTGACTGGCAGCGGGTTATTAAAGGTTTAGTTTTATTGCTGGCTGTGATTCTTGATGTATCCATGCGCCGCAATAATTCTTTAACTTATCGTTTATTCCAAGCTCGCAAGCTGAAAGAAGAGGAGGAATAATCTTGAGTTACTTACTAGGAATTGATTTAGGGACATCAGGGACCAAAACAGTTTTATTTGACACTGCCGGCCATACCATCGCAAGTGCCACAGTTGAATATCCGCTCTATCAAGAAGTCAATGGTTGGGCGGAACAAGACCCGGAAGATTGGTGGCAAGCTTGTATCAAGACAGTAAATAGAGTTTTAAGTGATTCTCAGGTTGCCGCCAGCGCAATTGCCGGGATCGGTTTATCCGGGCAGATGCATGGTTTAGTTTTGCTTGATGAGCAAGGCGAAGTATTACGTAAGGCAATATTGTGGTGCGATGGTCGAACCACCGTTGAATGTCAAGAGATTACTGAAATCATCGGTGCTCAGCGGCTGATTGAAATCAGTTGTAATCCGGCATTAGAAGGCTTTACCGCTGGAAAGATTCTTTGGGTAAGAAAACATGAGCCTGAGATCTACGCTAAAGTCGCGCATATTTTACTGCCCAAGGATTATTTACGCTACAAATTAACCGGAGTATTTGCGACGGAAGTCAGCGATGCTTCAGGGATGAATCTTATGGATGTTCCGCAACGTTGTTGGAGCAAAGAGATACTTAAAAAATTGGATATAGCGGAAAGTCTATTACCCAAAATGCATGAAAGTTGTGAAATAACCGGCTTTATCAGCGAAAATGCTGCTAAACTGAGCGGTTTAGCAGAAGGAACGCCGCTTGTCGGTGGCGCCGGTGACAATGCGGCAGCGGCTATTGGTACCGGTATTGTAGAAAATGGCAAAGCTTTTATTACTATTGGAACTTCAGGGGTGATTTTTGCGCACTCTGACAGTGTAAAGATAGATTTATTAGGTCGGGTTCATACTTTCTGTTCCGCAGCTCCGGGTGCCTGGACTGTCATGAGCTGTACACTTTCCTCCGGTGGTAGCCTGCAATGGTTTCGTAATAATTTTTGCCAGGAAGAAATCAAGCAGGCAGCCGCCAACAATTGTGACCCTTATGAATTGATGGTGCAACAAGCTGAGAAAGTAGCAGTCGGTTCTAAGCGCCTAATCTTTTTACCCTATTTAATGGGCGAACGCAGCCCCTTACTTGATGCTGCGGCGCGAGGGGTGTTTTTCGGCTTGTCGGGTATGCATGATAAAGCCGCGATGATTCGTGCCATTATGGAGGGGGTTGTCTTTTCCCAAAGGCAGTGCCTGGACATCTTTAAAGAAATGGGTGTCGAGTTTGCCGAAATTTTAGCAACCGGTGGCGGCGCCCGTAGTGCGGTTTGGCGACAAATGTTAGCCGATGTGCTAGATTGCCCAATTTTGACAACCAATAGCTCGGAGGGACCGGCTTTGGGGGTAGCGATATTAGCCGGTGTCGGTGTTGGTCTTTATCCGGATTTGCCGAGTGCCTGCGCCCAAATAATCGACAGGAAGGCGGCTTTAAAACCCAATCCGCTTACCCAAAAAGAGTATGAGCCTTATTATCAGCTTTACTTAGAATTGTATCAACAACTCAAACAGCAATTTAAAAAGCTGTCATTCCTGTAAGGAGGGAAAAATAATGTCAGAAATATTTAAAAACATTCCAAAGATTGTCTATGAGGGACCTAAGACAACAAATCCCTTAGCCTTCAAATTTTATGATGCTGATAAAATTGTTGGCGGCAAAACCATGAAAGAACAATTGCGCTTTGCGATGGCTTGGTGGCACAACATCTGTAATAGTGGGGCCGACATGTTTGGTGTGGGAACCGCCGACAAGAGTTTCGGAGCCGAACTAGGAACCATGGAGCAAGCTTTTGCGAAAGTCGATGCCGGTTTCGAGTTTATGGAGAAAATCGGCGTAGACTACTTTTGTTTCCACGATGTCGATTTGATACCGGAGGCTGGTGATATTAAAGAAACCAACAAGCGTCTGGATGAGATTAGCGATTACATTCTACAAAAGATGGCTGAGACCGGGAAAAAATGCTTATGGGGAACGGCTAATATGTTCAGCAACCCGCGTTTCGCCAATGGCGCCGGTAGCAGTAACTCGGCTGATGTTTATAGTTTTGCTGCTGCCCAAATTAAAAAAGCCTTAGATTTAACCGTTAAGCTGGGTGGTCTAGGTTATGTTTTCTGGGGTGGTCGTGAAGGTTATGAGACTTTACTCAATACGGATATGAAATTTGAGCTAGAAAACATTGCCAGTTTGATGAGGATGGCTGTTGAATATGGCCGGAGTATCGGTTTTACCGGGGACTTCTTTATCGAACCGAAACCGAAAGAACCCATGAAGCATCAGTATGATTTTGATGCGGCAGCAGCTATTGGTTTCTTACGCCAATACGGTTTGGATAAAGACTTCAAATTGAATATTGAAGCTAACCACGCTACTTTAGCCGGACATACTTTTCAACATGAGTTGCGTTTTGCAGCCATCAACGGAATGTTGGGCAGTATCGATGCCAATCAAGGCGATTTACTGTTAGGTTGGGATACCGACGAGTTCCCGTACGATATTTATGAAACAACTTTCTGCATGTATGAGACCATCAAAGCCGGTGGTTTGAAAAACGGTGGCTTAAACTTCGATGCCAAAAATCGCCGTCCGAGCTATACGGCGGAAGATATGTTCAAGGGTTTCATTTTAGGCATGGATGCTTTTGCCTTGGGCTTGATTAAAGCCCAGGCTTTAATCGAAGATGGCCGTGTGGATGATTTCATTAAACAACGTTATTCCAGTTACAATAGTGGTATTGGTGAAAAAATTCGCTCCGGCAAGACCAGCCTGTCAGAATTAGCTAAGTATGCCGAAGATTTAGGAGCCCCACAAAGACCGGGTTCCGGACAACAGGAAAGCTTAGAGAGTATTGTCAACGCTGTGCTATTTGGCTAAAAACCCGCAAGAAAAATGAAAAGACACGATTTGTCAAGCCGGCAAGTTGTGTTTTTTTATGCTTAAAAGTTTCATATTACTGAAGAAGATTGCCGTTGCTTGGGGCTTCTGTTGTTTAGGGTCAAGATGAAACTACCAAAGATAATAGTTGTAACTAAACTACAGCATGTAACTAAACCGTGATTGCATGATTGGTAAGATTGAAGTAAAATGCAATAGGGTGACAAAATGAAAAAAGAAAAATCACAAATACTAAAAATCTCGCTAATTTTTGCTTTAGTTTTAGTTTGTTTATTTCTTGGTGCCTGTGACAAACCCGTGCCACCGGTCAATAATGACGACGATGATGTAGTGGTAACCGAGCCTTTAGCTGCAGCTATCGCCGCTTTACCACAACCGGCTTCCTTGGATTACCTGTTTAACATCCTTGAGGGCTATTGGGCGACGGCTGACGAGTATAGTTTCGTCGGATTTTTCAAGGGCAATAACCAATATAATGTAGAAACCGGTTTATGGGAGACGGAATGTTGGGAAAGTGGCTATGTAATATCAGCTTTAGCTAATGGTCCTTATAAGTTCAAGTTAGAAGTCTTTTTCCCGGAAACCCAGGCAACTGAGGAAGTTGATGGTGGGGAGGCTTACTCTTTCTTTTTAGAGATTGATATGAGTAGTTACAATGCCAATCAAAAAATTAAGATTCTGCATTTAGAAGATAATCAATGGTACACATACTTTTTAGCCGGTGCTGATATTGGCGACGCCTATGATGCCTGGATTGTTACCCAATAAAGCAGAGTTCACCAGCTTAGAGAATCAAAGGAAAGCTCAAGAAAGAGAAAGAGAAGTATTTCTTGTGTTTTTGTCAGCTTTTTGCTAGAATATCAGCACGGATAAATAATCCTTGGCTGCAAAGCCCGTTTAGACCAAAAGGAGGTTAAAATGAGAAAATATGAAGTTATGTATATTCTTGATGCTTCATTGAGCGATGAAGAACGCATTGCTTTAATTGCCAAGCTTCATGCTATTATTACCGATGCCGGCGGTAGTGTAGTTAACATCGATGAATGGGGTATCAGAGAGTTTGCATATCCGATTGACAAAATGACTAAAGGCTACTACATGGTAGTAACTTTTGAGGCGAGTCCGGAAGCCATTAAGGAATTCGGGCGGATTTCCCGCATTGAACAAAGTTGTATTCGTTATTTAGTTGTTAATCTAGATGAATAAGGAAAAGTAAAATGAACAAAGTACTATTGGTTGGCAGATTAACTAAAGATGTTGAATTGAAAAGAAGCACTGCTGGGACAGCTTATGTGAATTTTAATGTGGCGATCAATCGCCGGGTTGCTGCCGGACAGCAACCACAAACTGATTTTATTAATTGCGTGGCTTGGAGTAAAACCGCAGAATTGATGGCTCAGTTCTTACATAAAGGCTCACAGGTTGGTATTGAAGGAAGAATTCAAACCCGAAATTATGACAAAGACGGTGTGCGGGTTTATATCACGGAAGTAGTGGCAGATCGCGTCGAGTTTTTAAGCCCGAAGAGCAGTAGTAGTAGCAGCAGTGAGTATGTTGTGCCGGAATATCAAGGCGATAATGACTTTGATGGCGGAAGCAACTTTGATGAAGCTTTTTCGATGGATGCCTTTGATGCCAGCGATGAAGACTTACCGTTTTAAGTAGAAAGGAAGATCATGGCCTATAAAAAACAAAGAGTGAGCAGAAAGAAATACTGCTACTTTACCAAAAATCGTATTAAAACTATCGATTATAAAGATGTCGAGTTGTTGGCGAAGTTTATTTCAGCTAACGGCAAAATTATCCCGCGTCGGGTTACCGGGACCAAAGCTAACTACCAAAGAATGTTGGCGACGGCCATCAAACGGGCGCGACAAATGGCTTTGTTACCCTATGTAATAGATTAAACTCCATCAATGATGGAGCTTTTTCACTAAGGCAAGCTCATGCAGAATAATGTCAGAAAAATAACAGAAGGTGCCGTCATGGTAGCTTTAGTCGGTGTAGTTTTGGTACTGGATCGCTATACTGCCGGTATGATAAGATTCTATTTTTCATTTTTGTTACCATTACCATTGGTGTTTTATACTGCCAAGTATGGCTTGAAGGATGCTATGGTACCTTTTATCGCAATAATAATAATTACGATTATCTTGGGTCTGCCTCTGACTTTGTTTGTCATTGTCAACGGTTGTGTTACCGGCTTAGTCTATGGCTGGGGGGTTAATACGAATAAAAATGACGGCTTTTTATTGTTTTGCACCATAGTTTTTTCCACCTTGGGTTATTTTGTGACGACTTATTTACTGGCGGAAGCTTTTGGGATATCGGTGGTCCAGGAGATTGAGCTGGTAGTCACTACCATAGAAAGCTTACCAATAAAAATACCGGAAAATGTCGATATCGCTTTGATTGCTTCAAGTATTTACCCGGCAGTTTTATTGTTTGGTGCTTTTTTGGAAGGCATTGTGGTCCATTTATTGGCTAAGCTGCTTTTAAGAAGATTTCACATCCCGACCAACGATATCAAAAATATTCTGGAGTATAAAATACCGAGTTGGCTAATCTATCTGTTAGCGTTTTTGAGTTTATTACCGGTATTTGCCGGATTGCTTAATCTTCACCAGTTTTACACAGATATTTGTTACACTGTCGGCGGTATAGCTATTGTGAGTTTGTTGTTTTATGGTCTTTTTACTGTAATCAGCTTGATTAAGAACTCCGGTAATCGTCAAGCTTTGCGAATTTTCTATTTATTATTATTTTTCTTGATTGCCCTGGTGTTATTTTGGTAGGATGGTCAGTAATTTTGGAAAAGGAGAAATCGTGCTAGACAAAATAAGAAATTGGTTCATTGCCCTATCAATCTATCTGTTGTTTCAAATTGCGGTCTTGTTGGCTTGTTTCTTTTGGTGGGGTGATTTACTGATTTTTGTCATCTTAGCTTTCTTGTTGGCAAATGGGATTTTGGTGGCGGTCTTATTGTTTAACTACCAAAGAGACTTGCGCCAACGGGTAATGTCGGTTTCTCAAATCTTAGGTCGCGAAGGGCAACAGGCCTTGCAACTTGGTAAATTAGGCTTGATGACTTATGATGATGATTACCAAATAACTTGGGTAAGTGAGCTGTTTGAAAAGCACAGTAATTTTGTTTCGCAAAGAGTGACGAAAGTTGTACCGCAATTGCGAAATTTATTTAGTGGGGATGAAGATGAAATTACCGTAGATTTCAATGATAGAAAGTATCGGGTTTTACGCAAAGAAGATGCCCAAATCCTCTATTGGCAAGATATCACGGAAATCGTGAATATCAATCGCGAGTATCAAGAAAACAAACCGGTAGTGGGCATCATTCATATGGACAACTACAACGATAGTGTCGCTAATGAGGATGAACAAATCATTGCCTCAATCAATGCGAACCTGCGGCAACCGATTGCCGAATGGGCGAAGAATAAAAACATCATGATTCGCCGCCTGCGTTCCGATCGCTTTATCTTAGTGATGAGCGAAAAGAAATATTTAGAAATCGAAGAAGATCACTTCTCAATTATGGATTATGTACGTAAACAAGCCCAAGGCTTGAATGTTGATATTACTTTGTCAATGGCTTTCGCCCGGGGATCCAGTGACTTTAGGATTTTGGATGATATGGCCAATGATTTATTGGAGTTGGCTCAAAGCCGTGGTGGCGATCAGGTAGTAATGCGCATCTATCGCAAAGAAGTTAAGTACTTTGGTGGGGTCAGTGAAGCGGCAGAAAAAACTTCAAAAGTCAAAGCCCGGGTCATGGCTCGCACTATCAGAGAGTTGATAGAGAAATCAGCGCAGATTTTTATCATCGGGCATTGGGATATTGATTTTGACTGTATGGGGTCAATGTTGGCTTTGAGCAAAATAGCCCAACTTTACAGTTCTGAAGTTTATGTCATTACAGAAAAAGTTTCCATCGATCGGCAGCTTGACAACGCCTTGTTCCGTTACTTCGATACCATCGCCGATAAACACCACTTCATTTCGGAAGAAGAAGCGCTGAGCATTAATAATAGGGACAGTTTGGCAATCTGCGTTGACCATCATCATTTAGGACTCTGCAGTGCCCCGGAATTAGTCAATGCTGTCAAGCGCTTAATTATCATTGACCACCATCGCCGTGGCGAGAGCTTCTTTGTCAATCCGACTTTGGTCTATGTTGAACCTAGCGCTTCCAGCAGCAGTGAGCTGGTAATTGAATTGCTAGAATATCAAGCTAAGACGGTTGATTTAGAACCTTTTGAATCGACATTAATGCTAACCGGAGTTATTGTCGACACTAACCATTTTAGGTTGCGTAGCGGACGCCGAACTTTCGAGGCAGCCGGCTTGATAAAGGCAAAAGGCGCCGATTCGGCGGAAGCTGAGAGTTTTCTTAAAGAGGATTTCACTAACTTTGAATCTAAGAGTCAAATATATAGCTATTGTCGACTGTATAATGATAATATTATTGTTGCCGCGGTTGATGAAAAACAAATTTTTAGTCGCAGTATTATCGCCCAAGCCGCCAACGAACTACTGGATATTAAAAACATTGAAGCGGCCTTTGTGCTCGCTAAAGCCGAAAACAACATGGCGGTAGTCAGTGCCCGCAGTAAAGGACGAATCAATGTTCAAGTCATTTTGGAAAGAATGGATGGGGGTGGCCATTTCAGCGCTGCCGGCCTTCAAAGAGAGAATGCCAAGATTAATGATTTAAGCGAAGAATTGTACGGTATCTTAAGGGAGGAAAAAAATGAAAGTAATACTAAAAACTGATGTTGCTAAAGTCGGCAAAAAAGGCCAAGTAGTAGAAGTGGCTGACGGCTATGGTCGCAATTTTCTTTTGCGCCGGGGCTTAGCGATTGAAGCTTCAAAAAAAGCTTTAGAAGTATTAGGGCAGCAACGAAACGAAGAAGTTAAAGAAGAGAGCTTAAAAGGTGAGGATGCTTTAAAACTGAAAGAAGAGATTCAACAGTTAAGCTTGACTTTCAAAGTCAAAAGCAACAACGGGAAAATGTTTGGTTCTGTTTCTTCTAAAGAAATTTCTGAAGAATTATTAGCGAATAATGTTAGAATAGATAAAAGGAAAATTATTGAAGGAACACCGATCAGTGAACTCGGTCAAAGTGTAGTTAAAATCGAACTTTATCCTAAAGTAATTGCCGAGTTACGGGTTAATGTAGAAAGCGAGTAAAATGGCAAGAAAACTTCCCCAGAATATTGAAGCTGAACAAGCCCTGCTAGGCACCACCATCGTTTATCCTGATACGATGAAGGGTACTTATGACAGTGGTCTTTTGGCTAAGGATTTTTTCTTGGAAAGAAATCGCCAAATCTATGAGGCTTTGGTTGCTTTATATCGTGAGAAGAAAGCTATTGATTTTGTCAGCCTGCTGGCGCGTTTGGAGGATCTCCAACAGATCGAACAAATCGGCGGCGTGGACTATCTCAGTTCATTGACCGATATGGCGGTCTCGGCTTACAATACCCAACATTATATCGATTTGATCCGTGATAAAGCCTTGATGCGGGAGTTGATCAATGTCGCCCAAGAAATAACTACCAAGAGTTTTGAGGACAGTTACAAAAGCAATGATGTTCTGGATGAAGCTGAGCGTTTGATACTTCAAACTTCGCGCTCCCGACAAACCAGTGAGTTCCGGCAGCTACCCGATGTTGTCGATGATGTCATGGATCGCGCCAAAGAGTTGATGAAAACCGGGGGGAAACCCACCGGCGTTAAAACGAACTTTGTGATATTGGACCAGGTTACCCATGGCTTGCAGAAAAACGATTTGATCATCATTGCTGCTCGGCCTAGCATCGGCAAGACCGCCTTTGCCCTTAATCTGGCGGTTAACGGAGCCACCAACAGTAAATTGCCGGTTGCTTTCTTTTCTTTAGAAATGGCGGCTGAGTCGCTGGTAACCAGGATGCTGGCTTTAAAATCCAAGGTTGACGGTTCAAAAATACAATCCGGTGATATCAAAGCGGCAATGGATCAAATGGCTTTAAATAATGCTTCCATGCAGTTGCGGCGTTTACCAATATACATTGATGATTCCCCGCTGATTAAAATATCGGAAATTGCGGCAAAATGTCGCAAATTACAAAACGAAAAAGGCCTGGCTTTGATCGTGGTAGATTACCTACAGCTGGTATCGGCTCGCGATGTTAAACGGGACAATCGCCAACAGGAAGTTTCTGAGATTTCACGGGACTTAAAAGCTTTAGCCCGGGAACTCAGAGTACCGGTTATTGCCTTGTCGCAGTTATCCCGTGATATTGAAAAGCGCAGTGAAGGGCGCAGCAAAAAGAAAACCAAACCGCGTTTATCGGATTTGCGAGAGTCCGGATCAATTGAACAAGATGCCGATATTGTGATATTCTTATCGCGTAAAGAAGAGAGTGAAGAAGAAGCTGTTAAGAAAGATGATAACGGTGGGGTTATTGTGGTGGATATTGCCAAACACCGTAATGGTAGAACGACAGAGTTTGAACTGTATTTTACCAAGAATATTGGGGAGTTTGCGAATTTAGGGAATAAGACAGTAACTAAAGCGGAGGTAACGGATGAATAAGAAAGTAAACATCGTTTTAGCTCTATTAGCTTCACTGGTTGGTGCTTTGATTTTGTCTTTCAGTGCCCACAGCCCTAAATTGTTGAAGAATATCGATGCCGGTATTATTCAAAATTCAACATTTTTTCCTCAGGAAATAATCGGCATGAGCAAAGAAGCCCATCAAAACTTTGCGCTCTATGACCAAGGGAAGTTAATCGGTTATGTCAGTTCGGAGTTGGTTTTAACCAACCTTTTCCAACAGACCTACCAAGAGCGCTTTCAGGAGACTTTTCCGGGAGCCAAGGTCGGCTTGGGGGCTGATGCTTATGTTTTAAGCGAAACTTCCTATTACTATTATGAGAACATCGATGAAGCGATTATCAATTATATCAATGACAACGAGTTGTTTGCGGTGGAAGCCATTAAAATCACTTTTAGTAACGGGGTGACATGTTACGTTAAAGATTTGGCGATCTTTACCCAAGCTAATGAAGAGTATTTATTGAACTTTGTGAGTAAAGAAGAATATGAATTATTAAAAAACAATCAGCTACCACCACCTCTTGATGGTTATGGTGTGAGAAATGTCGGCTTGATGGTTTTAGAAACGGCAACTGTCGGAAAAGGCTTCGCCTCACCCAATCGGGTTTATCAGACGGTCGATGAAGTTGTTACCTTTTTAGGCTACGGTGATAAAGTCAGCATCAAAGACTATGTGGTAGAAAGATTTGATACTATCGAAGGGGTAGCCTCAAAAACCGGAATCAGTGTTTCTAACCTGATGACCATCAATAAAGATAAAATCTTCAGTACCGATCAAGTTTTAAGTGAAGGGATGGTACTGAATGTAGCGGAGTTTACTTCACCGATTACCGTCGTGGTAAAACAGGAAACCCTGGAAAGAGAGAATCTCTTGCCAACCAATCCCCAATTGATTGTCGATCACAATTATCCCTTGACCTATCGTGAAGTTTTAACGGAAGCTCGCATGGGTTATCAAAACACTCTTTACCTTTCAACGGTCGTTAACGGCGTTGAGTATTCTACGGAAATGCTGCAGGTTAATGTGATTGAAAGCCCGGTCGATATGGTCGTTAGAGTGGGAACTGCTGTCCTTGATGATTCAGTTGATGGTTTATTTATCTGGCCGACCGTCGGCAGAAAAAGACTCACCTGTCGTTACTTGTGCTATCCCGGACATTATGCTATCGATATCCAACCTAATGGTTCAGCGAGTTACGACTTACCGATTTTAGCAGCGATGGATGGAGTAGTCAGCATCAGCACTTATACTTCCGGTTGCGGCTGGGTAGTGAAAATAAAGCACAATGGCGGTTATCAAACGAAATACTGCCATATGATTAGAAAACCTATAGTTCAAGCCGGCCAGATTGTTTATCAGGGTCAGGTTATCGGCAATATGGGAAATACCGGAAAATCGACCGGTGTCCATTTGCACTTTGAAATAATTCTCGATGGGGAAAGACGCAATCCTTGTCTCTGGCTTGGGTGCTAAGTGGAGTTTTTTGTTTTAGCCAGCGGGTCTAAAGGCAATTGTACCGTAATAAAATCTAAGGAAGCTTTAGTGATAATTGACTGCGGAATGAGTTGGAAATATCTCAGTTCCGCTTTCCGGCAATACAAGCTGGATTACCAAAGAGCTGATGCGCTGTTGATCAGTCATCAGCACAGCGATCACATTGCCCAGATTGGCCATTTTTCTGATTTGAAAAAATACACAGTCTTTGCGCTTTTGGATAGTGAAAGGATACAATTCTATCAGAGCTTTAGAATTAAGGATTTAGAGATACTGCCACTAGCTTTGTCTCACGACAGTCCGGATACTACCGGTTATCTGATTAAAGACGAAAAAACTTCACTGGTCTACATCAGCGATACCGGCTACTTGAGTGCTACCAATAAAAGCTATCTCAAGAACTGTAATTACTATATTTTAGAAAGCAACCATGATGAGACGATGTTATTGAACACGCAGCGGCCCTTTATTCTTAAACAACGCATAATGTTTTCCAACGGTCATTTAAGCAACCTTGACTGCGCCGCAAATTTAAGTGAACTAATCGGTAGCAAAACGCGCGAGATAGTATTAGCCCATCTCTCACAAGAAGCCAATAATCCGGAAGTGGCTTTAAGTACATTAAAAGAGGTACTGAAAGTTAACCAGGTTAATTATAGTAAGATTCGACTGCAGGCTGCAGCGCAAGAAGCGGTCTGTACAGGAGGGAGTATATGAAGAAAATTTCAACGCTGATTATTGCATTATTGCTAGGGTGGAGCGGGTTTCTCAGTTATCAGGTTTTTGATTTGCGCAGTAAGTTGGCAAACTATGCCGGCGAACGCGTAGTAGTCGATGCCACGGTAACCCGGATTTCCACTGACTTGACCAAGTTAGTTGATACCTGTGGCGCAAAAACCGTGGCTGTGGTTACTTATCGTAATAACCAACTCACTACTTTTGGCAGTGGGGTTATCTATCAAGCCGGTCCTGAGAAAGTTCTCATTGTCACTAATTACCACATCATCGAGAATACCAGCTCCTACAAAGTGCGTTTTGCCAGCGGGCAACAATTGGATGCCACCTTAGTGGGTTACGACAGCCTGAGTGATATTGCCGTTTTGAGCGTGGCTGTCGATTTTAATGTGGCGGCCTTCAAACTGGGGGATTCTTCATTAACTACCCGGGGGGAATATGTCGTGGCGTTAGGTGCACCGCTGAACTTTGATTTTAAAACATCGCTGACTTTCGGTATTATCTCAGGCAAAGATTGGTTAATTCCCGTCGACTTAGATAAAGACGGGATAACTGATTGGGACAATTTGTATCTGCAAACCGATGCGACGATTGATAGCGGCAATAGCGGCGGGGCCCTGGTCAATATGGCTGGTGAACTAATCGGCATCAACAGCAAACGGGCTAAAGATGGAAGCAGTGATATCCTTTGGCTGGTACTGCCGATCAATGAAGTAGTAGCGATTGTTGAACAAATTAAAGAAAACAGCATTGTGCTCAGAGTACCTCTAGGGATTTTCGCCTTAGGAATCGGCTCGATGTCGAACATGGAAAAGACTTTCAACGGTATTGATTTAGCCAGCAATAGCGGCATCTATGTGACTGCTGTTGTTTCGGCTTCACCCGCTGATAAAGCCGGAATCAAACCCGGGGATATCGTGATAAAAATGGGTGATGTCACGATTTACGATTTCAAACAATACCGCAGTGAACTTTATAAACTGAAAGCTGATCAAATTATCTTAATCGAAATAATACGGGATGGTCAGAAAAAAACGGTGGAGGTCCAATTACCGCCGCGTTAAATTGTGATAAGAATAATTGCTGTAGGTAAAATTAAAGAAAAACCACTACAAGACTTGATTAGCGATTATCACCAAAGGATTAAGTCTTTTTATCATTTAGAGATAGTCGAGATAGCTGATCAGCCCGACAATAAAGACGCTAAGCGCCCGGTGCAACAAGAAAGTGCCGAGCTTTTAAAGCGAATAAAAACCAAAGAGTTAGTGATTCTTCTGGATTTGCAGGGCGTGATGTTGGATTCTGAAAGTTTGGCAGCCAAACTCGAATCTTGGCTTAATCATCAGCCGGATATCTGTTTTGTGATCGGGGGCTCAAATGGCGTGAGTACCGCAGTAAAACAACGCGCTGATTTTTGTTGGCAACTATCACGCTTGACTTTCCCTCATCAAATTGCGCGCTTGTTACTTTTGGAGCAACTCTATCGCAGCTGTAAGATTATTAGTCAGCAAAATTATCACAAGTAATTAACCGTAAATAAGCAGTAAAATTGAAAATTTAAGAGCCGGTAATCACCGCTTAAACCGACAATTGTGGCCTTATTATTGTTGTTGTAAAATAATGACAAATCAGTTATCATAAAGACACTTGAAGTCGGAGGTTTAAATGAAAGAAATCAATGTATTAGTTATTGACCCGGTAGGCTTGCACGCTCGTCCGGCAACAGTAGCGGTAAATGCTGCCAGCAAATTCAAATGCAATGTTACGGTGAGCTTCAAAGAGCGTAGCGCCAACATGAAATCGATAATGGGTGTAATGTCATTAGGTATTCCTACCCAGTCTGAAGTTACGATAGCATGTGAAGGTGAAGACGAAGACGAAGCCATAGTTACCATTGAAGAAGTATTACGGACACAAAAAGTAATAGCTTAAAACTAAAGGGACAATTTCCCTTTTTTTAACAGGAGAACAGTGATGTTTAAAGAACAATATGAGAAGTGGTTGAATTATCCGGATTTAGATGAAGCGCTTAAAGAAGAGCTATTGGCGATGGACGAAAAAACAATTCAGGATGCTTTCTATCGCAATCTAGAATTCGGTACAGCGGGAATGCGGGGCATCATGGGACCGGGACCTAATCGGATGAATATTTATATGATAAGAAAGGTCAGTACCGGCTATGCGCAATACATTATTGCCCAAGGTAAAGAAGCCCAAGAAAGAGGGGTGGCGATTGCCTATGACAATCGTTACAATTCATATAACTTTGCTTTGGAGAGTGCTAAAATTTTTGCTGCTTTTAACATTAGAGTTTATCTGTATACCAGTCTGAGACCGACACCCCAGTTATCGTTTACTATCCGTTATTTTAATTGCTTTGGTGGCATTGTTTGTACAGCCAGCCACAATCCTAAAGAGTACAACGGCTATAAGCTCTATGATCAGGAAGGTTGTCAAATGGCGCCGGAAATCATTGAGCCGATTATCGCGAATATTGAAGCTATAAAGGATGAATTGAGCCTGAATAGCGCTTTAAATGACCAACAAGAAAAGTTGATAACGATGATCGACAGTGAACTGGATGCTGCCTATATTGCCACTTTAAAAACGATTCAGTTATATCCGGAAGCCACTAAGGAGGTTAAGGTAGTATTTACGCCGCAACACGGAACTTCACGAATTAACATGTGTCGCCTCTTTGAAGAAACCGGTTATGAGTGTTATTTGGTTAAGGAACAAGCAGAACCGGATCCGGAGTTTACCAATACGCTAATAGCTAACCCGGAAGATCCTTTAGCTTATGTGTTAGCGCTGGAGTATGCCAGAAAGTATGATGCCGATATTGTTTTATCCACCGATCCTGACGGCGATAGGATGGGTGTACAGGTCAAGCATAATGGCGAATATGTCTTTCTGAGTGGCAATCAAACCGGAGCTCTGTTGATTGAATATATCTGTCACAGCTTAAAAGATCAGGGGAAATTTCCCGCTAAAGCTTTAGTGATATCGACAATTGTAACCAACGATTTGGGTAATTTAGTGGCTGAGAGCTATGGTGCCAAGCTGGTGTTAAGCTTAACCGGATTCAAGTTTATCGGTCAACGGATTGCCCAATACTGTGACCAACAAGACTACAACTTTATTTTTGGTTATGAAGAGAGCTACGGTTACATAATTAAAGATTTCGTGCGCGATAAAGATGGCTTACAAGCTTGTCTGATATTGGCTGAAGCCGCCAACTACTACAAAAAACAAGGTTTGACTTTGGTTGATGTTGTCAATAAACTCTACGAAAAACATGGCTACTATTATGATTTCCAAGAAAACACCGGTTTGCCGGGAGCTGATGGTTTAGCCAGAATGCAGGCTATCATGAAAGCTCTGCGCGATAATCCACCCACTAGCTTAGGCGGTTTGAAAGTTATTGTGCGTGAGGATTATGACCAACTGCTAAGATTTAAAGGGGACAGTCAAGAAAACATCAGCGGTTTTGTGGCTTCAGATGTCATCAAATATTTCCTGGAAAATGACAGTTGGGTGGCGGTCCGCCCCAGCGGTACGGAGCCGAAGTTTAAGTTCTATTATTGTGTCAAAGGCCCCGACTTAAAAGCGTGTCAAGATTTGACCGCCAAGCTAAAAGCCGCTTTAAATGAGCTGATACACTAAGATGCTCTACATCTATATAGCCGGACCTTTGTTTAAAGAAGCGGAAATCAACCAAAGAAGACTGGAAGCCCGGAAACTGGATCAGCTTTTAAAAGAAAAAGGCAGAGAGTATTTCATCGCTAATCCCATTGATTTACCGCTTGACAACACTAAGCCCTTAACTTCGAAAGAGATTTTCACTGAAGACTATAAACATATCCAAAAAGCTAATGTTTTCTTCTTTGAGTTAGCCAGTGAAGATTCCGGTACCATGGTAGAATTGGGAAACGTTATAGAAAAGCTGATGCAAGGCCAGGATATCAGGTTATATCCGGTGATTGCCGATTTACGGCTGGCGCGAAACGCTGTGGGCGGTATTGAATGTCCTTTCGGCATCAACAGCTATGTGGTAGGTTGTTTAACCGCTAATAACATTAGGGTATATAACAGTTTTGATGAAGCTTTGCGACAATTTACTGCTGACTTGGATAAATTAGCAAAATAGACAAATATAAACCATTGTATAGATTTGTTTATAAGACAAAACAGATTTATCGAGAAAACATTGAAAAATAAGGCTTTTATATTTATTACCTTCCGGGAATATTGACCCCTTTGGGATTTTATAGTACGATTTGTCTAATTTGGTATGTTCGTATACTTTGTTTGTGGTATCCAAAAAAAGGAATGAGAAATAGGGAGCAATTTATGAAAAAACTAGGAAAAAAGACAGTAGCTATATTATTAGTAGCTTTAGTGTTATTACTGCAATTAGGTGACTTGACAAGAAAGCTTGATGCTCGAGCTAAACAATTAATCTTTAGTGATCCCCCGGCTATTACGACAAGTTATTATGTGGGTAGTAGTGGAGATGATAGTAGCGGTGACGGTTCCTTTGGCAACCCTTGGGCCTCTTTGGCTAAAGCGGCTGATGTCATCAACGGCTTACCGGGAGCCGATGGTAAGCACTATGAAATCATCGTGCTGGATAATATCGAAGCCACCAGAATGGCACGGTTTTATGGTCGGAGCATAACGATTAAAAGCGGAACCGGTGGGCCGTTTACCGTAAGCCGGGGGCTGGGATTTGCGGTTGCCAGCGATACGGTACGTCCGGGAGGTTATAACCCGGCGCTGATTGAGATCGGCAATGCTGTTCCGGGCTCAATTGAAATTTATTTAACTGTTGAAAATATCATATTTGATGATTTAGGACATAGTGAAGCTACCGGCATGAGTTACGGTGGGAATACGGCAACAGTTCAAGATGCCATTATCGCTTCTTATGACCCGGCGACGACGATTGTCCTCAAAGCCGGAGCCAGCTTAAGAAACTACGGCGGCATGTCAGCAGTTCGTGTTATGGATAATGCTACTTTAATTATGCAAAGTGGCAGTTTGATTACTGATACCATGACCCCGGCACAACTCAGCAAACGCGGTACAACCGGAACCAGTGGAACAGGTATCGGTTATGGTAATTTCTTTGCTTCTGGTGATTCAGCGGTGAGCGTACTAAATGCAAATTTTGACATGCAAGCCGGAGCGCGGATTACTGCTATTTTTAACAATAACGGCGTTGGCTGTTATGGCAGTTCACGGCTGAGAATTAATGGTGAGATCAGTGGTTTAAGAGGTTTTGCCGCCTTTGATCCGGCTTACAATACGGATGGTCGGGGTTCAAAGAATGCCGTTTATATCAGTGGGCCAACCTTGGATTGGGATAGTGGAAACCCCGGAGCAGCAATTATCGGCCCGGATGCGCAAATTATCAACAACCAGATTAAGTCCGGAGCGGTTTATATAATTGGCAGTAACGCTACCTTAAAGATTTATGGCAAAATTAACAACAATACCGCTCTTGCTGGTGTTGTATCCCAAGGGTCAATTGTATTGAATGCCGGCACCAATGGTGGGGGCCTGTATATTCAAGGTGGAGCGACGGTTTATTTGGAAGAGCCGGGAGAAATACGCAACAATACAGTAAGTGATTTCGCTTATGGCGGTGGCGTAAGCATCCAACAAGGGTCACCAGCTACACCTTCGACCCTTATTATGAATGGCGGAACCATCGCCAACAATACAGCACCTAATGGTCGTGATATTGCAGTAAACAAACAATCAGCAACTTTTATCATGAATGGCGGGGTAATAAGCAACTCCACCGCAACCGCTGATGCCCGCAACACTGTTGTGTTGATTGGTGACAGAAACCTGCAGACTAATGGCGACATAATTCTCAATGGCGGTACTATTTCTTCGGTTTCACTAAATTTAAGAGATACCCCCGCCGTAACAGTGTTTACCTTTACCGCTGTTGGTAGCGGTCCGGCGAGTACACCGAACACTTTTTATGGCAACATCAATGAACGGCATATTTATGCTAATAAAGACATTGTTATAGGAAACGGCGGCATAATAATGAAGAGTTTGACCGGTAAAGCTACGGTCACCTACTCCGCACTTTTAGGTATGAATTATCTTACTAATGATTGCCGTGATTATCTGATCACGCCAAAAGTTCGCGATTTCAAAATGGGCTTTGCCAACTGGGCAATTTATCCTGATGTGCGAGCAGCTTTACCGACAGATTGGCATTTACCGAGTGATGATGCTTATGTTGTCGCTATGTGGATCTATAAAAACGGGGTTATGGAATTTGAAATGCCGGCTCCACCCACAGCAGCGGCAAGCACAGGGTATCTCAACACCACTAATGTTTTCTTTGCGGCGGTAGTACCGGTAGATGCAACTGGAGCCAGAATTTCCGGAGCAGCGGTTAGATTTTTCCCGGTAAAAAGAAGCGGAACTACTTTGGCTTTTGAATTGCCGTTGAATTTATACCCCAACGGCGCCGCTGTTGTTTTATGTCAAGGCACCGATAAATTTGGGGTTTTGGAATTCACTGCCCCCAGCGTGTTGCCCTTTGACATCACAAAGACAACATATGCCATAGCTTACACCGGGGAATATAGCATTCCCGATGGTTTTATTGCGGAATTAATTACCAGCGGTGATGATGCCACGACCACTGTGAAGCTCTATATTCAACCCGACAGCAGAGTTGATGTCAGTGGTTTGGACTTGAGCATTAACAGTGCTATCTTTGAAGTAGTTGGGAGTCCGGTATGGAATAGCGTAACTCATGAGTTAGAAGTCGATTTGCGCTTTAAAATACCGTTAAGCGACATCAGCACGGTAAGTCCGGTTTCAACCTTCAGCTTTAGCGGAACGCTGGCAGCCAGTGACTTTAGTGCCGGTGATTTTCTAAGTTTAACCGGTTTTATGAATATTACCGGGAATAACAGCGGAAATATATACTATATCGGCGGTAATATCACAAGAACCGCTATGGTAGCGGAAGAAGGTATAGTCATTGTTTCCAACACAACCACCGGAACGGAGGGCGATCCTAATAAAGCTTTCAACTTTAAAATTGAGTTCTCCGATGCGGGGACTTATGATGGTATTACCAGCGGTTACACTTTCACCTTGAAACATGGGGAAAGCCTGACGATAAACGGTATTGCCAACGGCGTGGTATGCACCGTGACACAAACTGATGCCAATACCGGCGGTTATGTAACGACCATCAGCGGTGGCACTACCCGAGCCATTGAGCCGGGAAACACCTTATTGTTTGCCTTTACCAATACCAGAAACCGCGATGTGAACACCGGCGATCGGGATAATACGATTATCTATATTTGTCTGGCAGTTGGCGCAGTTGGTATCGTGGTAGCTCTGTTTGGTGCTAAACGCAAGAAAAAATAATATTGCTTATATGCGAAAAAGATAGAATGAAAAGGAGTTTCTCAGCTAAGAGGGGCTCCTTTTATTGAGTTTTTAGCGGTTTAGCGCCAAACCGGTAGCGCAGCTTGCAGCGTTAAGCAACAATGACAAAGCTAAAGCTTTAGTAAAACGGAAAGCACATAAGCGTTGATAGATAAAAGCTTCAATAAAGACGATGGCAACTTCTAAAACTATAAAGACCGGAAGATAAAGCGAAAAGTCGAGTATGTTAGTAGCCACTAATAGAATAAAATTGAGTGCCGGGTTAGTTAACAGATTACATAAAAAACTGTAGTAAAGATAATCTCGACGCCGAAAAACAGCAAATACTAATATAGCTTCAACGATCACCGTGATTAAAAAGTAAGTCGCTAAAATAAAGAGGGCTTCAGCCATGTTTTATCACCCTGCTGAGAAAGTCGAGCTTTAATTTTTGTTTTTCTTGATAGCCTTGAGAATCAAGACAATTGCCAGAATAACCAGGGCGATGACAACGATGCCGATGACAACATAAACCCCAAGTATGGCAATTAGAAGAAAGGGCCCACCGGCATCAAAAGCCAGGTTAGATAATTGATTTACTAGTTTTTTCATATCTTTTACTCCTATCACTTAGTATATAACATAAACAAGCTAAAGAACCAATTACCAAAATTACAAACACGGTAAGGTATTGCGACACTCTCCAGAAAAAAGTCGGAACATTACCACACAATAAAGCTAAAGTTGTTAAGCCAAAAGCTAGTCCGGGATAGGCTGGTAGTTTGGCAGCGATAGCACAGAGGGTAATAGCCATGTTCATATTGTAAAGACCAATGCCAATTAAATAGAGATAAGGGCTGTTGTAGCCCCCGGCAATAAAAATAAGCGACAAAGCTAAGCTGATTAAAGCGGTGCTTTTAGCGCCGTAGCGATCAGCGATGATACCACCGCTAGCTTTACCTAAACAGGCCCCGAGGGCCGGAAAGAAAGAATAAGGCCCGACTTTAGCCCAAGCTAGAGGGATGATAGCGGTGCCATAGTAGCGAATAGCTATAGATATTGCCGCCAATAACAATAAAGAAGAAGCTTTTATTCTATGATCAATGAAAGGGAAAATTACTTCCGTAACTTGATTGACCGCGGTTTTTTTATCTAAGTACCATAAAATGACAAAACAAAAACCGAGAATAAGCAGAAGCCAATAAAAAGCTAAAAGCTGGCTTTTGCCGGCTAAAGTGCCGCAAATCACCCCGAGGGCACCAGAGGAGACAAAGATGCCGCTCCTGCTCATTTTACCCTGGCTATAGCGCAGACTGTCGCTACCACCACCGACATGAAAGCAAGCGTTACCCAAACCAATCAAGATCAAGGTGGGGATGAAGAAAGCCCTTAACAGCAAGCCCAGAGCCAATAAGGAAAAACCGATAAAAGTCACCGGGATTTTTCTTTGACAGTCACAAAGATAGCCGATAAGAGGTTGCAAGCCAAAAGCCAGGATATTATAGCTTAATATCCCAATAGTCAGACTTAAGTCGGAATATTGATTTGTAGCAACCCAAGAAAACAAAATAAAAAAACAAGTGAAGTCCACCCAGAAGTGAGCAAAAGTATAAAGGTAAAGGCGCCAAGACAATACCATAAGCCCCCCAATTAAAAAGTCAAAGATTTAACTAAGTGATCATGGAAATCATAAATATAGACAGCACTATCGTCAATAAGCGCATAAGTGCCGGGGTAATCTTCTTTAGGCAAGCCAATAGAGCCGGGATTGATTAGGTAATGGTCATTTTGTTTTTCGGCTAGCGGGATGTGAATATGACCAAAGGCAAAGATATCACCGGCACCGAAACCGGGTGGTAGTTTTTCCGGATCATAAATATGGCCGTGAGAGATATAAAGCAGACGATCTTTTAAGGCCAGGATATTGTAGTCTTCACTGAGATTAAAATCTAAAACCATTTGGTCGACTTCAGAATCGCAATTGCCGCGAACAGCGATTATCTTATCGCTGTAAGTGTTAAGCATAGGAAAAAGGGCTTGCGGATTATAATCCGGCGGCAAGGGGTTACGTGGACCATGGTAGAGAATGTCGCCCAAAATAACTAGGTAGTCAGCTTTACTGCCAGCAAATTTATTAAGGACAATATTGGCTTGTTGGTAAGCACCGTGGATATCAGAGATTAAGAATAATTTCATAGCATTAATTTAACATAATAGTTGCTCAAAACAAAGCTTTGTCGACGGTCGTTTGATTTAGCCTTTTATTTTATAGAGCAGGTTTTTAATCGTATCCCGTAAAAACCGTAAGGGAAAAGTAAGGAATCTGCCAATTTTGTAACTCCAGGAATTCAGTACATCATTGAGATATTCCGTATTGTTATAGAGTAGGTTCTTTTGCCAAGTTGTTTTGACAAAGTAGAGGTAGACATCTTTGGCATATTTCTCAAAAGAAGCACGGTGGAGTTCGTAAGTCTGCTCTTTGACCGCTAAATCCATTTCTAAGGTTAAAGTAGCCATTTGGGAGCTGGGTAATTGACGATAGTAAAACAAAGGTTGCTTAATAACCCCGAGTTTCCAGCCGTTTTCCAGAAAGTAAATCCAGCGATTGAAATCGGATTTTCTTTCTAACTCCGGTAAAGGAAATTGTTCCAGCGCTTCTTTGCGCATTAGGCAGCTACCGGTATAGCGGGCATCAACCAAGAACTGGGGTAAACCGATTAGATCTTCATAATACTCAAAGAGTTGGTATTTTTTTGTATCCTGAAAGAAAAGATAGGCATCGGTGGCTACAGCAGCATATTCCGGCTGCTTTTCCAAAAAAGCCACACATTCTTCAAGGAAAGTAGGAGCGATAAAATCATCACCACAGAGTAACAGTACATATTTATTTTGCGCTTCTTTAATAAAAGGGTTGTATCTTTTGGCAGCACCAACATTGTCAGTAAATAAATGTTTGGCAATAATTTTATCATAGTCAAGCTCAGCCAGCACTTTGGGCGTAAAACCATCATTAGAGCCATCATCGAGCAAAACAACTTCAAAATCTTGAAAGGTTTGTTTTTTCAATGACGCGATAGTCGCAGTAACATATTTTCCCTGATTGTAAGCCGGTAAGATAATTCTGACTAAGGCTTTTTCCTGTACATTATTCATTAACATTCCCCCCTATAGTTAATGGTCAAATATCAAACATCGCTTCGTCAATTCTGTATTCCCGATAAACCGGCTGGTAAGTACGATAAAAAGGGATGCTCTTTAACTTGATTCCTGACTCATCATCAAGATAATTGTAGCCCATTTTCTGATACTGATTGTCGGGGTCGAGTTTTTCATATATTTCTTTGCGGTGTTTACGAAGGCGGGGGTTGATATGTTTCAAATGGTAAAGGTTGATGTGCGTATTGATTTTTCGAAAGTCGGAATTTAAGGGTTGCTTAAGTGTGTGGATACGCGCTTGTGAGTATTCATTATCAGAAAACACCGGGAAAGCGATTATCCGGGTTTTGTTTTTCCACACCCCATCAACGCGGTAGGCATCTGGCGTATACAGTTCACGAAAATTGACCTGTAACATGATCTTCTCACCCCGCCAGTTCTCAATTATTTTCTTAAATTTTTTGGTAGCATTTTTTTCTAAACGTTCGTCAGGGTCAACGACAATCACCCAATCCGCTCCTTTTGAAGCAGCTAAATCTATCAGTCTTTTTCGTTGTTTACCTTCTTCAAGAAAAAAAACACCGTCCTTATCATAGTCAATCACATAATCATCAACTAAGGGGGCTAAGTTCTTCTGGTAGTCCTCCAGATAATCGGAATCAAAACGGTATGAAGTAACTGCTATTATTTTCAAAAGAAAGGCCTCACTTTCGTAATAATTAACTTAGGATTCACATCAACTGACCATCATTTCTAAAAAATTATACACTATACTTTTACTAAAGTATATTAGCCGAACTTGTTAAGCCAAGCTTAATAAGATAGAATGGAAATTGACCATGGAAAACAGCAGTAGACCAGAAGAAATTTTAGTATCGATCATCCTTCCGGTGTTTAATACCGGAGATTTGTTTGCCGCCAGTTATCAATCAGTGCTTGACCAAGGGATAGCGGCTTTTGAATTGTTAGTTATCGATGATGGATCAAGCAATGATACTTACGACATTATCGCCAAATATGCGCAAGCTGATCAAAGAATTAAGCTGAATCGTAATATAAAGAATGTCGGGGTAGCGGTTTCCCGAAATCTTGCTTTGAAGAAAGCGCAAGGACAATATATCGCCTTTTTAGATTGTGGTGACATTTGGGCTAAAGATAAACTCACAAAACAAATAGAGCTTTTAAACAAAAAGAAGGCTGATTTGTGTTATGGGGGCTATAGCTATTTTCAAGCAACGCCAGAGAATATACTGCGCGAATATCGCGTGCCGGCTACCGTGAGCTATCAAGAACTTTTGAAAGAAAACTTTCTGGGTTGTTCTACGGTACTGTTAAAGAGTGCCAGTTTAAAAAACCAAAGCTTTCCTTTGGGATATTCACATGAGGATTACGTTTTTTGGCTAATGTTAATTAAACAAGGCTTAGTCTTTGTTGGGCTTAGTGACAATTTGGTATACTATCGTGTCGGCGGCCGTTCGTCAAACAAGTATCGGGCGGCGAAAAATCGCTGGAAAATTTATCGGAAAGCGGAAAAACTGAGTTTTATAAGTAGCCTATACTACTTCAGTGTCTATGCTTGCCGTATGATGAAAAAATATGCGATAAAGAAATGAAGGAGCAAAGATGGAAAAGCAACTAAGTTTTATTGTACCGGCTTATAATGCCGCCCGTACTTTAGAAAAATGCCTGGATTCGTTACTGGAAGAAAGTTCACTGGCTGCTTGTGAAGTAATCATCGTGAACGACGGTTCCAGTGATGCGACAGAAAAAATAGCACAAAGTTACCATCAACGCTTCCCGCAAACTGTGTTTGTGATAAATAAAGAGAATGGCGGTCACGGATCAGCGATAAACCGGGCAATACCGAGCGCTCAGGGCAAATTCTTTCGTGTGGTCGATGCCGATGATTGGCTAGTTAGTGAAAACTTACCAAGAATAATCGCCCTGATGGAAAAATCACAAGCTGATGTGTTGATTTGTGATTTCCATACCTTTGATGTAAAAACCCAAAAATATCGTCATTACTCTGTGACTGGCGAGTATGCTTTCCAAGATATTGGTTATAGTCAGCTGCTGAGCGTTTATTCCAAGATCGCGCGCAATTGTTCATTTCATGGTTTATGTTATAATACGGCGTTTTACCAAAAGCAAAAACTAAGATTAACGGAAAAAATCTATTACGATGATAATGAGTTGGCAATTATTCCGATGTTAAGGGCTAGCACTATGACTCTAGTACCACTGGCTTTTTACCAATACCGCATTGGCGATGTCAACCAATCTGTAGCTTTTCCCAATCAAGTTAAAAGAATAGCGGATATAGAAACAGTTATCAAACGTATCGTTTCTTGGAAGCAAACGACAGCTGATTACTCCAGTGATATTCAAGCTTACTATTTGGCGCAAATGGCACAATTGGCAGTTAGTTATTTTGCCGTAGCTCTGGTTAAAAAAAGAGAAAAGAAAGAAGGTCGAGAACTGGCAGCAGCGCTGTATAATTATTTGGCAGAAAATGAAGTTTTATTGCTTGATAAAATCAGAAAAAAATACAGAATCATGTTGCTATTAAATCGTCTCCATTTTTCAGCGCAGCTCTATCAAAAACTTCTTGACTCAAAAATCTATCAACAATTTCTTACAAAATGGATTGGTAATAGCTGAAGCTGGTAGTGCGAGGATCGTGTTTAGTTCAGTGGTCCTTGGTAGTGGCATTGATAAAAGCCGGTCGGTATGCTATCATGAAAAACAAGAGCCAGAGCTAAAACTGAGGTAGCGACAAGCGATAATGAAGACAAAATTTGATTATTTAGTCATAGGCAGTGGGATATTTGGCGCAGTTTTTACCGAGATTGCAAGTAGGAACGGCAAAAGCTGCCTGGTTTTAGAGCGTAGAAAACACTTAGGGGGCAATATTTATACTGAGAAAAATGCTGAGATTACCGTGCATAAATATGGCGCCCACATCTTTCGCACTGACAATGACTTAGTGTGGAACTATATCAAACGCTTCAGCGCTTTCAATAACTTTATCAATTCACCACTGGCTAATTATCGGGGACAAATATACAATCTGCCATTTAACATGAATACTTTTTATCAGATGTGGCAGACCATAACACCAAAAGAAGCCCAAAAACGCTTAGAAGAAGGTCGCCGAGAAATCAAAGGCGAGCCAACAAATCTCGAAGAAAAAGCTATCAGTATGGTGGGACGGGATATTTACGAAGTTTTGATTCAAGGCTATACCGAGAAACAATGGGGTAAAAAATGTAAGGAGTTGCCTCCGGAAATCATCGCAAGAATTCCGGTAAGACTGACTTACGATAATAACTACTTTAGTGAGAAATATCAGGGGATACCAATAAGCGGTTACACAGCCATCATTGAAAAAATGTTACAGAAAGCGACAATTGAACTAAATGTTGACTATTTGGCTAACCAAGAAAAATACCGAAACCTGGCAAAACGCATCATATTTACCGGAGCTATTGATGAGTATTACGATTATTGTTTGGGGCCTCTGGAATATCGCAGCTTACGTTTTGAAGAAACTTGTTTGAATACGGCTAATTTTCAAGGAGTAGCTGTTGTCAATTACACGGATTATGAAACCCCTTATACACGCATCATTGAACATAAGCATTTTGAATTTGGGCAACAAGCAAAAAGCATAATAACTAAAGAGTATCCTTGGCCTTGGCAACCCGGAATTGAGCCTTATTATCCGCTTAATGATCATAAGAATCAGAGTTTATATCAAAGCTACCAGCAACGCAACAAAGAAAGTCAAGTCATATTTAAAGGCCGTCTAGGGGAATACCGGTATTACAATATGGATGATACGATTAAGTCAGCTATGGCTTTAGCGAAGGCGGAAATAGCCGGAGTCAAAATATGAAAAGGTTAATTGAAAACTTCTACAATATCTACCGGAAGCGTTATCTTTTGCAGCAGCTGGTTGTAAACAACCTACGACTAAAGTACCGCCGCAGCATCTTTGGTTATATTTGGAGTATTCTAAATCCGCTTTCGGTCATGGCTATCATGATTTTGGTCTTTTCGGTGATGTTTCACAGCGAGATAGAAAATTTTCCGGTTTACTTGCTGATTGGAAGACTTTGTTTCGATTTCATGAACGAAGGGACCAGAAGCGGGATGACTGCCATCAACGATAATGCTTCTTTGCTTAAAAAAGCCTATGTACCCAAGATTATTTTTCCATTAGCGACAACGACCTATTCTTTCTTGAATTTTATTTTTGCTTTAGGAGCTTTAGTCATCGTTATGATTTTCACGAAGTGTGTACCTTCCTGGCATATCATCCTATTTCCTTTAATTTTGTTGGAACTTTATGTTTTTGTTTTTGGTTTAAGCTTAATTTTGGCTCAATCTTTCGTGCGTTTCAAAGATACCCTGTATATATACAATGCCTTTATTGTAGCTTGGATGTATTTGACACCAATTTTTTATCCGGCGGACATCTTGAAAGCAACAAAGATCTTACAGCTGTTGTATCGTTTGAATCCCATGTATCATTATATTGCCCAAGCTCGCGATGTGATTCTTTATCACCAACTACCAGGGGTCGGAATTGTCGTTGCCGGCCTTCTCTGTTCTGTTACGATGCTACTGTTAGGAATCTGGGTATTCTACAAAAATCAAGACAATTTCATACTATACATTTAGCGGAGGTCACTTAGTGAACAATGATAATTGTGTCGTCAGTGTTGAAAATGTAGCTGTACGTTTCAACTTAGCGAATCAAAAGGTCGATAACTTGAAAGAATATCTCATTAAATTAATGAAACGGGAACTCTTTTTTCATGAATTTTTTGCCTTACAAGAGATTGACTTAAAAATAATGAAAGGGGAAGCTTGGGCTATAATTGGCAATAACGGCTCGGGAAAATCAACACTCTTGAAATTGATTTGTGGGATTCTCAAACCTTACAGTGGTCGGGTTTTCACTAAGGGTACGATTGCCCCGATAATCGAACTCGGTGCCGGGTTTAACAGTGAGTTGACAGGTCGGGAAAACATCTATCTCAACGGTGCGGTTTTGGGCCATGGCAAGAGGTTTCTCGCTGAGCATTTTAACGAGATTGTGGATTTTGCCGAACTTAAAGAGTTCATTGATGTACCACTTAAAAACTATTCATCAGGCATGCGCGCTCGCTTAGGCTTCGCCATCGCCACGGTGATTAAACCGGACATTTTGATTATTGATGAGGTCTTGGCGGTCGGTGATCGCGATTTCCGAAAAAAGTGCATGCAGCGCATGCAAGAATTGCTTGATGAAAAAACAACCCTGATTTATGTTTCTCATGACATGGAATCAGTGAAGAGTCTTTGTCAAAAAGCGCTGTGGCTGGAAAAAGGTCGGGTAAGAATGCAGGGGGAAGCTACCGCAATTTGTCGTATTTATGAGACAGTATAGCGAAGCTTGAAACCGCTGTAATTGGAGTAAAGAACTAATAATGGAAAAGTATAAAATTGTCGTATTTGGAATAGGCTATGTCGGATTGGCGAATGCTATTGTCTTAGCGCAAAACAACACTGTTGTAGCTGTCGATATTGACCAACAGCGCGTGGCTTTAGTGAATGCGAGAAAGAGCCCGTACAATGATGAAGAAATCACTGAGTTTTTGGGTAAGGAAAATCTCGATTTGCTGGCGACTACAGACGGGAAAACAGCCTTAGATAGAGCTGATATCGTCGTTATTGCCACGCCAACTAATTATGATGAGAAAACCGGTTACTTCAATACGGAAGCTGTCGATCAGGTGATTGACTATACCCGGGCAAACAACAGTGGGGCGATAATAATAATTAAATCAACACTGCCGGTAGGTTACACCAAAGCCAAACGCGCTGAATATAAGACGGACCAAATTATTTTTTCTCCGGAATTTTTAAGGGAGGGGAAAGCCCTTTACGACAACCTTTATCCTTCAAGAATAATTGTCGGTGGAAAAAACAAAGCAGCGCAAATGTACGCTTTATTGATGCTTCAGGGTGCCTATAAAAAGGAGATACCCGTACTTTTTACTGACAGTTGTGAAGCTGAGGCCATAAAACTGTTCTCTAACACCTATTTAGCCCTGCGGGTGGCGTTTTTTAACGAGTTGGATACTTATGCGGAAATCAATGGTTTGAATACCCAAGAGCTTATTTATGGCATTTGCTTGGACGAGCGCATTGGCGATTATTACAACAACCCGTCTTTTGGTTATGGTGGTTATTGTTTGCCCAAGGACACTAAACAACTGCAGGCAAATTATCGTGAGATTCCGGAAAAGTTGATCACTGCCATCGTATCAGCTAACACTACCAGAAAAGACCATATCGCAAATATGATTGTTAAAAGAAAGCCCCAAATTGTCGGGTTCTATCGCTTGGCCATGAAAAAAGATTCTGATAATTTTCGGGATTCGTCAATTATCGGGATAATTGAGCGAGTTAAGGCCCAAGGGATGGAAGTCTTGATTTATGAACCGGAATTGGCTGAAGGAGCATTGGCTGATTTGCCGCAAAGCAAGGACTTGGCAAGTTTTAAAAAGCGTTGCGATTTGATTGTTACCAATCGCTATGAAAGTGAACTTGAGGATGTAAAAGCGAAAGTTTATACCCGGGATTTATTTCATCAAAACTAAAAGAAGAAATGAGAAATAAGTAGGAATTAAACAAAGCTTGTTATTTTAATATAATGAATATAAGGATAGTTACAAAGACTTGAGTAGGAGGCTATATGCCAAAAGTATCAGTTATTATACCAATCTACAATACCGCAGCGTACTTGCGGGAGGCTCTTGAATCCCTGCGCCGCCAAACTCTCAGTGACATCGAAATTATTGGCGTCAATGACGGTTCTTCAGACAATTCGTTGGCTATTTTACAAGAATACAAATTGAAGGATGCCCGCTTTTCCGTGATTGATAAAAAGAATAGCGGTTATGGCCATAGTGTGAATTGCGGGATGGAAGCAGCTAAGGGTGAGTATTTAGCAATCGTGGAAAGTGATGATTTTATTGCCTTGACGATGTTTGAGGATTTGTATGAATTAGCTAAGAAAAATGAATTGGATGTTGTAAAGGGCGATAGTTACCGTTTCACTTGTGATGAAGCAAAAAATCAAATATTGACTTACCATGCTACCAGTAAGAACCCGGCTTTCTACAATCGCCTTTACAATCCGGCAAATGAGGTTGAAACAGCTGCGATGTATGTAAATAATTGTGTCGGTATCTATCGGCGCGACTTTATCCGGGAAAACAAAATACGCTTCAATGAGAGTCCGGGAGCTTCTTTTCAAGACAATGGTTTTTTTTGGCAAGTTCAAATCAAGGCGACGAAAGCTCTACTGGTTGATAAGGCATATTATTACTATCGTCGTGATAATCCGCACTCTTCAATAAAAGACCAAAGCAAGGTGTGGGCAATGAAAAAGGAGTATGACTTCATCCGGGCGATTCTGGAAAAAGAAGAAAGTGTTTGGCAGAAGTTCAGCAGCTACTACTGGCTACAAAAATATCGCAACTACGATTTCATTCTCAACTTAATAAAAAATGAAGACAAAAGAGAATTTGCCCAGGTTTTTAAAACGGAGTTTAGCACAGCCTGGGAAAAACAGGAGTTTTCCTGCAGTGTTTTCCGGGATAGTGAATGGGACAGATTGCAGTTTTTGTTTAGGGATTTAGATGGATATTTGAGTAAGTATTGTTTTAACGGTCTTGAACTTGCCGAGTGTCGCAACGAAGTACAACGTTTAGAAAAACAGATAAAGGTCTTAAATCGCAAAGAACAATGGAATAGCCGTTTATTGGCGGTAATTGACAAAACGCGGCGAATAGCTAAAAGTAAAAAGAACAGAGACCGAGAGAAAAAGACAGCATGACAAATCCCCGGATTTCGATAATAATCCCCGTGTTCAATACGGAACGCTACTTGTATCAGTGTTTAGCATCATTACAAGCCCAAACTTTTTCGGATTTTGAAATAATTGCGATTAATGATGGTTGTAGCGACGGCTCGCCCGCGCTTTTACAGAAGTTCCAAGAAAAAGATGCGCGAATCAGGGTGATAAAGATAGCGAATCAAGGAGCCGGGTTTGCCCGTAATATCGGGATCAAAGAAGCCAAGGGGGAATACTTATTATTTCTTGATTCCGATGATTTTTTTGCGCCGCGACTACTCGAAGAAGCTTATCAAACTATAATGAAATATGAAGCTGATATTGTGATATTCGGCATCACAGAATACTCGGAAAAAACCCAGGAGTATGTAGCGGCTGATAACATAATACAGATTGAACACGCGCCATACAAAAAAGCATTTTCTTATCGCGACATGCCGCAATATATCTTTAATGCTTTTCAAAGTTGGCCGTGGAATAAGATGTTCCGTAGGAAATTTGTTGAAGAAAATGGCCTGGAATTTCAAAACTTAAGAAGAACTAATGATCTTTACTTTGTCTATTGTGCTTTGGTAACGGCACAAAGAATAGTCGTACTGCCAGCAAATTTAGTATATTATCGCAAAGATAATGCAACCAGCAGTCAGGCCAGCAATCATTTGGCACCGACGGATTTCTATCAGGCTTTAACCGCTTTGCAGGATTTTCTCAAGAAAAAAGAACGATATCCGGAAGTAAAACAAAGTTTTGTGAATATGGCGGCTTCCGGCTGTCTGTACAATCTAAAATCATTAAAAACCGAGACTTCATTTACGGTAGTTTATGATTTACTTAAAAATGAAGCTTTTAGAAAACTGGATATCGCCGGACAAGATAAAACATATTTCTTCGACCCCGAGATATTTGCTGAAATCACTGCTATTATGACGCTATCAAGTGGCGCCTATTTATTTAATAGACTGGAAAGCCTACAAAGCGAATTACAAAAAACCAAGAAGATTTTAAACTTAGGAAAAAGCGACCAACCTGATCTTTTTTCTTATAAATTGGGAAGAATTTTGAGCTTCCCCTTACGTAAATTGCGGGGGGGCATAAAGTGTATCGCTGATCACGGTTGGTCGTATACTTTACGCTACACTTTTAGAAAGCTAAAAAAGCCAGGGAATTTCAGTGATAAAATATGACGGCGATCTTTGTCATTTGCCGGGTTTACTGCGGTTGATCGATGGAATCTAAAGCATTCATTCAACTATCGGTAATAATCCCGGTCTACAATGCGCGGGCTTACTTAAGACAGTGTTTGGATAGTGTTATTAAGCAAAGCAAACCGCAAATGGAAATTATTTGTGTTGATGACGGTTCAACAGATGACTCTTTAGCTATTCTGAAAGAGTATCG
>CAZUQA010000100.1:0-3016 GCA_964622375.1 uncultured Erysipelotrichaceae bacterium | reverse complement strand
TAGGTTTTGCGATGACGGTTTATTTGAAAATTCCAACGATGGGAGTTGCTGTCTTTGCTTTAATTTTGGCTTTACTTTCCGACATGTTTTTAAGCAACAATAATGCTGATAGTGTCGTGGATAATAAGGATAGGAGGGATCTGTAATGTCAGACAATGTAATCACTAAAAAAGATCTTAATCACATGTATTTACGCGCCAACATGCAGAACCTAACTTTGAATTATGAAAGAATGCAGGCATTGGCTTGTCTTTACCAAATTACCCCGGCTCTTAAGAAGATTTACGCTGATGAACCCCAAGAAGAAAGAGTGAAAGCTATTCAAAGACACTTGGAGTTCTTTAACACTATGCCATCTTTTGCAGCGCCGATTATGAGTATGAGTGCCGCTATGGAAGCCGCGCAAAAGAACGCTGCCGGAGCCATGGTTTCCGGTTTGAAAGTTGCTTTGATGGGACCTTTAGCCGGTTTGGGTGATAGCTTAATTTGGTTTACTTTGGCACCGATTACCATTATCATCGGCTGTTCTTATGCTGCCGAAGGTAATCCATTAGGTTTAGTTATTGCTTTTGTGGTGTTTAATGTTGTCAATCAGGCGATTAAGTATTTCGGTATTCATATGGGCTATAACCAAGGGGTGAAGTTGCTGGAAAGAATCAGAGACGAGAAGATGTTACAGCGTTTCTCACGGATGGCTGCCATTGTCGGTTTGATGTTAGTTGGCTCATTGACGCCCTTGTTGGTTGACCTCAAGATAGCACTGGAAGTAGCTATGGAAGGTGAGAGCATTTCCGTTCAAGAGTTCATCATCGATAGTATTTTCCCGGGCTTATTACCACTGCTTTTGACTTTGGGTATTTATCGTTTACTGAAGAAAGGTACCAATCCGGTTATTATCCTGTTAGTGGCTATTGTCATCACTATTGTCTTAGTAGCCGTAGGCGTGCTGTAAACTATACGATGGCAAAAACTAGAATTGGTTATGCTAAGGCGGTGATCACGCCGCCTTTAGGCACGCAGTTAGCCGGACATGCGGTTTTAGAAAGACCGGCTAAAGCCGTTCATGATGACTTGTTTGCCCGGGTTTTGGTACTGGAATTTGCTGGTATTGATTACTGCTTAATACAAAATGATCTTTTAGGTTTGGACTATGAGTTCATCGCAACGGTTAAAGACGAACTAGCTGAGTTGGGGATAAAGAAAGAAAACGTTTTCCTCGGCTGTACCCATACTCATTCCGGCCCGAAAGGTTTAGTAAAAAATCGGATTAATAATCAAGAGTACATAGTAACTACCGAAGGGTACTATGATGAACCGCTATGTCTAAACATTCAAAAAGCTATTAAGACAGCAGTCAAAGAAGCTTTGGCTAACAAAGATGATTGCGTTATGCGCTATGGGACAACGGTGGTATCCGGAGTATGTAGCAATCGTAATCATCGAGATAAAGTCGGTGATCCATTGTTGTTGGCTTTGGAGTTCATTAGGGATGATGGCAAGCGTTTACTGCTTTATAACTTCTCTTGTCATCCGACTATTGTCAATCATGGCAACTACGAAATCACTGCTGATTTTCCCGGCGCCGTGGCTAAACTGGCCGAAGCTTGCGACTATGAAATGGCGGTTTTTACTAACGGCAGTTCCGGCGATATCAGTACCCGTTTCACTAGACGGGAGGCAAGTTTTGATGAAGTAGCCAGAATCGGCGGAATATTGTGGTCCTATATTCAGGAAGCTTTGGCGGATAAAGCCAAGGAAGATATCAGTGAAGTTGTTGTAAAAGATGCTTTATATAAACTACAACTTAAGGAAATTGACAGTATAGAAGCGGCTACTGCTAAACTGGCAAAGTATGAGGAAGAATTAGCGCTGGCGCAAGAAAAAGGCTTAACCAACATTCGTAGTTATGAGTCTTTTGTGGAAGGGGCGGTGTTTAATCTCTTCAGAGCCCAATATGGATCCGGAGTCGAGACTGATGAATTACGCTATAAGTTACTAAAGATCAATGACTTGATATTTGTCTTCGTGCCGGTTGAGATGTTTTCCGACTTAACTAACGCGCTTAAACAAGAGTATCAAGGGAAGTTATTCTTCTGTACCGTATTTAACGGCTATATCAATTACTTAGCTGATGCGGCATCTTATGAAATGGATACCTATGAAACGCAATCCAGCGGTATTGCCAAGGGCCAGGGCGAAGCCTACATTGCCGCTTTAAAAGAAGAATTGAAGATGCTGTAGTTGTATTGATCAGCAGTATAAAGAAAGTAAAGAGCAGGATGAAACAAGACTGCTCTTTTCTATTGTTAGTTTACCTTGTATCTATTGAGAGACAGTTGCTTAATATAGTAAAATAAAGAAAAGTTCGAAATAAGGGGGAAAATATTATGTTTATTGTGTGGACTGGTTTGGGCTGGCTATTTCTGTTAATACCTTGTGTGCTACTTATTATCGGGGGTTTATTGATGGATCTACTTGGCATTCAAGGACGGGATTATCTTGGGCTTTATGTGAGCTGCGGATTATTACTTTCAAGTTTACCTGTTTGGTTTTTAGGAAAGAAAGTAAACAAAGAAAAGAGTGAAGTTGATGTAGTAAGCGGAGCTACCATAACTACGAAAAACAAGCATACTTTATGGTATTTACCGGTTCAGTATTTTGCCTTTATACTGTTAGGCTTGGGGGTCATTATTTTGGTAATTGCCCTTATTTAAACTAAATTAAATAGCTATTTGTCGAAAATCAAAAGTTTAAAAAGCTTAATAAAATAAAAAACAGGATTTGGAGCGTTCAACGACTGTTTTCAATGAGGTTTTAAGGCTATAATAAACCTAGGAAAATCAAGGAGAGATATGAATATGAGTTACTTAAAAGGTTATACTTCCAACTACAACAAATATCCGACAACGGAAATTCAAGGTTGGGACCAAGAGGCTTTTAGTGGTTATGAGGCGATAGTAAAGGAAGTTACTAAAGATAATCGTCGCATTGTTGTTATTGATTGCACTGTCGGGGT
>CAZUQA010000099.1:0-7357 GCA_964622375.1 uncultured Erysipelotrichaceae bacterium | reverse complement strand
ACATCAATTAAGCGGATATGTAATTGGTGAAAGCGCGTTCTTTGACCCTGGGGGTTGTAGCCTCGAGCTTCCATAGCATTGGCTAAATCCTCCGCTCTTTGAAAAGCACAAACGAACAAAGGAATAATTAACGATAATACGGCTTTGATTTTTTCGGTAATTTTACCTTCTTCCATATCGACACCGCGCGATTGTTGGGCTTTCATGATGCGCAGGGCTTCCTCCAATATCGTCGGAATAAAACGTAAAGCAATGGAAATCATCATGGAAATCTCATGCGTCGGCAAACCCAAGAACTTAAAAGGTGTCAACAAATCTTCAATACCTAAAGTCAGATCCAAAGGTTTAGTACTGGCTGTCAGTATCGTGGTCACGGAAATCATCAGTACTAAACGCAAGACGATGTATAAGGTCTGAATAATTGCGCCATCGTAGAGTTTGAACCAACCCAGCGCCAACAGCAGCTTACCACTCTGCATAAAGAAAACATTGATGATGAAAAGAAAGATCAGCATTGAAATAACCGGGCGCAAGCCCATTAAAAAGTAATTGATGGGAATCTTACTACAAAGGGCAGCCACCAACAACAAAGAGCCGATAATCAAATAAGCCCAGAAACCGGCCGGGAAAAATACCGCTACCATCAAAATAATCATCATCAAAATCTTGGCGCGGGGATCCAAGCGATGCACCAAAGAAGCAACGGGATAATAACGGCCTAGGGTAAAGCCGTTCATCGGGTCTGACTCCTTAACTCCGCAATCAACTCTTCATCGCGCAAACAAACTTTTGTCAGTTTGATACCCCGAGCTTTCAGTTGCCTTTGTAAGCGGATTAAAGCCGGCGGATAAATACCAAACTTGTCCAACAAGCCATCATCACTGAAAAGTGCACTGACCCTGTCATGATAAACAACTTCCCCGCTAGCCAGCACCACAACATTATCGCAATAGTGGATGACATTATCAAAATCATGAGTTACCAAAATAATGGTCTTGTGGTATTGGGTGTTGAGAGTTTTAAAGAGCTTCATCATCTCCTGCACGCCGGCAGGATCTAAGCCGGCTGTCGGCTCATCCAAGACCAAAATATCGGGTTCTATCGCCAAAATACCGGCTATCGCAACTTTGCGTTTTTGCCCACCGGAGATA
This sequence comes from uncultured Erysipelotrichaceae bacterium, assembly GCA_964622375.1. Classification (GTDB taxonomy): domain Bacteria; phylum Bacillota_I; class Bacilli_A; order Erysipelotrichales; family Erysipelotrichaceae; genus CAZUQA01. Next base: position 6,206 of record CAZUQA010000099.1, on the reverse strand, counting down.
TCCAGGGGTGAGCGCTCAAGAAAAGACTCAGCTATGTTGACCATTTTGAGGCTGGCTTTGGCTAAAGCGACAGCTTCAGTTGGTGTTTTACCAAAGTTTAGCGGCCCAAAACACAGGTCTCTTTCAATGGTCTCTTCAAACAATTGATACTCCGGAAACTGGAAGACCAAACCTACTTGTTTCCGTAAAGCTTTGATACCTTTGGGTTTCTTATTTGCCATGATAATCTTGTCGTTGACTTCAAGTTGTCCGCTGCTTGGCAGCAACAATGCGTTGAGATGTTGCACCAGGGTGCTCTTGCCACTACCGGTAGCTCCGATTATCGCCGTCATTTTGCCGACTTCAATATCCAAATCGACATCTTTCAAAGCTAAAAAAGCCATAGGGGTTTTTGGCGCGTATTGGTGACTTACTTTTTTGAAACGGATTGCCATATTTCCTCCACCAATTCTTCCAGCAACAAAGGCACTTTAATTTTTCCTCCGGCTTGGTTATATTTCGTCGCAAAATTCGCCACAAAAGGTAAGCGCATTTTCGCTTGTTTTAGCAGCGTTTCATTCTTTATTAACTCTTTGGCTGTCCCGTTAAAAACAATCTGCCCGCCATCCAAGACCAATACCCGATCACATTTACTGATCTCTTCCATATCATGGGTTATTGAGAGTATGGTTTTTTGTTGTTTTTGATGCAAGTCCTTGATAATAGCGACAATCTCGGCTTTTCCTTGGGGATCCAACATTGAAGTCGCCTCATCAAAAATCAACAATTGCGGATTCATCGCCAAAATACCGGCGATAGCGACGCGTTGTTTTTGGCCACCGGAAAGTCGCGAAGGTTCAAAGTTGAGAAACTCACTCATCCGCACTTCTTGGGCAAAATGGGCAATGATGGCCGGCATTTCACTGCTGGCAATGCGATGGTTTTCTAAACCAAAAGCGATATCATCGGCGACGGTTGAACCGATAAATTGATTATCGGGATTTTGAAAAACGATACCGACTTTATCACGAATTTCGGCTAAAGTGCTTAATTCCAACTTGAGGCCGGCAATATAAATATTGCCTTTTTTGGCTTCCAGTAAACCTAAAAGCAGTTTAGCTATCGTACTTTTGCCGGAGCCGTTGGCGCCAACTAAACAGGCATACTCACCAGCCTCCAAGTGAAAACTGAGGTTATTTAGCACCTCGACATTTTTCTCATAATAAAAATTAATATTTTCAACTCTTAAAATTTCCATACTCCAGTTAACTTTTTCATTATAGCACAAAGGCTTTTAAAGCTAAAATTCCCGCTCAAGCTTTAGTTCCATGATTTTTGCTTTCTCACTAAAAGCTAAATTTTGATAAAAAGCGCAAGCAGCTTTATTAGCGCTGATAAGCTGCAATTCTAAGCGCTGACACTTAAGTTTTCGCGCCCGCTCCACCAGCGAATTCATCAAAGTTCGACCAATACCGCAACGCCGAAATTCTTTTGAAACGGCAAAGCCGGTAATAAATATAACGCGGTTTTCTTGATGTATCCCGGGTTGTAGCTTCTTTAGAGTATACAAGGCAAAAGCGCGAACTTGCTTATCAACTTCGAGCACATAAATTCTTTTTTCTTTTACCCACTGTTGATAATCACTTAAAGTCACCATCTCGGGCTTAATTGAAAACAAATCCGGCCTTAAAGCCACATGGAGATTTTGTTCTTCAACGGCGATTTCATTAACCCGGGGATAATCACGGAGCTGTCCCCGTCTTACTTTTTTTGGTAATTCTTCTTTTCTGGTCATGGCGTTTCAACTAAAAAGCCGGAATCATGCCGGCTTAAGTTCATAATCTTATTCAGATTTTTCTTTTTTGTTTCTCGCTTTATTAGTAGCTTTTTCTTCAGCGGTTTTTTCAGCTTCCGCTTTCTCTATGCTGGCTTCCGGAATGAAGTGTACGACCTTATCATCCGCAGTTTTGTCTGCGGCCCCATTGCGGTTTTTGTAGAGGTAGTAAGCAGCGGCAGCTACCGTTCCCAGAATTATGGTTGATACTAATTTTTTAAACATGGTACAACCTCCTTAACTTTTCGTTATAAGTAGGATACCATCGCCCTTCTTAAAATATTGACAATGGTAGTTTTCGTCATGCAGCATATCATATTTAAACTTCGCTAATTTCTTACATAGCTGCCGCGTATTGCGGTTAGCTGCCAATCCCGGGTTATCCACCATACCGTGAAAATCCAAATTATCGACAAAGACATAAGTCACATTATCGATAAAGCGATCAAAGAAGCGTTGGTATTGGGCTTTCGCCCCATCGATAAATAATAAATCAAATTTTTCGCTGGTTTTAAACTTTAAGGCATCTTGGTTAACAACTTCAACGAATTTATCTTTCTTCGCCCTTTTGATATTAGCTGTCGCAATTTGCGCTAAACCGTAATTTCGCTCTAAACTAACAATTCTTTTGACACAGTCCACCTGTAACATCTGTAAAGCCGAATAACCGATGGCAGTGCCGATTTCTAGGATGGATGAGATCTGTTTTTCCCTGATAAAGTCTAACAGGAAAGCCAAAGTCTCATCCTTAATTATCGGTACATCGTTGCTTGTCGCATATTCCGCTAACTCGCTAATGACATTCATACTCAAATTGGTCCCTTTAGACTAATTTGATGATAGCCATGGTTGCGGCATCACCTTGACGCACCCGGGTTTTTAAGGTGCTGGTATAGCCACCGTCGCGATCCTTGTAGTAAGGCCCCACTTCATCAAACAACTTCTGTAAGACGGTTTGCCCGCTCTTTTTATCAACGACGACGTTGCGCAGATAACGAGCCGCTAATCGCCGTGAGTGTAAGTCACCGCTCTTAGCTAAAGTTATTAACTCATCCACTACGCTCTTTAGTTCCTTAGCCTTGGCTTCCGTAGTTTCCAATTGACCATAGCGAATTAAATCCGTCGCTAAATTGCGCAACAGGGCTTTACGATGATCACTGGTTCGTCCTAATTTACGATTCCACATATCTTTCTCCTTTAATTATCAAAAGACTTAAAGCCAAGATTTAATTCGGCTAATTTGTCTCTCACTTCTTTTAATGATTTCTTGCCTAAATTTCGCACCCGCATCATATCCTCTTCCGTTTTGTTGGTTAACTCTTCCACGGTTTGAATCGCCGCGCGTTTTAGGCAGTTGTAAGAGCGCACTGATAAATCCAGATCCTCGATCATCATGATTAGCCCTTTATTAATGGTTTCCGAACTGGTACTCTTCATTACCGATTCCATATCGCCGGTAATATCATTGGCTCTTTCAAAGACTGATAAGTGATCGGCTAAAATTTTAGCACCTAACGCCAAAGCTTCACTAGGGCTCAAGGACCCATCGGTAGTGATTTCCATGGTCAGCCGATCATATTTGGTGTTCTGACCAACCCGGGTCGGTTCCACTTCATAGGCGACCTTTTCAATCGGGGTATAGATCGAATCGGTAAAGATGGTACCGTAACCCTGAGTGGAGTTTTGGTAGAGCTGTTTATTGGTATCGGAACTGACATAACCCCGACCGTTACGCGCTCTAAGTTCCATCTGTAGGACCCCATCTTTAGCTAAATTGGCGATAACTAAATCTTTATTGAGAATCTCGACCCCATCGGGCAAAACGATGTCTTTAGCGGTTACCACTTTGGGGCCTTTTTCCGAGATGCGTAAAGTGTAAACTTCAAAATCCCGGATGGTCATCACTAAATCTTTCAAATTTAAAACGATGGCGGTGACGTCTTCCTGGACTCCCGGTAAGGAAGTAAATTCATGGAATACACCGTCCATCTTTAGTGAATACACGGCTGCTCCCGGTAGGGAAGAAAGTAAAACCCGTCTTAAAGCATTACCGATAGTGGTACCAAAGCCTCTTTCCAGAGGTTCAATTACGAATTTCCCGTAATTTTTTGTTTCACTGTAATCTTTGACTTCAAAATTCGCATATTCAAATTTGATCATTACTCTTCCTCCAATCTATATTAGCCGCGCGGTCTTTTGGGAGGCCGGCAGCCGTTATGGGGAATCGGGGTAACATCGTTGATTACCGTAATTTCCAAACCGGCGGTTTGTAAGGAACGCACTGCCGCTTCCCGACCGTGACCCGGTCCTTTAATATTAACTTCTACTTGTTTCATACCATTGTCAATCGCTGCTTTTCCGGCGGCTTCCGCACATTGTTGAGCGGCAAAGGGAGTCGATTTTCGCGAACCTTTGAACCCTAAAGCTCCGGCACTGCTCCAAGCGATAGCATTACCGGCTTCATCGGTAATCGTCACGATGGTATTATTAAAAGTTGAATGAATATGCGCGATACCTTTCGCGATATTCTTTTTAACCCGACGCTTTCTGGCGCCTTTTTTTGCTGTTGCCATTATTAATTTCTCCTACTTCTTCTTGTTGGCCACCGTACGCCGCGGTCCTTTGCGGGTTCTGGCGTTGGTGCGCGTTCTTTGACCGCGGGTTGGTAAACCCTTACGGTGTCTGATACCGCGATAACAACCGATTTCCATTAAACGTTTAACGTTTAAGTTCACTTCACGACGTAAATCACCTTCTACTTTAATTGAATCGACGGATTTACGAATCGCATTGACTTGGTCGTCGCTTAAATCCTTGACTCTGGTGTTTTCGTCAATTTTATTTTCTGCCAAAATCTTAGCAGCGGTCGAACGACCAATTCCATATACATAGGTTAATGATACCAACACCCGCTTATCGCGGGGGATATCGATTCCTGCAATACGAGCCATTTATCTACTTCCTCCTAGTTTCCTTGTCTCTGTTTGTGTTTAGGATTGCTACAAATAATCATAACTACGCCATGGCGTTTTATGATACGGCACTTATCGCAGATTGGTTTGACTGATGGTCTTACTTTCATGCGTTTTCTCCTTCTAAAAGACTACTTGTGTCTAAATGTAATACGCCCACGTGTTAAGTCATAAGGCGAAATCTCGACCGTCACGCGATCACCTGGTAAAATGCGAATGTAGTGCATACGGATTTTACCAGAAACGTGAGCCAGAATCACGTGTCCATTGGCCAGTTTCACTTTAAAGTTTGCGTTGGGAAGCGTCTCTTCAACTATCCCATCAATTTCAATAACATCTTGTTTTGCCAAATACTCATCCCTCCTTTAGATCGTCAATATTTCGTAACCGTTTTCGGTAATCACAATGGTATTCTCATAATGCGCACAAAGCGCTTTATCCACTGTCACTACCGTCCAGTCATCAGCCAGAGTTTTGGTTTCTCCGACTCCCATCATGACCATGGGCTCTATCGCCAAGGTCATCCCGGCTTTTAGCACAATACCGCTGTCTTTTAGCCCATAGTTTGGGATATTAGGGTCCTCATGCAGGGCCGTCCCGATACCATGACCGCTGTACTGTTGCGGAACTTTGTAGCCATGTTGGCCGATATAATCGCCGATAGCCCAGCACAGACTGCCTAAGTGCTCGCCGGCTTTGGCGTATTGCAACCCACGATAGAAACTCTCTTGGGTCACTTCCATTAATTTTGTCGCTTCAGCACTGACTTTACCGACACCGTAGCTGCGAGCGGCATCACTGAAGTAACCTTTATATACTACACCTAAATCCACAGAAATGATATCGCCTTCCTTGAGCCGGCGCTGCGAAGGTATACCGTGAATCAACTCTTCGTTGATGCTGGTGCAGATATTTGCTGGAAAACCGCGATAACCAAGGAAAGCCGCTTTGGCTTGTTGGCTGGCGATAATCTCCGCTGCCAAATCGTCAAGTTGTTTAGTGCTTATTCCTACCGCTATCACTTCTTGGAGCTTTTCAAAAATCGTAGCCAGGATAGCCCCGGCTTGGCGCATCACCGCAATTTCTCGAGGCGACTTACAAACTATCATTTCACCATTTCCAAGAAAGGGTACACTTCTTCCCAAACCGCTTGGGGTAAATCGGTCGCATCGATATCGACAACGATTTGTAAGTCACGGTAGAACAGCAGAACCGCTTCCGTGCTACGGTGATATTCACCCAGGCGTACCTGGAGACTCTCTTCAGTATCATCACTGCGATGAATTAAGCCGGTGCCGCAGATATCACAGATCTGGTCAATTAACGGTGGGTTGTAAACCACATTGTAGATAGCATCACAACTGGGGCAGATTCGCCGCGCGACGATGCGCTTCACCAAGGTGGGATAATCGACCAAGAGG
>CAZUQA010000098.1:0-8584 GCA_964622375.1 uncultured Erysipelotrichaceae bacterium | reverse complement strand
CTTATGACATTACTGCCCGCAGGTGGTACATTAAAATTATTGGCGACATATCCGGCATTTACTTTTTCCCGAAAGTTATAAATGCCATAGTAAGAGCCGTTGATGTAGATTATACAATAACGATAATCTTGGACCAAGCATTGACCGCCATATTCCAAGTTTAAGGAGGCAGCTAAGGTATCGCGAATCATCGCATACAGGGAATCCTGTGAACTGCTGCGCAGTACTACTTCGTTGAAAGAAGCAAAATCGCGATGCGGAAACAGTTTATAATTAAGCGCCGTAGCCCCATAGCGTTTTCTAAACTCCAACTGAAAACTCTGTTTTGACATAAATCGCGTCTGCCCGCCAAATAGCCTGATGCCGCAATCAATAGCGAAACCACCATCTTCGTCAAAAAACTGGGCGGTTGTCGGGACTTCAGTTTTACCGGAACGATTGTTTCTCATTCTTGAAAACTGTCCCTGATCAAGGACGAGGGACAGCACGGGTAGTGTATGATTTTCATTAATTATGTAGCTGTAAGTTACTACCGGACTAACCCGCTTTCCTTCCTCAATATTAACTAATTTTAACACCGTAGTTTTTTTCAAGTCCATACTACCTTCATAACGGTGTGAAGAGCTAGTGGGATCTGAACCATTGGTGGTGTAGAAGATCGTTCCCGGAGCGCTGAAGCTCACTAAAAGACTAGCGATGTCGTTATAGACACCGCTGGCAATATCGCCTTGCGGGGCTGTGGCAATCTCTCTGACTCCTTCATTATTGGCAGCATTAGGTGTTGGTTTGCTCATGTAAACAAAACCACCGTTACTGCTACGACCATAAGAATGCCCAAGCGGTAAATCACCGACAAACATTGAGTCGATACAAACTCCCGCTTTATAGAGATAGACTCCTTCATAAGTTCCGATTTTAAAATTGGTATGAGTATAAGTTCCGCCACTTAAACCGACATCGCCTGAACACATTAAAACAAAGTATTCTCCTGGCTGAAGAACCACCTTGGGTAAGCGATAGAGGTCAGGTTGATTTTGGTTAGTAGTGAGACAGTACTCCGATAAATCTAGCGGCTGTAAGCCATTGTTGTAGAGTTCTAACCAATCATAATAAGAGTTGCCGTTATGGGGCAGATATTGATAATTACTGCTCATCGCTTCATTGATTATCAGCTGAGTTTTAGCTTTTTGATAATTGGCGGCGAAAGCCTCGACCCCCTTGGTGTCGTTATCATAACCCGGGGATACTACGGCATTATTATGGTAAGCATTACCACTTAAACAATAGGCAACACCGTTAGGTAAGCCATCATAACTTATTCTCTGTATTATCTTGTTTTTGTGACTCAGTAGGCAATCACCGATGTTATTGTTCAAACTCCAGTCCACAAAGAGAGGTTCCGTATTGAGATTGATGTTCGCCGTATAAACCACCGCCACCTGCCCGGGGGCCAACAGTTTATTCGGAAATTTCCAGCGGAAAGGAGCATTGATATCTCCCGACAAACTGAACTCACTGAGTTCAATAACACTTTTCCCGGAGTTTTTTACTTCGATAAATCCCGGGTAAAAGCCGTCAATACTAAAGTTGCCTTTATTCTTTGGTAGAAATTCGTTGATCACTAAACCCGTATCATTTTCCTTAGTTAAGCTGGCAATAAAAGCCTCTTTCCCGGCTTTGGTGTTGGCAAAACCCGGTGTGGCACTTTGGGTAGAAAACCAAGAACCATCAGCATCACGAGCGGCAACCCAATTCTTTTTTATCGGTACTGTGGTAATAGCATCGATAACTTTTCCGCTTGGGTTTTTCAGCAACAAGCCTTCCCCACCTGAGGATTTCAATTTAAAGTTCGCATGGAGCCCATCAGAACCGGAACCACCCATGAAGACGACTAAATAGCCTTTAGCCGGGATTATCACTTCAGGGAAAAACCATTGAGTTTCATTAGCCCGCTTCGTTAATCCAAAGTTTTTAAGATTAAGCGGACTGCTACCGCCATTGTAGAGTTCAAGCCAATCATGGCACTTACCGTTAGAATCGGCAAAAACCCCGCCATTGCTTGACATATATTCATTGATTATTAGGCCAGTCGCTAAAGAGTCATTGTCACCGACATCACCATCAGGCAAATATGGTGGCGTGCTATCTTTATAGATGAAGAATGATACGCCAATAAAAGCCACAACTAAAAGTGTGGCTATTAAGATAAACAGTATATTTTTTCCAAATTTTTGACTGTTAAACTGAAGTCTTCCTTTTTTACTCATACCCCAGTATTTTACCACAATTTCTCTGTTTTGGTAAAATCTCAATACCCTGTCCCCTACTTCACTTTAGCTAAAATAACATGTATTATTATAAAGTGCCGACTTAGCTCAGTCGGTAGAGCAACGCACTCGTAACGCGTAGGTCGCAAGTTCAAGTCTTGTAGTCGGCACCAAATCTCTATACACAAACAAAAAACACTTTATGGGGTAGAAGGTAAATACTTAGCTGGTATCCTCACTTTGTTTGTAAAGAGCGCCAGAACTATTTGCCTACATTCTGAGAAAGTTTAGTTATGCGCTATGCTTTTGCACCAAAAGCTTTAATAATTGGTCTATTTCCCAAAAAACGGGTCAGAACTTATGCTAGCAAGATATTTGCCTAAGCAACTGGTGGGGTACAGATGAATACATATCTTATTGCCGTCGTTCTAAGCGTTTGGCTGGGTTTAACAAGAGTACTGAAGCTAAGCGGCTTGAACTTTCGTGGAATTCTTACTACGAGTTTGGTGTCTGGCTTGGTTGTTGGTGATATCAATCTTGGATTTCGTGTAGCTACTTATTGGATATTTTTCGAGTTAAGTGATTGGAGTTATTTTGATATCGATTGGCAACCAGATATGGCACTAGTTGCCATGTTTTCAGTCTTCTTTTCAGAAAGACTGGGGTATTTTGGCTTAGGAATAAGTGTTGGTCCGATAGTGGCAATAAATATCGACATTTTGACAAAGATCTTTGATCAAGTTTGCCGAATGACGAACACTATTTTCCAACAAAAAGCAGACAGGGCATTGGCGCGAAATAGCCTAAAAAGCTTCGAGAAATGGACTTTAATGGGGGTTACCAGTTGGTTTATATCACAAGCGATTCCTGTGTTTCTTTTTTTAATCCTTTATTATGATACAAAAAATTCGGGTCGGCCTACATTTTTTACGGACTGGCTTTGGGAGTACTACTCTATTGTCCGGGGACTTGAGGTAGTGGGTAGTGCTTTGCCGGCAGTAGGATTTGCTATGTTGCTGAGTAGAATGGATCTCAAGCGATTTTGGCCTTACTTAGTTATCGGATTTTTCTTTTATGCGTTTTTCAAAGTAAATACTACTTTCCTTTTTCTAATAGGTCTTTCTTTTGCTTTTCTTCATGTCCTTTGTAAAGCCCCAATTCGAAAAGCCGAAAATGACTAAGTGATTTGAAAAGAACGAGGATAACAAGGTGTATAAGTATATTACTGAAAAAGCAGTATTCTGTAAAAAAGCAGAGAATAAAACACTGCTATTTTAGTTAGATGATTTCATCCATGTAATCTAAGGTTGCACTAAATCTCTGCTTTAATTATAACTTCTCTTTTTGACAGTTTGGGCAAAAGTATATATTCCCACCTAAAAATGCTTGCCGGCTAATCTTACCTTGACAAACAGGACAGGGTTCTTTAAAGGTTTTACTGCTCAGCAAACAACGATAAGCCCCGTTATTGCCAAACAGGTCTTTCTCTATATCGCGCCCACCTTCAACGCTCATCTTTTTTAGTACGGTTTTTGTAGCCATAAAAAGGTCGGCAATTTCGCTGTCGGTCAACTTACTCAGCTTGGATTTTGGATGTTGTTTGGCGGTAAACAGAATATCATGACTACAACCATTCCCTAAGCCCGGTATCCGTTGTTCGGTGGCTAATAAACCTTTCAAACTTAAACTGGGTTTATCTAGCTTAGCCTGGCTCACCAGTGCTTTAAAATAAGTCAAATCAAATTCCTCAGCTAAAGGAGATACTCTTTCTTTGGCAACCAAATAGAACGGATTATCATTTGTCCCTTCTTTAAAGACTCGGATAAAGCCATACATAGCCACCGTGACCGCTAATGCCGTACCATCACTAAAACCTAAGTAAAACTGGTGCTTGTCCGGTTTTGGCTCATGTGCCTCATAAAAGCGTAAATTGGTACCATCGCCGAATAACAGACGATAGTTCTCAATCGCAATTTCTACTTGACCCCCGTAGTTTGTTGCTTTACCGATTTTTTTGCCCTTAATATAGCTTTCATAACTGTCTTTATCCTCACCGAAAAAAGTAAAGCGATGAGGCGAGGTCAAAACCATCACTTGGTCAATGAGCTTGCCCTCAATAGTTTGGTTTAGTTGCTCAGCTAAAACTTTGGCTTCCGGTATTTCTAACATCGTTGATCTCCTTTATAGTTCCATGACTCTTTCATAGGCGGTTTTTAGCATCAAGCCAACATTTTCGATACTCTTGATTGTTGCTGTTTGGTAGCCGGCTTCACTGACTGATGGTAGTTTTTTCTCGACAATAGCTTGTAGTTTCGTCGTGAAATCAGCCACTGAATCCGCTTTATAACAGTTGTGTTTATCGACCATCCAAGGATTATAAACTTCAATATCTCTAATTAGTACTTGTTGGCGCGCCGCCAATGCTTCTAAGACCACAATGCCTTCGGTTTCCTCGAAACTGGGAAAGAAGAAACAATCAGCTGACATAAAAGCCCCCTCAATTACCGCTCCTTTGACATAACCCGGTAAAACAACATTGTCGGGATGGTTTTTTACCGCTTCCTGAATGTGGCGTGGTATCGAATATAGTGGGGTAAAACCAAACCAGATAAACTGATAGTCCGACAGTTCTTTAGCTACTTTCATGAAGTCAATTATGCCTTTTCTTTCAAAATACAAGCCCACCGCGATTACCACCTTTTTGTCTTTACTCAAACCAAAATAACGGCGAAAAGCAGCGACTTTATCTTGATTATACACAAAGCGACTTAAGTCGATGCCGTTACTGATGTCCTGAATCGGTACTTTGATTCCATAGTTTTTGATCAACTCTTTGGAATAGGGGGTTGGTGTCAGTATCAAGTCGGCACTGGAATAAAGCTTAATAAGATACTTCTTAAATAGTGGCGCCAGAGTATTGGAAAGCACAAAAGAGTTACGGAAATCCTCTTCTGTCGAATGGGCATGATAGACAATCTTTTTACCTTCTTTTTTAGCTTCACTGATAATAAAAGAACTGTTTGGTCCCACGGTATTGATATGCAAAATATCATAGTTGTCCTTAGGATCTACGGTGTATTCCACTCCGACTTTAGTCAGGGCTTCTTTTTGGTGCATAAAAGCTCGGCCGATGCCTGAAGTTTGGATTAGTTTTTCTGCTTCAAAATATAATAGTACTTTCATTTTTATCCTAACGCTTCCATCATACCAAAAATTCTTCGACTACTGTAAGTCAAACATCATTATTTCAATTTATTTCGCTAAAAACAAGCTTGCGCTTGTTTTTATTGATTATTCAGCCAATTTCTTTAAGCGATTCCAACGCTTTTCCGCATCAGCTCGGGTTTTTTCCAACAAGAACTCAGCTTGTTCAGCGTTGACACTGGGTAACATATTGAAACGGGTTTCGTTGTCTAAGAAAGCGGCAAACTTACTGAAGTCCGGATTGGCGAAATCTAAAGTCAAGGGTTTCTCTGCCTCAGGATTGAAACGGTACAAGGGCCAGTAGCCACACTCCACGGCGGCTTTCTGCACGATTTGGTGATTAGCCAAGCCACCTTTAATTCCATGTTCGGCGCATGGTGAGTAGGCTAAGATTACCGACGGTCCTTTATAAGCTTCCGCTTCAATAAAAGCTTTGATAGTTTGGATACGGTTGGCGCCCATGGCAATGGAAGCAACATAGACATGTCCGTAGGCCATAGCAATCTGTCCTAAATCTTTTTTAGCTAACTTCTTGCCACCGGCGGCAAATTTCGCAATCGAGCCGGCTTGTGAAGCTTTGGAGGATTGTCCCCCGGTATTGGAGTAGACCTCGGTATCCAAAACCAGAATATTAACATCAAGGTCATTAGCGATGACATGGTCTAAACCACCATAACCGATATCGTAGGCCCAACCATCGCCACCGACAATCCACACCGATTTAGCAATGAAATCACGTTGGAATTCTTTTAGCTGCGGTAGTTTGCCATCAGCCAACTTAACTAAATCAACATAGAGTTTTCTCTCAATCGCCCGATTACCTTTGTTTGCTAAGTACTCTTGGGCGACGGCTTTTTCTTTTTCATCCAGCTTATCCAGGTTATTCTCCAGAATCCGCATGATTTGACTCTCTTTATAGTTTTGGGCGATGCGCATACCGAAGCCATATTCCGCATTGTCTTCAAAGAGACTGTTGGCCCAGGCGATACCTTCCCCATTTTCGTCTTTGACAAAAGGCGTTGAAGGCGTGCTGCCGCAATAGATAGAAGAACAACCGGTAGCGTTGGCTATCATCATATCCCGGCCAAAGAGCTGGGAAGCCAATTTGTAGTAAGGGGTTTCACCACAACCGGCACAGGCCCCACTGACCTCAAAGTAAGGCATCAAGAACTGGCTGCCTTTGACGGTATTGGTTGGGAAATATTGAGGTTTATAAGTACATTTTTTATAGAGATAATCAGCTAAGGGTGCTTTATCCAGTTGGGTGTTGATATCTTCCATGCTCAAAGCTTTGTTGCCTTGTTTACCTGGACACTCAACAACACAGAGCCCGCAACCTACGCAGTTATCCGGAGAAACGCTGACACAATAATTGAGTTCGGCCACTTCTCCTTGACCCATAGGTTTTACCGTGGTAAATTCTTGCGGGGCTTTCTTAACTTCTTCATCAGTCAACAATAAGGTTCTGATAGTACCGTGGGGACAAACATAACTACAAAAGCCACACTGAATACAGTTTTCACTGTGCCACTGCGGCACTTGGGTGGCAATTGTCCGTTTTTCGTAGAAAGTGATGTTGTTGTTGAAAGAGCCATCCATCACTCCATGTTTAGTGAAAGCACTGACCGGTAAATCATAGCCTTCCAAAGAATTGATGGCCATGACATGTTCATCAAAGTATTCATCACCGATGCTGTGCCGCGTTCTGTTGTAAGGCAGTTCAGCCCACTCGGGTTTAACGGCGATTTCTACTAAAGCATCTTTACCACTGTCAATTGCTACATAGTTGAGTTCGACAATTTCATCACCGCGTTTTCCATAGGTATACTTGGCAGCATCTTTCATGTATTTTAAAGCATCTTGATAAGGGATGATCTGTTCATTTAAAGCAAAGAAACTGGACTGAAGTATGGTATTAGTGCGCCGGCCCATACCGATTTTTTCCGCAATACCGACTGCATCGATAATGTAGAACTTCGCATTTTTCTTGGCCAGTTGTGCTTTAATACGATTGGGTAAATGCTCTTCAATCTCTTCCGGTGCAAAGGTGGTGCTCAATAAGAAAGTTCCGCCTTTTTTTAGGTTGCGTAACATATCATATTTTAAAAGATAGGCATCTAAAGAGCAGGAGATGAAGTCAGCATTTTGAATATAGTAAGTCGATTTTATCGGCTTAGGACCAAAACGCAAATGTGAACGTGTCGCTCCCCCGGCTTTCTTGGAATCATAGGCAAAATATGCTTGGGCATAGAGATCAGTATTATCTCCAATTATTTTAATTGAGTTTTTATTAGCTGACACGGTGCCATCCGAACCTAAGCCATAGAAAAGACAAGAGGTATAGTCACTGCTGATGTAGAAATCCGGATCAGCCGGTAAAGACAGCTTGGTAACATCATCGACGATAGAAATAGTAAAGCCATCCAGTGGTACTTCTTTGTCTAAATTATCATAAACCGCTTTGATATCGCGAGGTTGGGTATCCTTGGAACTCAATCCATAACGTCCGCCGATTATTGTTTCAACATTACCATAACCCTTTAAAACATTGTAAACATCGAGGTACAGTGGTTCTCTGGCTCCAATTTCTTTAGTGCGATCCAGCACTGCTACCTTACTAACAGTTGCCGGTAAAACCGCTCTCAGATACTTTGCCGAGAAAGGGCGATACAAGTGAACCTTAATTAAACCGACTTTACGGCCTTCGCTATTTAGCTGATCAACTACTTCTTTTGTGGTTTCGGTAACCGAACCCATGGCAATGATAACTGCGGTGGCATCACTAGCCCCATAGTAGGTAAAGGGTTTATACTCCCGACCGGTGTGTTCACTTATTTTCAATAAATATTCATTAACGATATCGGCTACAGCATCATAATGCTGGTTTTGGGCTTCTTTCCCTTGGAAATAGATGTCATCGTTCTCTGCGCCACCCCGGGTAATCGGATTGGTATGGGGATTCATACAACGCTCTTTATAATTTTCCAAAGCTTCACTATCAAGCAAACTAACCATGAAGTCTTGATCCATGATTTCAATCTTCTGCACCTCGTGCGAAGTTCTAAAGCCATCAAAGAAATGCATCCTCGGCACTTGCGCCTTGATAGCACTTA
>CAZUQA010000097.1:0-2477 GCA_964622375.1 uncultured Erysipelotrichaceae bacterium | reverse complement strand
ACTAAGACCGGCACAGCGATTACGGCGGTCGGTTCCAATCCCGATTATGCCCGCGCCAGCGGCATCAACATCAACAAAATGCGGACAATTTCTATTGTCATGTCGACGGTAATAGCCGCTATCGGATTGATTGTTTTCCAACAGAGCTTCGGCTATATTCAAACCTACGCTTCGCCGCTCAACTTTACTTTCCCCACGGTCGCTGCTGTTTTACTGGGTGGTGCCACCGTCAATAAAGCCAGTATCACTAATGTCGTTTTAGGTACGCTATTGTTTCAAGGTATTTTAACCATGACCCCGACGGTAATTATTGCAGCTTTACAGGTCGATGCATCTGACATGTTTAGGTTACTCATCACCTATGGCATGGTGCTTTACGCTTTAACGCGAAAGGCGGACTAAGGCAATGAAAAAATTTGATAAAAACAAGATTAGAAGATTGTTGTCATCAGCCATGATTCCGGCTTTGTTTTTGGTAGTCAGTTTCATTGCCACCCCGATTTCCGGCCTGACGACCGATTATCTTTTAAGTGAGTTAGTTTCGCGCTTAGCGCGGAATGCTTTCTTTGTTTTAGCTTTATTGCTTCCGGTAACCGCGGGTATGGGTATTAACTTTGGTATGACCATGGGAGCTATGGCTACCCAAATAGCTTTGGTTTTTGTTTCCGAGTGGAATGTTAGCGGGATTCCGGGCGTTCTGCTTACTTTGGCCATTGCTATTCCCTTGTCCGGTGTATTTGGCTATTTCGGCGGTTTTATTCTCAACAACTCCAAAGGGCGGGAGATGATTACCTCGATGGTTTTGGGACTGTTTATGGCAGCGGCTTATCAAACTTTCCTGTTGTATGTCTGTGGTACCATCATTCCGATGCATAATGAAAATGTGCTGTTATCCAAAGGCTACGGTATCCGCAATACCTTGATGATACCCATAGCTAATTCGATCGATAATCTCTGGAAAGTCACTTTTAAGGGAGTTTCGCGCTTGATAACTGTGCCGGTAGGCACCTTTCTCATTGTAGGCGTGCTTTGCGCTTTTATTTATTGGTTTAGAAAAACGAAGTTTGGTCAAAATATTAGAGCGGTCGGCCAAGATATGGCAATATCGGAAATGTCGGGGATTGATGTTAAAAAGAATCGAATTGCCGCTATCATCATTTCTACGGTCTTAGCGGCTATGGGGCAAATTGTCTTTTTGCAAAGCATCGGTTCCATGAGTACATATGGCGGAGCCGATCAAGCGGCCTTGTTTGCAGCTGCTGCCTTATTAGTAGGGGGAGCCAGCGTTTCTGACGCTTCCAACACCAATGCTATTATCGGTACGGTTTTATTTCACTTTATGTTTTTAGTGATGAAGGAAGCCGGGACCAATATCACCGGCCAAGCGATGATTGGAGAATATTTGCGGTCATTTATTTGCTATGGCATTATCACTATTACCTTGATAATGCACGCCTGGAAACGGGGTCGTGATAAAGAATTGGATCGTGAACTTTTACGCGAAAGACAAAACTAAAGAGGATTAACGAAAACTACAATATCACAGTTGTAGTTTTTTTATCTGATGCAATTTGCCTTAACGAGAAAATGAAACATATTGTATAATTGAACTAAAGCCAGGGGGGAAGAGAGTAGCTTTTCTGCCATCTAGTGGCCAAGACGGGAAGGTGAGGCAAATATGAGTAAAGATTCAGGAAAAACAAAAAATATCTTTGTTTATCTCTTTTTTGGGATTTGGGCTTTGTTTATTTTAAGCGGTATTATTTCAGCTTTAAAAGGTACTGTTTTCTCAACAAATGACGGCAGTACCAAGCTAGCCGATGGTTTTACCATCGAAGCTTACTTGGTAAAACTGGAAGTACAAGAAAACAATGTCGTCTATGTTACTGAAGAGATTACTGTAAACTTTACTAATGCCTACAAACACGGTATTTACAAATTTACTCCGACTTGGTTGCCTTATACGGCGGCGGATGGAAAGACGGTAAAAAGACGGGCGAAAATTACGGAATTGCGAGCTATAGGTGACAACTATACGGTGGATTGGGTCAGTAAGAAAGCACGCATAAAGATAGGCGATGCTGATGTATATGAAGGAGAAGGAATAAAACAGTACATCATAAAGTATACCTATGATATGGGTAATGATCCTTTTAAAGGTTTTGATGAATTCATTTTCCACACTTATGGTGATTATTGGGGTACGGAAATTAAGAATGCCAAAATTGAAGTAGTCATGCCGAAAGACATTGATAACTACAATGTGAAATTCTTCTTTGACAAATATCGTAAAGAAGAAGCAACGCAATTTGTAAATTATCAAATAAGCGGCAATATTTTAACAGCGGAATTTGACAGCGCTGCTTACCATGAGTCGGGTTACAATGATTGGTGTAGCCACGCAACCCCTGGTGAAAACTGTCAAGTCCCCGATTGGGCTAATCGTTTACATAGTGCTTTAACGGTGGATATTGAAC
>CAZUQA010000096.1:0-10082 GCA_964622375.1 uncultured Erysipelotrichaceae bacterium | reverse complement strand
CGTTGTATCGGTTACTGTAACTTCAATGCCATAGCTACCAATTGGAATGCCCCGGAGTTGTTGAACTATAAAATGGTGGAATATGCTTATGCTGTAGTTAAAGATCGACCGCACTTTCACATTAGTCTGATTTGTGATGTTTCACCGGATTGCGACTGTATGGATGCCAATGATTTGCCGATTGTCGGCGACATCGGAATGCTGGCTAGCTTTGATCCTTTGGCATTAGACAAAGCTTGTGCCGATTTAGTCAATCAAGCAGAGATCAATGCGGCTTCACGTTTGGGTCAAAGTAAGACTAGCGGTGCTGATCACTTTTCTTCGCTGCATCCGGGTACCAACTGGCAGAGTCAAATAGAACATGGAGTGAAAATCGGACTGGGAAGTGCCGACTACGAATTAATTAAGATTTAATGAAACAATTTGAGCGCCAAACCCCACGTTTGCTTCTTAAAGTGATGACCATAGAAGACTTGGAAGATTTCTATGACATTATGAAATTACCGGAAGTTGGGCAATGGATGGGAACCGGGCGGGGTAAAACCAGAGAAGAAGTTTTACAGCGTATCGAACTTTACCAGCAACTTTTTCGTGATTACTCTTATGGCAGTTGGGGCGTATATAGTAAAACCGACAACAAACTCATCGGCCAAACCGGGCTTTTGCAGATAACGGGAGGGGAAGTTGGTATCGTCTATGCCTTGGCGCCACAAGCCCAAGGAAAAGGTTATGGTACTGAATGTTTGCGAGCGACTTTGGCTTATGCTTTTGCGGAGCTCAAGCGGGATCGCGTTTTTGCCTATACTCGCTTAGGCAATGATCGTTCGCGGCATGCCTTGGAAAAAGTAGGAATGGTTTATCAAGGTATAGCAGCTTTCGAAGATCTCGACATGCACAAATACGTAATTACCAAAGAGCAATGGTATGACCAAGAAATATCAGTTTAATATTGCCGGAATGACTTGTGCTGCCTGTGCGGCGGCCATTGAAAGGCGGCTAAAAAAACAAGAGGGAGTATTGGAGGTATTGATCAACCTACCTTTGAACAAGGGGATAGTTTGGTTTAGCGAAGAGTTAATCACAGAAAAAGCGATTGCTATTCTGGTAGAAAAACTCGGCTATCGTGTGGTTGAAGATCAAACAGCGGAAGCCGACAGAAAAGCCTTGGAACACTTTAAATATCGCGTTATTGTCGCGGTAGTCTTGATGGTAGGTTTACTGGCACTGACCATGTTACCGATGCTAAGTGGCGTTTATCTTTTTAAACTAGATCAGTACCCGAGATTATTAGTAAGTTTACAGCTGCTGCTGGCTTTAGCCATAATGGCTTTGGGGCATAACTTTTACATCAGAGGATTTAAAAGTTTGTTGGCTGGGCAACCCAACATGGACAGTTTGGTGGCAATCGGAACCTCCTGTGCTTTTCTTTACAGTTGTTACTTGATGTTGCCCATATATTATGGGCAGCTTCATAATATCCACTTGTTGTATTTCGAAGCTGCCGGGGTCATTGTGGCTTTGGTCATGTTAGGTAAATATTTTGAGGAACGTTCCAACCATAAGTCAACACTGGCATTGGTGGCGTTATTGGAGTTGACACCGGAATTAGCTTGGCTAAAAAAAGATCGGGGCTTTGAAGAAAAAGCGGTGGAATTGATCAAAGTGAACGACATCATCATGGCAAAAGCCGGTGAGAAGATTGCCTTGGATGGTGAGATAATAAAAGGGCACAGTAGTGTCGACCAATCTTTACTTTCCGGGGAGAGTTTACCTAGAGAAAAACAAGTCGGAGACCTGGTAGTTGGCGGTAGCCTTAACTTGACGGCACCATTGGAGATTATCGTTACCAAAGATTTTCAACAATCAACTATCGCGCAAATGATTGCCTTAGTTAAAGAAGCCCAGCTGACAAAAGCGCCGATTGCCAAGTTGGCTGACCGAGTTTCTGCGGTCTTTGTGCCGCTAGTCTGTGTGCTAGCTTTACTGAGTTTTTTGGCCTGGTGGTATTGGCAACAGGATTTTGGCTTTGCCTTAAAAATTGCGATAGGAGTCTTAGTGATAGCCTGCCCTTGTGCTTTGGGTTTAGCAACACCAACGGCAATCATGGTGGCAAGCGGGGCAGCTGCGAAAAAAGGGATACTGTTTAAAAGCGGGGAAGCTTTACAAAAAGCCGGTGAAATCGATACCGTAGTTTTTGATAAAACCGGGACATTGACAAGCGGTGAGTTAATAATCGGGGAAATAGTCAGCACAATGAACCAGGAAGAGTTACTGCAATTAGTTGCCAGTGTTGAGGTTTTCAGCAACCATCCGTTTGCCCGCGCTTTAGTTGCCGGCAATAATCGAGAATTATTGGCTGTGGAAAATGTCAAAGAAAGAGC
Organism: uncultured Erysipelotrichaceae bacterium; assembly: GCA_964622375.1. Taxonomy (GTDB): domain Bacteria; phylum Bacillota_I; class Bacilli_A; order Erysipelotrichales; family Erysipelotrichaceae; genus CAZUQA01. The sequence goes on along the minus strand of CAZUQA010000096.1, from coordinate 7,701 downwards.
CGGTGGTGGTATCTGGGGAAAAATTGCAGGGCAAGAAATCTTAGTTGGTAGTGCAGCCTATTTACGGCAACAGCAAATAAACATCGAACCAGCGCCCCAAGAAGCAAGTGCTCAGGTTTATGTAGCTTGGAAAAAAGAACTGGCAGCCAGTATTACTTTTCAAGATTCAGTAAGAAGGGAAAGTCACAGTGTAATAAAAAATTTGCAGAAAAACAAGATAAGAGTCTATTTATTAAGTGGGGACAAAGAGGTCATTACCCGGAAATTAGCGACGGAGTTAGGTATTGCTTATTTTGCGGAAGTTTTGCCGCAAGAGAAAGCTGAGAAAATCAAGGAACTCCAGCGTCAAGGCTCTAAAGTAGCTTTCGTCGGGGATGGAATCAACGATGCTATCGCTTTGACAACTGCTGATTTGGGAATTGCTATCGGTTCCGGTAGCGATGTCGCTCTAAAGAGCGGCGATGTTGTTTTATTGAATGACGCACTGCAAGATGTCGAGCATAGCTGGCGTATCGGTAAGCGAACTTTGAACAACATAAAACAGAACTTATTCTGGGCTTTCTTTTACAATTGCGCCGGGATTCCGTTAGCTATGGGATTATTTTATAATAGAGGCTGGTATATTAATCCGTTGTTTGGGGCTTTGGCGATGTCTTTAAGTTCACTTTGTGTGCTAGCTAATGCCTTGCGTCTAAGAAAGATCTAAGGGGGATATAAATGAAGAAACTGTTGATTGAAGCGTTGAGTTGTGAACATTGTGTTACCAGAATCGCCGCGGAGCTGGATAAGCTTGATGTGGAGTTTACTATCGATTTGGCTACTAAAACCGTAAGTTTGGTAGCCTGCCAGGAGTGTTTGTCTAAAGTGAAGACTGCTTTACTGGATAGCGGCTATGATGCAGTGGAGCTTAGCGATGAATGATGAAGTAAAAAATGCTGTAGTAAAGCTACGGGCCCAGTTTGTCAAGGAAAAAAGCCAAGATGCAAGCAGCCGGGTAGCTAGGCTTCGCGATTTACGCCGCGTATTGACAGCTAACGAAGAGAAGTTGCTGGACGCATTGAGCGTTGATTTGGCTAAGTGTTTTTATGAGAGCTATCTCAGTGAATTGTCACAGGTTTACAGCGCCTTAAATCAAGCCATAAAAAAGACAGTTTCTTGGCAAAAAACCAAGAAGTTCTATTCTTTATTGTCTTTAGGAGTGTATCAGGTTGAGAAACAAGCTTATGGTGTTGTCTTAATTATGGTACCTTTTAACTATCCCTTGCTGTTGTCTTTAGTACCGTTGATTTCCGCTTTAGCTGCCGGAAATTGTGTCTTATTGCGTTTTTCTAAAGAAACACCGACGATTGCCGCTTGTCTTAGAGATTTGATTGCTAGCAGCAACTTTTGCGACAATGTGGCTGTGATTGTGGGTAATCAGGAGAATCGTGACCAGTTGTTACAAGAAAAATACGATTACATCTTCTTTACCGGTAGCCAAAAAACCGGGCAAATGGTGATGAAGAAAGCAGCGGAAAATTTTACTCCGGTAACTTTAGAGCTTGGTGGCAAGAGTCCCTGTATCGTCGATGACAAAATTGATGTTAGGGTGGCTGCTAGACGTATTCTCTTTGGCAAGCTTATGAATGCCGGACAAACCTGTATTGCCCCTGACTATTTACTGGTAAACAAAAAGGTGCTTAAGGATTTCACGGCAGCTTTAATCGCCGAAAAAAAGCAGATGGTTAATGAACTAGAAGATCCGACTTGGCCAAAGCTGATAAATGAAGAAGCTTATTTCCGGGTTAAATCTTATTTAGCAGACAGCAAACTGATTTTTGGTGGGGGCTTCGACGATAATCGACTCAAAATGGAATTGAGTCTTGTTGTTCCTGATACTTGGAAGCATCCGGCTTTGCACCAGGAGATATTCGGGCCTTTATGGCCTTTGGTGGTGTATACGGATTATGATGAATTGTTAAAATATCTCAATGTAAACCCCGATCCTTTAGCAATGTATATCTTCAGCAATAATCAAAGTTTTATTAATGATTTGCTTAATGATTTTCCCAGTGGTGGGGTTTGCATTAACGATACACTATTACATATTGCCAGTAATAATGCACCTTTCGGCGGTGTCGGTAGCAGTGGTATTGGGCATTATCACGGTTACTACGGGTTTACCACCTTTTGTCGACCAACCACGATACTGAAAAGGAAATTAAAATGGGATTTTCAAATGCGATTTAGGCCTTATAATGGAGATTACAAGAATTTAAAACGCATGAAGATTTAATAAATCCTGTAGCTCTTTTTAATGCTAGATCAAAAACAAGTGAATGCCAATGTGAAAATTTTCAGGTAAAATTTTTCATGATTCCACCTGATTCAAGCATAGGAAAACAATACAAAATCGAATGACTAAACGAAAACAACAACTATACAACTATCAGACAATGGACATTAAATAATATTGCCAATCAATTGTCTTTAGAATTCGATACTACTGATGAAGAGCTGGATATAATACAGGAAAAAGCATATTCTGAAACACTTTGGAAAGCATTGGTCAATACAATATTTCCTAGTGTATGCAAAGGGCTTGCTAATAAAACAGCCCTAAAAATGTTAACAGTTTAACATAATACTAATTTGTTGAAAAATTGTTCCACAAAAACATCAAAAACACTTCATGATTACAAGAGTGTTTAGTATAATATATAAGGAAAGATTTTTTTGTAGCTTTTCGTGTGTAATATCAAGATATAGAAGTATATGAAAGGAAGTTAGATATGTCACTGCATTATATAACTGATGAAGAATTCGCAACTTTTATTGCGGAAAATGAACTGGTCCTGGTAGATTTTTACGCTGATTGGTGTGGTCCTTGTAAGATGATTGCCCCAATATTGGAAGAACTGGCAGAAGCCGGTTATGTTATTGCCAAAGTTGATACTGACAGTAATAGCGAAACCGCCAGACAGTTTTCCATTGTTTCCATTCCCACTCTGTTAGTGTTCAAAAACGGAGAAATGGTAAAACGCCATACCGGCTTTGCGGCTAAAACTCAAATTGAAGAATTGTTGAAATAAAGGAGAAACTCATGGATCTGCGGCTTTTAAAGGAGAATTTACTTACCGGGTTTTTCAACCAGCGTTTAAAAGCGGTCTACGTAGTATCCGATGCCGAGCTTTCTACGGTGGTGGAACGTTATTGTGCTGCTTTGACGGCTTTTGAAGAATTATATGGTAATGCCGATGTCGCTATTTATTCTGCTCCGGGAAGAACTGAAGTCGGAGGCAATCACACCGACCACCAACATGGCAAAGTTTTAGCGGCGGCAGTCAACATGGACGCTTTAGCCGTAGTAGCTAAAACTTCGGACAATTTAGTAACCATGGTTTCTGAAGGTTATGAAGTACCGGTGCTCGACTTAAGTGATTTAGCGATTAAAGAAGAGGAAAAGTTTACTACAGCCGCTTTAATACGGGGGGTCTGTGGCAAATTTAAAGCTGAAGGTTACACCATCGGTGGCTTCAATGCTTACTGTACCTCGACTGTTCTAAAGGGTTCAGGAATCTCCAGTTCTGCGGCTTTTGAAGTATTAATCGGCGTTATTTTGAATAACGAGTATAACCAAGAGAAAGTATCGCCTGTAAAGGTCGCGCAAATTGCCCAATACAGTGAAAATGTTTATTTTGGTAAGCCCTGCGGCTTAATGGATCAAATGGCTAGCTCAGTTGGCGGTTTTGTTTTTATTGATTTTGCGGATAACGACAAGCCGCTAGTGAGAAAAGTCGAGTTTGATATCGCCGCCAGCGGTTATCGTTTGTGTTTAGTTGATACCGGTGGCAATCATGCGGATCTTTCAAGTGAATACGGTCTGATGGTCAGCGACATGAAAGCTGTGGCTCAAGTTTTTGGTAAAGAGTTTTTAGTTGAAGTTAAAGTGGAAGATTTCTTTAATAATATTGCTGCAATACGGGCTACTTGTGATGATCGAGCCATACTACGAGCTTGGCATTTCTTTAATGATGACAGCCGGGTCCCGGCTTTAGTTGTAGATTTGCAGCATAATAACTTGTCAGGGTTCTTTGACAAAGTAAAAGCATCGGGGCGATCATCTTTCATGTATCTGCAAAATGTTTTTTGTGTTAAGACGCCACAAGAGCAAGGTCTAGCTTTAGCTTTGGCTCTTAGCGAAAAAATATTAGGAGACCAAGGCGCCTATCGAGTTCATGGCGGTGGCTTAGCTGGTACTATCCAAGCCTATGTACCGCAAGAGCTGGCGGAACAATATAGCGCCGAATTAGAAGCGGTTTTTGGAGCAGGTAGTTGTCATTTTCTCGCTATTCGACCTTTTGGTGGCATAAGAGTAATTTAGTTGATTGTCAATAAAAATTGAGAGTAGTCTCAGTAGTGTTTAGTGCGGCAGTCTTAAAGTCATTGTAGCTTGTTTGAAGTAAGAAAGATCAGTGGGGAAAGAAGATGTATTGTAGCAGAAAAGTAACGGAAGATTTAATTTGGGTGGGTGCTAACGATCGGCGTTTGGCGATGTTTGAAGGAGTTTACTCTGTCCCTTTAGGGGTTTCCTATAACTCTTATCTTTTACTGGATGAAAAGACCGTCTTATTTGATAGTGTCGATAAAGCTGTCAGATCGCGCTTTCTGGAAAATGTCGAAGAAAGTTTAAACGGACGTAGCTTGGATTATTTAGTTATTCAGCACATGGAACCGGACCATTCTTCGGCTATCGTTGATTTATTACAACGCTACCCGGAAATGACAGTGGTCGCTAATCAAAAAATCGTGAACTTTTTTGCGCAGTTTTTTAACTTTGATATCAGTGCGCGCTTGTTACTGGTGGATGAGAGTTCAAACCTAAATTGCGGAAAGCATAATCTCTATTTCATCATGGCGCCGATGGTCCATTGGCCGGAAGTGATGATGACCTATGACAGCAGTGACAAAATACTATTTTCCGCTGACGCTTTCGGTTGTTTTGGCGCATTAAATGGCGCTTTGTTCGCTGATGAAGTGAACTTTGAAAAAGACTACCTGGATGAAGCTCGGCGTTATTACGGCAATATTGTCGGGAAGTACGGCAATCAGGTTTACGCCCTGTTAAAGAAAACCGCTCAATTGGCGATCAAAATGATCTGCCCGTTGCACGGTTTTGTCTGGCGGCAAAAACTACAGACCATCATCAGCAAATACCAATTATGGTGCAATTACCAAGCTGAACAGCCGGGTGTATTAATTGCCTATGCCTCAGTTTACGGCAATACGGAAAATGCCGCCGAGATACTAGCCTGTCAACTGCGGGACAATGGCATTAAAACTGCCATGTTTGATGTATCTGTTACCCCTTTATCGGAAATTGTGGCGGCAACTTTTTATTGGAGTCACTTGGTCTTTGCCTCAACAACCTACAATGCCGGAATATTTATCACGATGGAGGAATTGCTTAATGATTTGGTGGCGCACAATCTGCAGAATCGCACTGTGGCGATAATCGAAAACGGTAGTTGGGCAGCAACCAGTGGCGCCTTAATCAAAGCTAAGCTTGAGAAATGTAAAAATCTTACTTTTCTGGAAAACACCCTGAGCATCAAATCGAGCTTGAAAACTGAAGAATTAACACTGATAACTGCTCTGGCTACAGAGTTGATTGCTTCGCTTAAAAGTGCCACTGACAAAACCGCAACCGTTAGCCCAGCTAACAATTCGGCGATCGATTACCAAGCTATGTTTAAGCTCTCGTATGGCTTATTTGTGTTAAGCGCTCGGGATCAGGGAGTTGATAATGCTTGCATTATAAATACGGTAACGCAAATAACAGAAAAGCCTTTACGAATCACTATAGCGGTAAATAAAAGCAATTTGACTCATGACATGATCGTCAATTCAAAACAGTTTTGTCTTTCGGTATTGAATGAAACTGTGCCTTTTTCGTTATTTGTGGAATACGGTTTTAATAGCGGTCGTGACATTAAAAAGTTTAACGAAGTACCGGAACTGCGTTGTGAAAACGGTGTACGTTATTTGAACAACTATGTTAATGCCGTTATGGCGGCAAAAGTACTCAATATCGAGGACTACGGTAGTCACTCTTTGTTTGTCGCTGAAGTAAATCAAGCTTTTGTGGTATCAGGGGCACCGAGTGTGACTTACCAGTACTATTTTGATAATATTAAGCCGAAACCCGGCATCACTGTGGAAGATAAAAAGGCTTATGTCTGTCAGATTTGTGGCTATGTTTATGAAGGTGAAGAGCTGCCGGCAGATTTCATCTGTCCTTTATGTAAGCACGGCGTCGAAGCTTTCAAACCCGTAAAGAGCGGAGAATAGTTAAAAAAGACAGTTAAGGAATTTTTACTAAAATTGGCATTACAAAAGCAATTAGCTAATTGGTATAATTGTAAAGGGGAATAGATATGAAGACAGATAAAGAGTCAGCAAGTTCCAAGTTTATGAAATTTTTCAGGAAAATCAGTAATGTTTCAGCAGCAGTTGTGTTGCTTTGCAGTACAACTTTTGTGGGTATAGAAGCGAAAACTCAGCTTTCCGCTACAGGTTTTGACAATTCTGCCTTTAGCCTAAAAACTGATGAAAGAAGTTTATTATTGCTAGAGGGGGAGAACCCTGAATTTACGGAACTTAGCGCTCCGCAAGCCAATTATCCCTCCGGTACCTTAATTTTGGGAAGCTTTATCAGTTTGAGTTGTGAAACTTCCGATGCTGAAATTTACTATAGCTTAGATGGTTCAGACCCTGATGCTACCTCAACGCTCTATAACAGTCCTATCGAGTTTACCGGTACCGTCTTAATAGTAAAGGCAGTAGCCTTTAAGGATGACGAATATAGTGCAATCAGCACTTTCAATTATACCTGGGCAAAACTTGCCAATGTCCAGGCGAGCCTGCCAACAGGCAGTAAACTAAGTCGTTTTGATCAAGTGACACTATCAAGCAGCGGCACTTTTGATGCAATAAAATATCAAGTAACTAAACATTACGGCGTGGTTGGAGAAACAACAGGGGCTGAATTGGTTTATAATGGCGCCTTGAAGTTTGAAACAGCGGATTTCCCGGTGAAAGTGGTAGCTTATGCCACCAAGGCCGGTTATGCTGACAGTGACCCAACGACCTTTACTTATACGCTAAATGAGAATTCCGGAATGAAAGTCTATTTTGGACAATTGCATTCACATACCAATCTTTCGTCAGATGCCCGTGGTTCGGTGTCTGAAGCTTTCGATTGGGCAAAAAGAGTAGCGAAACTAGACTTCTTCGCCGTTACTGATCACAGTCAATACTTTGACTCAGCACCATCAACAGAATCCTTCTCAGCCTTAAATTTAGCGACGCACAATGCCAATGTTGCTGTATGGAAAAATGGTAAAGCTGTTGCTTCCGCAACAACCGATGCCAGTTTTGTCGGTATTTTTGGTTTTGAAATGAGTTATCTTCGGGGCAACGCCGGACATATTAACACCTTCAATACTAATGGTTTTGTCAGTAGGAAGAACAATGTTATTGGTAGCGGCAGAGCCGGTTTGCAAGCCTACTATCAATTGTTGAAAAATGCCCCTGATTCTATCAGCCAGTTTAATCATCCCGGACCGGAGTTCGGCGACTTTTATAGTTTTGGCTATCTTGACCCGATAATTGATAAACGCTTCACCTTAATCGAAATCGGTAATGGCGAATTTAAGAGCG
>CAZUQA010000095.1:0-39402 GCA_964622375.1 uncultured Erysipelotrichaceae bacterium | reverse complement strand
TCAAGATTAAGATTAAAAAATCTTGTAATTACCGGCGAAAATGAGCAATATCCACTTCTGGTTTGGGCTATTTCTTTAGCAGCAGGAGCTCACATTCAGGTGTGATTTCTGTTATACTATAAACTAGTTGTTGCCCCATAGACAAGCGGTAAGGCAGTGGACTCTGACTCCATCATTCCTAGGTTCGAATCCTAGTGGGGCAGCCATTTTTGAAAGGAAGTTGTTTCGTGTGGATTATTTGGAACTAGCTGAGCTTTTGTTTCCCAATATAAAAAAGACCAGCGCAGATTACGATAAGATGTTTCCTAAAAGGGAGTTACCGGAAACAGCGGAAGTATTGCGGTTTGCGCCAAGTCCGACTGGCAGACTGCATATGGGTAATCTGTTTGCGGCTTTTATCCCGGAGGTTTTTGCCCGCCAAAGTGGCGGAGTTTTCATTCTAAGGATTGAAGATACCGACAGTAAAAGAGCACTAGAAAACGGGACAGTTTTGATTCTAAATGATCTGCAGGAATACAACTATAAAATAGACGAAGACCCGATAAAGGGGGGAGCTTACGGTCCTTATATTCAAAGCGAGAGAAAAGAGATTTACTTAGCTTTTGCCAAGCATTTGGTAGCCAGCGGCAGAGCCTATCCCTGTTTTTGTCAAGAAGAGCAACTTGAAGATATGCGGAAGCGACAAGAAATGAAAAAAGAGCGGATTGGTTATTATGGACAGTATGCCAAGTGCCGCAACTTGAGTTTGGATGAAATAAAGAACAAACTGGCAAATCAAGAGAAGTTTGTAATTCGATTAAAGAGTTTGGGAAACTTTGAGAAAAAGTTCATTTTTAAAGATCGAATCAAAGGAAGTTTAGAGTTGAACCAAAATGATATTGACCATGTGTTAATTAAATCAGACGGGATACCGCCTTATGGCTTTGCCCATATAGTGGATGACTACAGTATGGGGGTAACCACCATTACCCGTGATGATTGGTATATCTCCTCGGTTCCTTTTCATTTGGAGATCTGGGATGCTTTGGGATTAAAAGCACCGAAATTTGCCCACATTTTACCGATTTGTGTAAAGGATGAGGGCATAGTACGAAAATTAAGCAAAAGGAAAGACCCCCAAGCAGCTATCAGTTATTATCATGAAAAAGGTATTCCTAAAACTGCGATTATGTTGTATTTTGCGACAATATTGAACTCAAACTTTGAAGATTGGTATCGTGAGTACCCGCGGAGCGATTATCATGAGTTTAATTTTTCTTTCGCCAAAATGAGTAAAAGTTCGCCTTTGTTTGATTTAGGTAAGTTAAATAATATTGCCCGTAATTATTTGAGTAGTTTATCAGCTATTGCGGTATACCAACAATTGCTTATTTGGGCTGAAGAGTTTGATGTGGAGCTATATCAACTGATTACTAAATATAAAGATGAAACTATTGCGACGCTTAATATTGAAAGAGAACAAGCCAAACCGCGCAAAGATTATGCTTGTTACAGTGAGATTAAGGATAGCATTTCTTATATGTACGATGAACTGTTTTATCAAGAAAAAAACAACGACTTAACAAAAAAACCATTTTATTTAAAAGAAACACTTGAAGATTATCTGGAAAATATTTATGATGAAGCAGATGATAAAGAAACTTGGATAAAAAAAATCAAGGAATTTTGTCCAAAGTACAGTTTTTGTCCGGATATGAAAGAGTATCGTGAACATGCAGAGAATTATGTTGGATCATTGGCGGATTTTTGTGAATTATTACGAATCGGAGCAACGCGGCGAACCATAACTCCGGATTTATATGAGATTCTCAGGATATTGGGAAAGGAAAAACTAAAAAAACGATTTGATGAATTATGTCTGAGGAATAATAAATAATTGGCCCGTTGGTGAAATGGTTAACACACTGCCCTCTCAAGGCAGCATTCACGGGTTCAAACCCCGTACGGGTCACCATTATTCAAAGCAAAGTCCACAATAAGCGTGACATAAGCATTTGTTCAACAGTGGACTTTTTTTGATTAAATGTAAGATATTTTGTGTTAAAAAATGATAATAATTTGACATGAAAAGTGAAATTAGGTAATATAATGTTGAAATATCGTTGAAAACAAACATCAAAAGTGTTATATTCGTCTTATATGTTAGAATAATTCGATATTTTAACATAAAGAAGAGTATAATCAAATATGATATAGCTGAGATAAAAAATGGATAATAAGTATATTGATCTCTTGAAATTATTCTATAAAGATCAAGCAGAACACCAACATGAGTATAGTGAAAGATACAACAACAAGCTAGTTGCTTTTCATTTCGGACTGCAAATTAATGGGCAAGAGGCTTTCTTTATGCAGTTACCGCAATTGTTTATGAGTATTGACAGAATAATGCAACTTAACACCAATGTGCAGGTTTCTATTTCTGAATTACCAGCTAAAGCCATCCAACAGTTTGCAGAGCGATGTTTGATTGATGAAGTTATCATGACCAACGAAATCGAAGGTATTCGAAGCACTAGAAGAGAGCTACATGACGTTTTAGTATCGCAAAACGAGAACAAGAAAAAGAAATTTTCCGGCATTTTGCGTATGTACAATATTCTAAACTCTAGCGAAATGATCAGCATTAACAGCTGTGATGACATAAGAACTATTTATGATAGATTACTGTTTGCTGAGATTGAAGCCGAAGATAAAAGCAAACTACCGGATGGGAAATGGTTTAGAAAAGAAGGGGTTGATGTAATTGCGGAAACTCAAAAAACAATTCATCATGGTTTAGCACCTGAGAAAAGAATCATCGAAATGATGGATAAGAGTTTGCAAATACTCAATGATGAAAGCATTCACATACTGTTTAGAGCATCTTTGTTTCATTATCTGTTGGGATATATCCATCCTTTTTATGATGGTAATGGAAGGATGAGTAGATTTATCAGTAGCTATCTGTTGAATCAAAACCTGAACAAACTAATTGGTTATCGACTTTCTTATACAATTAATCAATATCGCAAGGATTATTACGATGGATTTAAAATTTGTAATCATATCCTCAATAAAGGAGATCTTACACCATTTGTTTTGATGTTTATTGGGATTATTGAAAAATCAATGGTGCAGCTTAACCATGCTCTCAACATAAGAGTAAATGATTATAACAGCTTGCAAGCTGACATTAGAAATTTGCCTCTTGGAAATGATAGGAATTTTTATTCAATTTATGATTTGCTTATACAGGCTGCTTTGTTTGCCGAACATGGTATTTCGACATTAGAAATGTTGGCGTTTCTCGACATAACCAGGCAAACTTTGAGTCAAAGATTAAAGAAAATCAAGGGAACAGGCTTACTAAAAGAACAAAAAATTGGGAAACATGTTTACTATGCACTTGATAGCCAAAAAATGAATAAAACAAAATAGAAAGCGTTATTGTTTGTAATAATATGAAGATTCATATAATGGTTAATTGATATTTATTAGTAACTGCTAATTAACAATACCAGTTTATCTTAAAGGAATTAGCTTCATTGCTTACAGCAATGGCTTTTAAAGCAGCTTCCATTTTTGCACATTCACCGGCGGCAATTTCTTCATAGACTTCCGCTTTTTCATTGCTGCCGATGCGATCATAGGCAATAGCCACGATGACATAAAAAGCTAAACCTAAAGAATGACTGGGGCTGTGGAAACAGGCTGCTGCCTAGCCACAAGTGCGAGTAGGCTTGAGCCACGGGAGAGTCATCAAGTTCACGCGCTGCTTGATGCCATTGATTGAGAATGCTATCTTTAACTTCAGTAAATTTCTTTTTCTTTCAAAACACTGAGTACTAGCAGTTAAAACTAAGGCAACGCGCTAGTCGCTTGGACAATGTTTTTCAAAAATCGGTAAAAGGTAAGCATCGGCATAATTCAAACACCATAGTGCGACAGTTTCTTTGCTTTGGGTAGCGATAAGATTCATCAGAGACAGGATGTAATGGGAAGTCGGCGAAGCTAACATCTTTCTAAGTCTTGCCAAAAATTATTCTTTCACTATAATAATAACTTCGACTTCATCACCTATTTGTTTATTCAATTGTTGACGGATGGCTTTCAGCATTCCCAGAATATAACAGATACTGCCATCAGGGTTTTTTACTCCCATGTTGACGATGCTGCCGTGGTAGGGGATGCCATCAAAACTTGCCTGAACTTTAACGCGTCCTTTGCCAAGCTCTTGACGCAGATCGTAAGGAAAGACAACATAAGCTCCGCCTTGAGAGCCGGCTTGAATAATCGCTGTGAATTTATAATCATAGTTTTTCATCGGTTTACCTGAACGCGTGAAATACAGCTACTGGAAATATCATACCATAAAAAAGCGGACATAAGGGCAGTCCGCTAATTTCATTTGATAAGTAAGAAACTACGTAACGATTTCCAAGAAGCTGGGAATCATTTCGCCGGAGAAGTAGAACAAGCCGCGGCCTAATTGCGCGAAATCCCAAACTCTTTGGGGGTTGTCGGGGTAGGCGGTATAGCCACCGGCATATACTTCGATACGGTTACCGGAAGGTTCCCAGAAATAGATACTGTGACCTCTGGTGATGGCATGACGGGTTGGTCCGATGTCGAGTTTCAATCTGTTGATTGCGATCAAGTCGGCAGCATCGCCTACATCACGCCAATCATTGAGATAGAAGCCTAAGTGGTGAATTTTCCCGGCTACCGGGTATTCAACAAAGGCTAGGTCATGCGGTTTGTTAGAGCTGGTAATCCAAGCAGCTACCCGACTGCCGTCTTCCGCGTTACAAACCTCCGGTACAAACATGTCGAACACTTCTTTACAGAACCTTTCAGCTTCAGCCACATTTGGTCCATATAACAAGAAGTGGTCCATGCGAACGGCGCCCATGCCGCGCGGCGGTTCCGACCAAATATCCGGATTCTTGATTTGTGGAGTTTTAGCAGCTAATTCCACATCATAAAAAGCTTGGAAAGTATGGCCGGTGGAAATTTTCCAGCTATAGCGTTTTCCAAAGCCCGGTTGATCGGAATCGGGAGCTATTTCAGTTACCTCGTAACCGAAAGCAATTGTTCTTTCCTTGATTTCCTCCAAAGCAGCGGCGGAGCAGGCTTTGAAAGCAACGAAGTCCAGTCCGGCTTGGTCAGCTAAACGTAAAGTTACGCTATGATGGTCAAATTCATCGTAAGCTTTGAGCATCACGCGACCATCAGCCGTACGTCCGACTTCATCCAAGCCTAAAATATTCACATAAAAATCTAAAGTCTTGTCCAAGTCTAATACACGCATTTGTACTAAACCTGGCCTTAAGGTGGTTTTAAATCCCATAACTATTCTCCTTTCCCTTTTGAGATTATTAAGTCACTGCGGGGTTTTATACAACACAGCAAGACGGTGTTTTCTGCTTCTTCACTCGCACTGATGTGAGCACGGCTCATTCTTTTAAATTTTTCATAGTCGCCACTATGGATTTTCATTTTGCAGATACCACAGCCACCTCCACAACAGCCCTGGTTAAGTGCGTAACGATTAAATCGAATCATGGCGGCGAACACCGATTCATCACGGTCACAATAGAAAGTTTGTGCCGTATCAGCAATGGTGATTTGAAAAGTTCTCAATTTTCCGCACCGTTTTTCAATTGAAAGGCGACATCGACAATCAAGTCTTCCTGCCCGCCGACTAAACCGCGTTTGCCGAGTTCCACCAGGATATCCCGTGGTTCTATGTCGTATTTCTTAGCAGCAGCATAGACATGCAACAAGAAAGACGAATAGACTCCGGCGTAACCCAGCATCAGTGAACCACTGTCAATTAACTGCGGTCTTTGCATCAACGGTCGGACGACATTTTGTGCCAAGTCCATCAATTTGTAAAAATCAACTCCGGTTTCTATTTCCCGGCGTTGCAAAACCCCGACCAACACTTCGAGTTGGGTATTCCCCGCTCCTGCACCCAAACCACAAAGTGTGGCGTCTAAAAACTCGGCGCCGGCATCGACGGCAGCCAGAGAATTAGCCATAGCTAAAGCCAGATTGTTGTGAGCATGAAAGCCGACAGGAATCTTCACAACTGATTTAACTGCTTTAATCAGTTTGCTGACATCATCTGGTAAAAGGTAACCGGCAGAATCTGCCAAGTTGAGGTAATCCGAACCATAGCTTTCCATTTTAAGAGCTTCTTGGACTACCCGTTCTGTATCTGTCATGTGGACCATCATCAAAAAACCGACGACCATCATATTTAATTCTTTTGCGGCAGCAATATGTTGAGCTGCAACATCAGCTTCCGTAACGTGGGTAGCAACACGTACTACCGTGGCCCCGGCTTCTTTAGCTTGTTTTAAGTCTTCAATAGTGCCGATACCCGGTAATAAGAGTACGGCAATTTTGGTATTCTGCACTTTGCTGGCGGCAGCTTTGACTAACTCCAGTTGATTGATAGTTGATTGGCCATAAGTTATACTGGAGCCGCCCAAGCCATCACCATGAGAAACTTCCATGATAGCAACACTGGCTTCTTCTAAGCCGGCAGCGATAGTGGCTGCTTGTTCAACGTTGAAACTGTGGCTGACGGCATGGCTGCCATCACGTAAAGTAGTATCGACAATAGTAACTTTTTTCATGTTAACCCGCCATCTTTTCTTCTTGGAGCTTCTTAGCGAATACTTCGGCTGCTCGAATCGCCGCGGCGTTAATAATATCCAAATTTCCGGAGTAAGCCGGCAAGAAGTCAGCCTGGCCTTCAACTTGGACGATAGTGGTAACAGTATCACCTTCCATGATTGGCGGTAAGCGCAGTTGATAACCCGGTACATAGACCTTAATTTCCTCAACCATGGCATTAATCGAAGCTTGAATTTTCTCAAATGGCACTTTATCATTTTTGACCTTAACCATGATGGTGTTAGTCATCATCAAAGGCGGTTCGGCAGGATTGAGAATGATTATTGCTTTGGCTTTATCAGCTTGACCGATTTTCACTAAACCCTCTGAGGTGGTTTCGGTAAATTCATCCATATTTGCTCGGGTGCCCGGACCGGCACTTTTCGAAGCAATGCAAGCCACAATTTCGGCGTAGGCGGCACCGGCTATCCGGGAAATAGCATAAACTATAGGTATGGTGGCTTGACCGCCACAGGTAACCATATTGATATTCTTTTCTAAATGGAGTTGAGCTAAGTTGACACTGGGTACACAATAAGGACCCAAAGCGGCTGGGGTTAAGTCAATGGCAATTATACCAAGTTCCTTTAATAAAGGAGCGTTAAATCTACTATGAGCCGCGGCGCTGGTGGCATCAAAGGCTATTTTAATTTCCGGCTGCTCTTTAAGAGCTGCAACGCCGGCTATTGAGCTTGGGATGCCCAAAGCAGTAGCCCGACTGATGCCTTCGGATTCCATGATGCCAATCATCATTCCCATTTCTAACAGCTCGCTACGGAATACTTTGTACATCAAGTCAGTACCGATATTACCGGGACCAATTATGGCGACTTTCACTTTATCACTCATATAAAGCTAGCCTCTAGTATGCCAAAGTCGGAAAAGACGGCTTTAAAGCTGTCACCGCGTTGCGCCGGCGGCGCCGCACTTAAAGCGCCGGAAAGAATCACTTCTCCGGCTTGCAAACTGACACCATAGTGCCAAAGTTTATTAGCTAACCAAGCGACAGCTACTGCCGGATGACCTAAGACATCATAACCAGAGCCCTGATTGATTAATTCTTCTTTCCCGGCCTTAGTTTTATAGAGAGACAGAGTTACCGTAGCTAAGTCTAAAGTCTTTGGAGCTATTCTTTTAGTACCTAAGACATAACAACCGCTGGAAGCATTATCGGCAATCGTATCGGGTAGCTTGATTTTCCAGTCGGCAATGCGGCTATCAACGACTTCAAAAGCCGCGACTAAATAGTCAGTGGCTTTTAATACATCAGTTACCGTAACCGCACCGCCACTTAAATCAGCCTTGAGGATAAAAGCAATCTCGGCTTCGATTTTTGGTTGTAGGAGCTTACTGCTGTCAATTTTACCATCAAAGCAATCCATCGATTGAAAGAGATGACCAAAATCTGGTTCCGCGACATTGAGCAGTTTTTGCATAGCCAGGGAGGTCAAACCGATTTTTTTGCCGGAGATAATGTCACCGCCAGCCAGTTGCTTAGCCACATTGATCATTTGAACTTCATAGGCTTGGTCCACAGTAAAATCCGGATTCAAGGAGCTAAAAGCCGGAATAGCTTGTTTGCTAATTTGTGCTTCATACAAAGCGGCAGCGTAGGCTGTTGTCTGTTTTTTCATAATACCCTCACTTACTGAAAGAAATTTAGTAAAAGCTGGGCGAATTCTTCAGTGTGTTCGATTTGTGTCCAGTGTCCACAGTGACCAAAGACATGGAGCTGAGCTTTGTCGATCAATTTGAGCAATTTATAAGAGTTTTCCAAAGGAATAACCCGATCTTCCCGACCATGAATGATCAAAGTTTCTTGGGTGATATTAGGCAATAAATCCTCATAAGCAGCCAAAGCTGCGATGCTGCTTTGTCGGGGTGCGGGAAACATGCGGGAAAAGCTTTCTTGGAAGCCTTCCTGAATACTGGACTCATAACGGGTCTTAATCAAATCAGCTGTCGCAAAGCTGCTGTCATAGGTAAAGATGTCTAAAAGCTCGCGCATATTTTCTACGCTGGGTTGATAACCCCAAACTTTATCTAAGCCCTCAGTTAATGCAAAATTGACACCCATACTACCCATCAACACCATTTTATTGATTTTTTCGGGATAATTAAGGGCGAGAGCGATAGCTAAGGCACCACCAAAAGAATTGCCGACGAGATTAACTCGCTCAAGATTTAAGGCGGTTAACAGATCGCTTATTTGTTGGACCCAGAGACTCAAACCATAGATACTATCAATTAGTCTTTCGCTATAACCAAACCCCGCCATGTCCGGGGCGATGATACGATAATTATTTTCTAATAAAGGAAATAATTTATTCCAATTAGCCCAAGCTGATACTCCAGGGCCGCTACCATGCAAGAAAACAACAGGGTAAGCGCTTCCCCGATCATGATAGTTAGTGAAAAAATCTCCAGTCTTAATGCTGTTTGCAATTTCTACTCTGCCACTCATAATAAATAACCCCCATTTTCCCTTTTGGTTTATTATTAACGATTGCGGTAGCCCATATTATAGGAAATCTCTTGGGCGGCCAAAATCACAGAATGCTTAACTTTTTCAAAATAGTCGTCGATTAAGCGATCAGCCATAGCTGATATACTGACGGCGTAATGAACCTCGCCATTCATATCATAAATTGGGGCGGCTACGCAACGCAGACCTTCCATAATTTCTTGATCATCAAAGGAATATCCTTGTTCCCGAATTTTACTTAATTCCATTTCCAAATCTTCAATTTCTGTTATTGTGTTTTTCGTCATTCGAACAAGGCCCTTTCGGTTGAGAATGATTCTGACATCGTTGATTGGCATGTAAGCTAATAAAACTTTACCTAAAGCCGAACAATGAATTGGTAAGCGGGCCCCGATTTCGGAAACAATTTTTATTATTTGCGTAGAGTCAACTTTTTCGATATAGAAAACATCACCGACATCCTCCGTGGCTAATTGCACCATTTCCCCGTACTGGCGATTTAGTTTTTGCATTATCGGTAAAGCGGTAGAGCGAATATCCCAGTTTTGGGCTACTTTGTGACCTAACTCAAATAGGCGAAGACCTAAACGATAGCGACCGTTAATCGCCGATTGATCAACATAGCGATAATCGCGTAAAGTTGAAAGAAGACCATGAACCGTGCTCTTTGGCCATTTCAAGCGTAAAGCGATTTCGGTTAAGGATAAATCCTGTTTTTCCATTGATAAAACTTCCAATAATTCAAAGGCGCGAGCCAGTGATTGAACGTGAGAGTCCGATTTTTTATTATTTATACTCATATTTACCCCCCTGTATCTATATATTAGCATAAAACAAGCAAATAACAAGGAAAAGTTCAGAAAAATACTATAGCCGTTCACGAAAGCCGAACTAAATCAAATAAAAATCTAGATTGTTCCCACATAAAGAATACACCAATAATATAATGGCTAAAATTGCTTAAAACACCAGATATTAAGCTTTTTATAGGAATGCTGGTACAGATTGAAATAGTGGGGGGGAAATGGTACTATCTTTAGGCAATGGAAAAAATTAAATTAGCCTGCGATGTGGGAAATACCAGCATCAATATTGGAAGTTTTATTAATGAAGACTTAGTAAAAACCGTCAACTATCTGACTGCCGATTTTAGTCAGGCGGAGTTTAGTAAGTGGGTCAGCGATTTTATTGTGGGCTTTGAAGTCACTAAAATTGGCCTTTCTTGTGTGGTACCGCGCTTTTTGCCGGCGATTGTGAAGACGTTGGAAGCTTACGGCCCCCTGTTTGTGATAAGCCCAGAAAACCTACCGCAGTTGGTAATTAATGCCGAGAATCGCAATGAGCTGGGAGCGGATTTCATTGCGGCTTATTATGGCGCTATCATCAAGTATCCGGCACCGATAATCGTCTTTGATTTAGGTAGTGCTACTAAGACTATGGTGATAGATGAAAACTTAAAGATCATCGGGGTTGCCATTAAGCCGGGGATGAAACAGACTTTAGAAACCATGTTACATAATATTCCGCATTTACCGGCTATGGAGTTAAGTGCGCCCCGTGATGTCTTAGGTGACAATACCGAGGAAGCTATCAAAGCCGGCTTGTATTATGGGGAGTTAGCTAACATTCATTGTTACGGAGCTTTGCTGGAACAACGTTATAACATGAAAGCCACAACTGTGGTCACCGGTGGCTATTCTCACTACTTTACCAAGTATCTGCAAGGTATGAATCATGATCCCCAGTTGTTGTTGTATGGCATCAATAAAATCATTGATAATGAACTCTGATTATTGCTATAATTGTTATGCTGTTTCGATGGCCGGCTAGCTCAGTTGGCAGAGCAACTGACTCTTAATCAGTGGGTCGAGGGTTCGAGCCCCTCGCTGGTCACCACTACCAATAAACCGCTAAATCAGCGGTTTTCATTTGTGCGGAAACCCAAGCACACAATTATACGAAAACAAAATAACTTGTCTGCTTTTTGGGCATATTATTGGGATTATTAGCAGAGCTATGTTAAATTTAGTGAGCTTTCGCAATTCACAATAAGCGGTAAAAGGAGTAGTGAAGTGAAAAAATATGGAAAGATCACAGCTATCTTATTAGCCCTGGTGGTAATAATTAGCTTAATACTGAAAGAAGAGGAAATTCGAGCGGTTGGAGAACCGGTAAAAATCGTGGAGACCGGGAAAACTTATATTAATTTAGCTGCCGCCATAGATGATGCCAATAATCTGGGGCAAGCTACCATTGAAATCAGCGATAGTTTTAGTGATCCCGGGTATATCCAGATTTTAGCGGATATTACAATAGTCGCAGTTGATGGCAAGCATACCGTAACCTTATCTTACATGCTGGATGTCATTGGCGGTGGGAAATTAACTCTGGGTGCTGGCGATAAAAGCAATTTATTGACATTAAGTTATAACTATCAGGTAGTCAGAGTACTAAATGGAGAGTTGTTATTAAATGACGGTGTTAAAATCAAGTGTAGCGGGCGCAGTTATGGCTTACAGCTGGAGGGCTCTAGGGCTGTAGCCAGTATAAATGGCGGTTCAATCGAAGCTAATATCGCCATCGTCCTGGAAAGTGGAGCCCGGATTACGGAAATAAAAAGCGGCGAGTTTATCGGCAATGAATTTGCGGTACATGCCAGTGATAAAGATACACGCATTGAAAAAATCAGTGGGGGACGTTTTATCAAAAGTGGGACCGGGGTGAGTAACGGTTTTGTGTTGCAAAATGAAGCGACTATCGGGATAATAAGCGGTGGTTATTTTGAAGCAGCTAGTTTTGCGCCCTTAGCGATACTAAGGGGGGCTTGGGTTGAAGAAATAAACGGCGGTACTTTTGTCGCTAAAAACAGTCCAACAAATCAATATATCGGGATTAATGTTGTCGCTGATGTTTATGGTACTTATCCGCAAGCTACGGGAATCGGCAGTATAGCTAATGTTGATGTTAGCGGCTATTATGCTTTGCAGCTTGAAGGGGAAAATGCCAGAATCAATGAAATTAAAAGTGGAAACTTCAATGGTGAAATAGCCTTGGTTGTTTTGCAGAAAGCTGTAGTCCATAAGATAAGCGGCGGTAACTTTAATGGCAACACAAATGGGATTTACAATGCGGCTACTATCAAGGAAATTGGCGGTTCGGCTTTAGATATTGTCGGCGTTACTAGATATGGTATTTTCAATACTAATGCCGGCATAATTGAAGAGATCAAAGGGGGAAAAATCAGAAATGTCGACCAAGGTTATGCCGTTTGTAACAGTGGTACTATCAGACTGATTTCCGGAGGGACTTTTATTGGCTATTATAGTGCCCTTTATAACAGTAAAGTAATGCCAGAAGATAGCGGTAAAGTTGAAGCTATCGATGGTGGGGTATTCTGGGGGAAAAACGCAGTTGCGATTGATCTAGTAAGTACAGTATTGCTGGAATCTGAAATTTTCACTAATCAAGGGCAGGGTCGCTATTGGGGAAAAGATGGTGAAATCTTCAATGACACAACTTTAGTTATTTGGCCGACAGTTTATTTCATGAGCGAAAATATGGAAGCTGTAGTTGGTATCACGGAAACGAATTTTAAGTATTTGACATTGCAACAAGCGCCGGTAGAGCCACAAACATACAACGTCACCGTCGTTGGCAGCAATGCCACTAACAGCGGCACAGGTGCCTATGAAGCGGGAACGACAGTCAATATTGCTGCCGGAGAAAGAGCAGGTTATCACTTTGTCAATTGGACAGGGCCCTCTGACCTTGTCTTTGTAGAAGCGTTAAACCCAACTACCAGTTTTATTATGCCTCAGAGTGCGGTTACCGTTTATGCACATTGGCAAGCTGACGAAACAATGGCTACCACCATGTATCAAGTGACGATCCATGCTAGCTATGCTCAAGACAGTGGTGCCGGTTTCTATGAAAAAGGTGAGTTAGTGACAATCGCTGCCGGAGAAAGGGCAGGCTTTATCTTTGTCGGTTGGTCCTGCCCGGATGGCATTGTGTTAACTAATAAAAAAAGTCAAACAACAACTTTTATCATGCCGGAAAGAAATGTGAGCTTGACAGCCAATTGGCGCAGCTCCGTAAGCCAACCGGCAACCGGGGATACGCTTAGCCTGTTGCTGCTTAGTTTGTTGTTGATTGGGGGCAGCGGAATTCTGGTGTTTAAAAAAAGAAAAAGGAAAGAATAATAAGCAAAAAAGAGCATGGGCTCTTTTTTTGCAGGCTAATTAGTGACTAAGAAGAAACTAGAGAATTTCAGTGATGAATAAACCCAATAAAATCCCAAACAGTAAAACAATAGTCGGAATACGATCTTTGCTTAGATAGCTTGATTGGGGTAAAAGCTCACCAAAAACGACATAGAGCATCGCCCCACCGGAGATGGAAAAAGAGAGGGCAAGCGCTAGATTAGACAAGTTACCGAGAAATAAACCAATCAGTGCTCCAAAAACCGCCGGACAACCGGCCAGTATGCTCAAAATAACAGCTTTGGGTTTACTGAGACCACCGGAAATCAAAGGCGCAGCCACTGCCATACCTTCAGGGATGTTATGCAAGCCCAGCATAATTGCGATAGTAATACTTAAAGCAATATTGTGAGCTCCGGCAGCACCGATTATCAAACCTTCGGGTAAGCCATGAAAAGCAATAGATAAAAACATCAAAATCCCGACATTAAAGAGGTTTTTTTGCTTAGGAGTTAGGGCACCTTTGTGATAGAATTCCGCAAAACTCTCATGGAGAGCGCTGTTGCTTTTTTGTTTGTTCGAGCGTTTATCGATATAGTTATTAATCAACATGACGGCAATGATACCCACGACTGTACCGACTATGGTTATGGTGAAATTAGCGTGATTGATGGCTTCCGGTATTATCTCAAAGAAAACGATGCTAGCCATAACCCCACCGGCAAAAGCCAATAAAGAACTGATGATCTTATTGTCATTAAAAGTAAAAAGGGAAGTGATAAAACCGCCCAAGCCGGTACCGACTACTCCGGCAATGATGCTGATGAAGATTATTTCCATAAATCCACCTGATGTCCAGTTAGTTGTGACTAACTGAAATAAGCTTAGCATATTGTTTTTGACTTGTCAAAGCTGAATACAACTGCTGAATAAATGTCATGATAGTTTTCTTTAATTATTTGTGCTAAGATATTCATACGATAAATCCCTTTCTTTTTGTCAAAACTAAGTATAAAGGATTTATCGTCTTTTTTATTCCGCAATCATTTTAAACTATCCGCTACAGCTGCTTTATTGCTTAGCTGAATGGCAAATGCTATTATTAGGCGGAAGAAAGACAGTAAAGAAAAGGGAAGAAATATTTTGGAGTCAGCCGAGAATTACTTGGAAACAATTTTTATCTTAAGTCGCGATGGCGGTAAAGTTCGCGCTATTGATATTGCCGGACAACTGGAGTTTTCTAAACCCAGTGTCAGTGTCGCTTTGAAAAATCTAAAGTCTCAAGGTTTTGTGGCAAGCGACAAATCCGGCTTTATTACCTTAACTAAAAGCGGTTTAAAAATCGCCAAAGAGATCTATGAAAGACACATCGTTATTTCAGAGTGGTTGGTGAGTTTAGGAGTCAGTGAAGAAACCGCAATCAAAGATGCCTGCAAAATGGAACATATTTTAAGTGAGAAGAGCTTTTTAGCAATAAAGGCATTTATAGAAAAAAGCGAAAAAGTGTAAGTTGATTGTGGTTGCATATGCTTCAATAAAAGCATAAAATTGAGGTACAGGAAAACAATAAAACTTGTTGTTAGTGATATAGGAAACAAAGCATGGAAGAACATTTTGGTTTAACAACACTATTTATCGAGGAAAAACCCCAGAGCTGGCAAGAAGCTGTTAAACTTTCCGGACAAAAGCTGTTAGAGCTACAGGCTATTGATGAAGCTTACATTGACGCTATGATAGCGGCAGTCAATGAACTGGGGCCTTATATGGTAATCGCGCCGCATTTGGCTATTGCCCACGCCGCCCCCAGTGAACATGTCTATAAAAATGAGTTAGTATTGGGTGTATTTAAAGAACCGGTCATTTTTGGTTGCGAAAACGATCCGGTGCATATCATAATCGCTTTATGTGCTGTCAGTCCGCACAGTCATCTCAAACAATTCCAAAAAATTGCGGCAATGTTTGAAGCGGAAGATTCTTGGCATAAACTGTATCTTTGCGATACGGTGGAGCAGTTATATGAAGTTGTCAACAGTTATTAATGAAAGGGGGGACTAACTTTGAGTGAACCATTAAAAATTCAAGCAATTTGCGGTTTTGGTGTTGGCTCATCAACCTTATTGAAGATTAAACTTCAAGGTGTTTTTAAAGAATTAGGTGTAGAAGCTGATGTCTTTAACGGTGATTTACCAACCGGACCCAGTGTACCTTGTGATGCGATTTTCTGTTCTACTGATATCGCCGAGAACTTACAAGGAAAAACTAAAATGCCGGTTGTCGCCATCCACAATTTTGTCAATGGCACCGAATTGATGGAGAAAGTAAAAGAATTTTTAGCTTCTAGAGCGTAGTACAAATAAATAAGGAGGAAGAATATGGATATTTTAACAAAGATTTTGACCTTTGTGATTACTGACATTTTTAGCGTAGCCGCTATCTTCATGTCACTAATTGCCTTATTAGGTCTGGCCCTGATGAAGAAATCATTCTCTGATATTATGGCAGGAATGTTCAAAACGGCATTAGGGGTAATTATCTTACAAAAAGGGGTAACGGTATTGGTTGGTTCCATGTTACCGTTACACATTTCGATTGCTGCATTAACCAAAGCTACACCCTTCCCGGCTGATATGATGGGCTCCGATACTTTCATGGCGGAATATGGCATGTATATCGGTATTGCGATGTTGGGTGGCTTTGTACTTAACCTTTTGGTAGCGCGTTTTACTAAGTTTAAAGCGGTTTTCTTAACCGGGCACATGTTGTATTGGTTCCCCTTTGTATTTACCGGGGTAGCTGTCAGTATGGGCTTTGACGGTGTGGCTGCCGGACTTATCGGGGGCTTATTTGCTGCCCTTTACTATGTAGTATCACCCAACTTGATCCGACCTTATATCAAGGAAGTTATCGGTGACGATTCTTTTACTCTGGGTCATCCCAGTGTATCCTTTGCCTTAATCGGCGGCTTTTTAGCCAAGAAATTAGGGGATAAATCGAAATCTACCGAAGATATCGAATTCCCCAAATCCTTTAAATTCCTTAAAGAAGTTGCCATCACCGGCTCAATCATCGTTATGCTTACTTACCTGGTAGTTTGGGTATTGTTCTTGGCTACGGGTGCTGAAGTAGCTATCGATACCGGAGGCAAATCATTGTTCCAATTTATTACAATGTCAGGCTTAGAATTTGGTGCCGGCTTAACGATCTTAATGTTGGGTGTTAGAATGTTGATTGCTGAAATCACTACGGCTTTCACCGGTATTCAGGAAAAGCTGATTCCCAATGCAATTCCGGCTTATGACTGTCCTTTGTTGTTCCCTTATGCGCCGAATGCTGTTTTGATCGGTTTCATCGTTTCGATGACGGCTTCGGTTGTGATGATTTTTATTACCGGTGGTTTAGGCATCTTCAAATATGCCGTAGTTCCGGTAGTTATCTCTTGTTTCTTTGAATGTGGTACCGCGGCTGTTGTCGGTAATGCCTTGGGCGGACGCCGGGGCGCCTTTATTGCCGCTCTGGTTAGTGGTATTATCTTAGTCTTCTTGATGGGCTTCTCTTTGAATTTCACCGACAAGACCATTGCTGACTGGATGCTGGGAAGTGCCGGACAAGACTTCTCCTTGTGGGCGATTATCGAGGGCCTCATCTTAAGCATCTTTAAGTAGGGAAGTTTAGTAATTTCCCTAACAGCGTTGCGTAATTAAAAAGTTGCCTGATGACAGTTGACTTGTCTGACTGATAGAATAGTCCCACCTGTATTGAGAAAGCAACATTAGAAATCTGGACAGTGAGGTAGCTCTATAAACGCAACCGTAATAAATAAAAAAGACAGAACTCCGTGATTTACTGCGGAGTTTTGTTAAGCTTTTCAGCGATGGTAACAGCGGTATTGTAGAGATTTTTTGGGGTAGCGGCGAGGGCTTCTTGTAGCGGTGTATTCGGGCTTGATAACTCATAGACTTCCTTGATGCCGTAAGCTAAAAGCGAAGCGGCTGGTAGGGCTAAACGACCACAGACGGCAATTACCGGCACTTGCTGCTTCTGACAAATCTGGCCGATACGATAAGGCACCTTACCATACAAAGTTTGTTCATCGATTTTACCTTCTCCGGTAATAACCAAGTCACAGGTTTCTAGTAAAGTGGGGAAATTATAAAGTTCCAATATGATATCAGTTCCCGAGCGCATTTCACAGTTGAGAAAAGCCAGAAGTCCCCCGGCGGTACCGCCGGCGGCTCCGCTACCGGGGAGTTGGCTGATATCTTTATTGAAAGTTTGCTTTATCACTTTGCTAAAGTTAGACAAGCCGGCATCAAGTAGCCGCACCATTTCGTCATCGGCGCCTTTTTGTGGTCCGTAAATGTAAGCTGCTCCGGTTGAACCAAAGAAAGGATTAGTAACATCGCTGGCTAGGGTAAAGTGGCATTCCGCCAAAGCGGCAAGGGCCATAGAAGTATCAATACGTTTTATCTGCAACAATTGTTTACCACCTTGCCCGGCAGCTAAGAGTTTATCTTGCTGGTCGTAGAAACGATAACCCAAGCACTGCAATAAACCTAAACCGCCATCATTGGTGCTGGTTCCGCCTAAACCGATGATGAAATTGCGATAGCCTTTTTCTAAGGCGTCTTTGATTTGCCGACCGACGCCCCAGGTACTGGTATGCCAAGGGTTTCTTTGACTGCCAGTAACCAGTGCTAAGGAACAGGTTTGCGCCATTTCAATAACTACGGTTTTATTGTCATTAAGTATAGCGTAGGCACTATCGCGGACACGCAATAAAGGGTCTTCAGCTTGACAGCTAATCACGCGACCTCGACCCGCCTTAACTAAAGCTACCATAGTACCTTCGCCGCCATCAGCCATCGGGATTTTTGTGATATGAAACTTAGGATTGACTGCTGTTAAGCCTTGAGCTAACAGTTCGGCAATTTCCCAAGAACTAAGGCATTCTTTAAAAGAATCACAAGCGATAATAATATTCATAGTTTAGCTTTCCTTTTAGTGGATTAAATCTCTTCATCATTATACTATAAGAATTTTAACTGTTGGATTATTCGTTGCCTGCCAGCTGTTTTATCAGGATTGCTCCAATTTGAAACAAAGCAACAGCAAAGTAAGGTTTTAATTAGTAATTTGACTTAATTACTTGCTCATCGCTCTTTTTTTGTGTCTTTTTTCGGGCATATTCTTTGACGCTAAGTCGCAGCGCAAGCTATAATCAAGAAGCAATTGTCAGCTTTTGTATTAAGTACAATCTGTGAAGTAACGACAATTATTGTCTGGCTAATTGCCGAAAATAATTGTGCTAAACTAATACACTATCTTTGCCAATCAGCTGATGAAAAACCAGATATTTGAAGTTTGGCTGATAGCAGCACGAGATTTGGCAAAAGCTAGAGAAAGGATGAATATGAAATTTAAACGACAGGAAATACTCGGTAAACAAAAACCGGAAGCAAAAGAAGTAAATGGCCTGGTAAAAACCTTTAAAAGTTTAAAAAGCTTGGTTATTGCCATCGCTTTAGTAGCAGCCCTTAGTATGATGTTGTTGCATATCAGTGGCAGTGAAGACCTAAGCAACAATTATCCTCAAAGAAGCGCCCTACTACAAAATGAGGGCAAGGGGTTTTCTTCATTGCAGGCGACTTATGTACTAATTTACGATGTCAATGGTGGTTTGAAAGACAGTATTAACCCGCGGGTTAGGTTTGATGAAAGCCAAAATGCCTATAGCTTAGAAAAATTCAGAATACCCCAGCATCGTAACTTGGAAGGACAAAATGTTGTCTTTATCGGTTGGAGCCAACAGCGTGATACTAAGATTTATATGAAAAACGATCAGTTACCTTTACTTATTGACCATATCGCAATTAGCGAAGGACAAACAACGGTATACGCTATTTGGGGTTTTGACAGTAATAAAGACGGTGTCGCTGATGTACTACAAGCGACTTACAACCTCCACTATGATGTTAACGGGGGAATAATAGGTAGCGGTCCGGAAAGGCAGCAGGCTTTATTGCCCAATCCGGCGCAAGTTCTCAGTAAATCACCAAGGCCGGAAAGAAAAGAAGTAAATGGCCAGAAAGTTAAGTTCATCGGATGGAGCTTAGTGGCTGACACTAAGATTTATAGTAAAGATGATGCTTTACCGCTTTATCATACCACGGTAGAAATAAGCAACAGCGATGTTAAAGTTTATGCGCTGTGGGGTTATGACAGTGACAATAATAATATCGCCGATGTCAAACAAAAAAAATATAATGTTATCTACAATGTTGGCTGTGGTATCACAGGTAGCGGTCCGATAGCTGAAAGAAATCTGCTTTCCAGCCACAATCATGTTTTGTTAAACCAGCCACAACCGCTTCATGAAACAATGGATGGGGTCGCGATTGCCTTTATTGGCTGGTCGGAAGAAAGATATACAAAAAAGTTTGGGAAAGATGATGAAATGCCACTTTTGCTTACCAATGTTGAGATTCTCGATGATGACTTAGCGGTATTTGCCGTTTGGGGCTATGATAGTGACAGTGATGGTGTTGCCGATATCTACCAGGAAAAGTATGACATTATCTACAATATTAACGGTGGTAACAGTGGAAGTGAGCCGGTATACGCAAAGAAACTATTGGCACATGACGATTTTCCTTTAGACTTCGAAGTGCTGCCTAGCCATCAGCCAATCAATGGCCAGGAAGTTGTCTTTATCGGTTGGTCGTTACAACGGGAGAGCAAGATTTTTACCAAAGATGATGAACAACCAAATATCATTACTACGGTGGATGTTGGTGGCAGTGATGTCATGGTCTATGCTGTTTGGGGTCTAGACAGCGACAATGATGGTCAAGCTGATGTAATGCAAGACAAATATGTTTTAACTTATGATTTAAACGGCGGGGACAGTGATAGCGGTCCCCAAAAAGAATTCAATATACTACCAACGGCGGATTATCGCCTTCTGGAGACCCCCCATCCCTTACACGCTGATGTCGATGGTAAGAGCGTATTGTTTATCGGTTGGAGCAATCAGCGTAGTACGAAGATATATAGTCGTTATGACGAAGCGCCCTGGACGATGTCAGCAGTCGAGATCAGCAACAGTGATGTTACGGTCTATGCTGTCTGGAGTTATGATGAGTGTGGCTGTGGGGTCGCTGATGTTCTAGAAAACAAATTTCATTTGAAATATGATAATAATGGTGGCATAGAAAACAGCGGACCGAATTCCGAAATGTATCTGTTCACTCATGAAAAGCACGAATTAATCCAAAATCCGGTTCCTTTGCATCAGAGAGTAGCGGGGAAATCGGTACTGTTTATCGGTTGGACTTTAGAAAAAACCGAAAAAATCTTTGAAAAAGATGATGATAAACCGAAATTAGTGACTGACCTTTATATCGTTGATGGCGATGTTACCGTCTATGCCGCTTGGGCTTATGACAGCGATGGTGATGGGGTGGCGGATATTTTAGAGAATAAATATACCTTAATCTATAACATCAATGGCGGTTTGACGGAAAATCAAGTACCTTGGGAACATGGTTTACTATGGACTAAGGATTATGTTTTAAACAATAAAGATATACCGCAACATCGCGATGTAGCTAATCAGAAAGTAGTATTTATCGGTTGGTCGGCTACTATTGATCGTCATTATTACGGTAAAGATGATGATTTACCAAACATCATCACTCAGGTTGACATTATTAATGAAGATGTTACCGTTTATGCGCTTTGGGGTTTTGATAGTAACGATAACGGTATTGCCGATATTTTAGAGCCCAAACTAAAAGTTATCTATAACATCAATGGCGGTATGGTCAACAGCGGCCCGGAAAATGAGCGAAATATCTTAGCTGATCCTCAGCACTTGTTAAAAGAAAACCCCCGACCTTTGCACGATGCTGTTAATGGTAGCCCGGTAGTATTTGTCGGTTGGAGTAGCCAACACGACAACAAAATCTACAGTAAAGAAGACAGTCTGCCGCTTACTATCAAAGAAATTGCTTTAAGTGATAAAAATGAAGTGGTTTATGCGGTTTGGGGTTATGACAGTGATAATAACGGGATTGCCGATGTCAAACAGGATAAGTATAATTTGATTTATGATTTAAACGGCGGTATCAGCGGAAGTGCGCCGGCAGTGGAGATAAACATTTTAGCCAATACTAACTGCGAACTGCAAATGACCACAAAACCCACTTACCATTTGCTTGATGGTCAAAAGGTAGTATTTGTCGGTTGGTCGCTACAGCGCAGCTTCCAAATCTATACGAAAGATGATATATTGCCGCAGTTAATAAGCACGGTTAGTATGAAACATGAAGATGTCAGAGTCTATGCCGTTTGGGGCTTTGACAGCAACAACGACGGTATTGCCGATATTCTGCAAGAAAAATATACGCTGCATTACAATGTCAACGGTGGTATTATGAACACCGGTCCGTGGCGTGAACTCAATCTGTTGGCCCAGAAAAACCACGAGCTGTTAATGGCTCCGAAACCGCAACATCAAGAATTAGAAGAACAAAGAGTAATCTTTGCGGGATGGTCCAGTGAACCTGATATTACCATCTACAAAGCCGGTGACGGACTACCGAGCCTGATAACGCACATTGATATTAGCGATGCCAACCAAGTGGTTTATGCGGTTTGGGCTTATGATGTCGATGGTGAGGGCACGCCGGATTACCTGCAAAAACGCTTTAACATCTATTATGATCTCAACGGTGGTATTGAAGACACAGCCCCGCCGGAGATTAATGATTTACTGCCTAGTAAGAAAGTCTATCACTTAAGTGCGATAAGACCGCAACATGAAATGGTGGATAACAGTCCGGTATTATTTGTCGGGTGGTCACTTGAAGCTAAAGAACAAATTTTCACAGCCGATGATGTTGTTAGCGGCTTAATCGAAGATGTGATTATTGATAAGCAAAACATTACGGTTTACGCGGTTTGGGGTTATGATCGCAATGGTGATGGTATCGCTGATGCGATGGAAAAGAGCATCTTAAACCTTGACAAACGTATTCAGGAAAGACTAAGTCTGAGTTTCTGGGAGCTTACTTTGGTTGCCCTACCGGTTGCCCTGTTGCTTATTCTTCAGCGGCGGAAAAAGGCGCAAATACAATAAAAAAGAAAAATGGTAGCACCTGCGGGTAATACCATTTTTTATTAAAGCTAATTAAGAAAAGCTAAATCCACTCATTTAATAACTTTTTCGCTTTCTTTATCAAAGAAATGCAGGCGATTGAGATCGATAGCCAGCTTAATTTGATCATGGTTTTTAATATCAATGCGACTGGGAATTTTAGCAATTAAAGCTTGTTGTCCCAACATACCATGGAGAATGAATTCGTTACCTAACAACTCGGCGATATCAACTTTAAAGTCAAAAGTGGAATCCGGGAAAGTGTCAGCCACGATACCTTCGTAGTGGAAATCTTCCGGGCGGATGCCTAAGATTACCGTTTCATTCTCATAAGCCGCTAAAGCTTCAAGGCGGTATTTGGGGAGAGCTATTTTTATGTTTTCAAAGACAAAGTGGCCTTTGGTGATAGTACCTTTGATGAAGTTCATAGCCGGTGAACCGATAAACTCGGCGACAAACATGTTGTCAGGTTGGCTGTAAATATCTTTTGGACTACCGATTTGATAAATCAGTCCGTCTTTCATAACCACAATCCGGGTTGCCATCGTCATGGCTTCGGTTTGATCGTGAGTAACATAGACCGTGGTCGCTTGAATTTTTTCATGAATAGCGATTATTTCCGCCCGCATCTGGACTCGCAATTTCGCATCGAGATTACTCAACGGTTCATCCATTAAAAAGACTTGAGCGTTTCTTACTATGGCCCGACCCAGGGCGACTCTTTGTCTTTGACCGCCGGATAACTGTTTGGGCCGGCGTTGCAGGTAGTCTTGAAGCTCGAGGATCTTTGCGGCTTCTTGAATTCTGCTTTCAATTTCTTCTTTTTTCATTTTTCGTAACTTTAAACCAAAAGCTAAATTCTCATAGACACTCATATGGGGATAGAGCGCATAAGATTGAAAGACCATGGCAATATCCCGGTCTTTGGGGTCGACATCGTTGACCAGTTTGTCATTGATATACAGTTGCCCACTGGTGATTTCTTCCAAACCGGCTATCATCCTCAGGGTCGTGGATTTACCGCAACCGGAAGGGCCGACTAAAACCACAAATTCTTTATCGGTTATTTCCAGGTTAAAATCGACAACGGCATGAACTTTCTTGTCGTAAATTTTATTGAGATCGATTAATTTTAATGTTGCCATAAGTGTACCTCTAAGTTTATTTTACGCTAAGTTAAGAATGTGGTCTTGTGCATCATGCACAATTAATTGTTTCGCGCATAGAAATACCAAAAGCGCAAGAAAGCGGCATCGTCGAAGTCGTGAATATTCAGTTTTTTTAGCTGCTGCAATTTGTTAAGACGATAGCTTAGGGTATTACGGTGGATGTAGAGATGTTCGGCTGTCTTTAAACCGGACAGAGAATTTTGCAGGAAAGCGATGGCGGTATGTAAGAGCTCTTCTTCCGTGTCATTGAAGTAGTTTTTCAATTGGTTAAGAAAAGCAACTTCGTTTTTTATGCTGGCGATCAGACAAACATCAGCTAAATTCAATAACTGCCCTCTTTGATATTGAAAAGCCAGGTCTAAGGCAGCCTGAGTGAAAGCCTCATTGTTGTGGCAGATGATGGCTCCGATTTGACAAGCTAAGTCACTCTCCATAACCGGCAATAACTCACAGAGCGAGGCACTGATGTTTTCTTCACTGTAAAGAAAAAAAGTGGGGGGCTTTTCTGTTACCGGTTCAATGGGCGAAGAAAAACTGTGAGCAATCAGTAAACGCCACTGTTGGTCGGCGATTTCTCTATTAAATTTAAAACCGTAAAGTTTTGCCATGTTACTTGCAAGCTGCCAGATTATTGAGAATTGTCGGGTTGATCTCTTGATTATCCAAACGCAAAGCTAAAATGATGCCACCAGCCTCCGGGCTTAATAAAGGCTCAATGACTGTAAATTCATCATCTAAAGCAGCGGCCAAGGGGGCAAGGATCAAGTCGCCGGCCTGGAAAACACCGCCGGAATAAGAGAGTTTTATTGGCTTTTGAAAAGTCAGGGTGTTTTTAATTGCCAGTATTACCTCGGCTAATTCGTTGGCAGCTTGTTTATAAAGATCAAGGCAATATTCATCGCCGGCTTTAGCACAGTTGTAGACATCTTTAGCTAAAGTTGCCACTTTTTCCCGCTCAAAGTTCCATTGTTCGATTGTCATTACCAAAATATCAGAGTCGTGTTTAAACTGATAGGTATCCCGTAGATAGTGATAAAGGTAGGTCTTTGGTTTGCGGTGGTCGGCTTGTTTGGTGAACTCTTGAATCAAATGACAAGCCAGCCAATAAGCACTACCTTCGTCGCCACCATAAATGTGATGCCAACCGCCGCTGCGGAAAAGTTGACCTTCGTTGTCAAAACCTAAACCGATGGAACCGGTGCCGGCTACGATATTGATTCCGGCTTGTCCGGCTAAAGAACCGATTAAGGCATTTTCACAGTCATTACCGACTTGGAATTTGATTGAGCCAAAAGCAACTTGCGCTGCTTTGGTGATTTTTTCTTCGTCTTCCGGGATATCACCATAGCCGGCAGCCGCAAAGAAAGCAGCAGCGATGTCATTGGCTGTGATATTAGCTTGTTGACAAACGGCTTGAATACCGGTTTTTAAGTTGGCGGTTAAACCGGCTAAACCAACTTGAAGATAATGAGCGGTCGCTAAGGTTGTCGTCGCTAAAAAGCGGCCTGATTCATCACAGAGCAAATACTTGGTTTTAGTACCGCCACTGTCAATACTTAAGTAGGTCTTCATAGTTTACTTCCTTTTCTGCCGCTGGAGTCACGGACAATCAATTGGGTATCAAGATAAATTCTTATGGGATTATCACCGTAGTAACAGGTTTTCTCAAGCCGACTTAATAATTGTTTAATAGCCACTTCACCGATTCTTTCACTGTCTAGGGCAATAGTGGTCAATGGCGGAATAGTGTGGGCGGCTAGCGGGATGTTGTTGAAGCCGATAACGGCTATATCTTGTGGGCACTTAAAACCTAATTCGTAAATTGTGCCCAAAATAACCGAGCCCAGAGTATCATTACCCGCAAAGAAAGCATCCGGTCGTTTATTGGATAATAGCAGTTTCTGAGTTGCTTGTGCGCATTGATCGATATCCCAATTGCAGTTGACAATAAGTTCATCCTCGGTGGGAAGGTTGTTGGTGCGATGCCACTCGCGATAGGCGATTAAACGTTTGGTTTCCAAAAAACTACGGCGGCCGGAAGGGCCACCCAGATAAGCGATTCTTTTGTGGCCCAAACTCAAAAGATGATTCAAAGCTTGGAAGGTAGAATCGACATAATCAAAACCGATGGAGTCAAAATGGTGAGTGTTGGAATCAATGGCGACGATAGCTAAAATTCGTTCTTTCAAGGCTAGGATCACCGACTCCGGCAACTCTTCCATGACAATCAAACCATCCAAGCGGGCATTTAGCAGTTCTTTCAAAATATCTTCACTGAGAATTTCATGGTAGTTTTTTAGGTAGCTTATGGTAATTCCAAGATTGGCACAGTGAGCTTCAATGGTGCTCAGCACCGTGCTGAAGAAAGGATCGGAGTATTTAGCTGAAGTGATAGCCATGATTACTCCGATTTGGTAACGCGAAATCTGTTTTCTTTTATAGGGGCTTTTTTGATAGTCTAAAGCGGCAATAGCCGCAAATACCTTTTCTCTTGTTTCTTGGCTACATTGGAAATTTGGATCATTATTGATGATACGGGAGGCGGCGGCTAAAGAAACCCCGGCTTTTTGTGCTACTTCTCTTAAATTTGCCATATATACTATTTGTTTACTAAACAATAAATGAATTTTAGTAAGAAATCAAGACAAAAGCGGGGAATTTCTTTACAAATCGCAAGAAACAACATATTATTAAGCTATGAAAAGCTTTTTTGTTTAGTAAACAAAGAATTGGAGGATTAAATGCCGAAGAAATTCGCTTTTATCGGTGCCGGTTCATTAGGTTTTACTCGCGATTTAGTACGTGACATCTTAACTTTTGCAGCTTTCAGCGATGCTGAACTGTTTTTGCTTGACATCAACACCAAACGTTTAGAGTATGCCCGTAAAGGAGTACAGCGGATAATTGATGCCGGTAATTATCCAGCCCGGGTTTTTGCGACCACCGATCGCCAAGAAGCTTTAAGCGGGGCTGATGGAGTATTGATTACTATCCTGCAAGGTGGGGTGGAAGTATGGCGCAGCGATATCGAGATTCCCAAGAAATATGGTGTCGATGTTTGTGTCGGGGATACCCGCAGTGCTTCCGGGATATTTCGCTTTCTACGCACAGCACCGCCGATGCTGGAGATTTTACGAGATTGTGAGAAGTATTGTCCCGGGGCTATTGTCTTAAACTATACCAATCCGATGTGCATGCTGGTGAAATATCTTCAAGAACAGACTAAGGTAAGCGTTACCGGTTTGTGTCACAGCGTACAGGGTACGGCGATGATGCTGGCAGAGTGGTTGGATCAAGACTACACTAATATTGACTATACCTGTATCGGCATCAACCACCAAGCTTTTTATACTAAATTTGCCACTAAAGATGGAGTTGATCTCTATCCGGCATTAAGAGCGGCCATAGAAAGACCGGAAATCTACCAACAAGAAATTGTGCGCAATGATATGTTTAAACACTTGGGTTACTACTGCACGGAAAGCAGTGGTCATGTTTCCGAGTATAACTGGTGGTACCGTAAGCGCCAGGACTTAATTGTTAAGTATACTAAAGATGGTAGTGGCTGGAATCCTGGGGAATATGCGGCGATTCTTCAAGAGTACTTAAGAAGAGAAAACAGTTGGGAAAGTGAATATACCCAGTGGCTGCTGGAAGGGGAAGTAGAATTAGAAAAGGAAGAAGAGTATGCTTCCGATATCTTTAATGCCATCTTTGGTGACCATACCCCCTTTACCTTTAACGGCAACATTCCTAATGCCGGTTTGATTACTAATGTTAAGCAGGGAGCCTGTGTCGAAGTGCCGGTAATGGCGGATGAAAGGGGGATTCACCCTTTAGGCGTACATACTTTACCTGATCACTTGGCATTACTAGTCAATCTGTCAGCCGGTATTGAAGATTTGGTAGTGAAGGCGGCAATAGAAAATAATCCACAAATGGTGATGCATGCCATCATGATGGATCCCTTGTGCGCTGCCGTATTGAGTTTGGAAGAAATTCGAAGGATGGTCAAAGAGATGTTTGTCGCCAATAAACAGTATTTGACCTACTTTGAAGATCAAGATATTGATAAATTATAAAAAAGGAGACTAAAATGAAAAAACTATTAGTGCTGTTTGTCTGTTTATTAATGGTTTTGGGAGCTGTCGGCTGTAAACCTAAAGACGATAGAACCGTCCTGGTTTTCTGGGGTCATCAAAATGATGCCTGGAATGCTTCCTGGCGGGAAATTGCGAAAAAGTTTGAAGCTGATAATCCCGACATCAGAATTCAGTTTGAATTCTTTCCTTATGATGAATTTGAAGCTAAAGCAACGACTTCATTGATTAAAAAGGAACAAGGTGCCGACATCTACGAGATGTGGGGTGGTTGGGGTGTTGATTTTGCGCCAACCGGAGTATTGGCTGCTCTGCCTGATGATTTAGCTAAGATGATTAAAGAAGAATTCTACGCCCCGACTTATGGTGCTTTGGAAGTCAACGGTAAGATTTATGGCTTCCCCCTGGAATTCAACATCGAATGTGGCGGTTTGATTGTCAACAACGATTTGTTGAAAGAAGTAGGAGCGAAAATTCCGACGACTTGGAATGAACTGATCAGCGAAGCGAAAAAAGCCGTAAAATTTGATGGCGAGTTGATGCGTCGCAAAGGCTTTGAATTTGTCAACTGGGACAGCACACCTTATCTGTTTAGCAGCATGATTCTTTCTAAAGGCGGTCAGTACCTCGACGCTAACGGTAAATTCACCTACAACACCGCAATCGGTCGGGAAGCTTACCAAACTTTAGCCGATCTCATCGATGTGGTAACTGACATGGATGGCATTTCCGGTGGCGGGGACATGGAAGGCTATCAGTTGTTATTTGCCGGTGAATGTATGTTTGCCATGCGCGGACCTTGGGTAATACCAGAAGGAGTTGAAGAATTTAAACTAACCTATGGTAAAGAATTCACTTATGTGGAACTGCCCTGGTGGGGAAGTGAGAAGAAATTCCCGACAGAAACCGGTTGGGCGGTTGCTATCAACAGTGGTTCGGCTAATACCGATGCAGCTTTCCGTTTCTTAAAGTTTGTTGCCCATGATGATATTTTGTTACAACACAATATCGCTTGTGCCCAAATTCCGGCGAAAAAAGCCGTGGCTCAAGATCCGGAGTTGTTGAAAGAAGTTCCGTTCTTTGCGCCACTGGTTAAGCTGCTTGATGGCGGACAATTTATCGGCTTCTTTAATACCGATATCCTCAAAGAAGCTATTACCGAAAACTTTGAAGAGTTCATCAATGGCGACTATGATACGGTAGCTGACGCTTTAGCCGCTTTAGATGCCCGATTAAACGAAGCTATTAATAAGTAAAGAAAATTATTGAGCGCAAAACAACTAATTTAAGTGAGGGGTTTATATGAAAAATAAAGGTTTCATAGCAACAGTGTTAGTGCCGGCATTTGTTTGGGTAGGGGTCTTTACCTTCCTTCCTATCATCGGAGCTTTTGTTATTTCCTTTTTTGAGTATAACCCCTTGCGCTCAGTTAATCGTTTTGTGGGTATTGCCAACTTTACGAAATTAATGAAGGATACCACCTTTATCAAGTCGCTGACCAATACCCTGACTTTTGTCTTTTTTGCGGTAGTGATCAACTTACTACTTTCACTGCTGATCGCCCAAGCTATTGCCAAACTGAAATCCAACAAAACCCGCTCGTATTTCCGCGTGGTTTTCTTTATGCCTTGTGTGGCACCTCTGGTAGCTTCGGCGACGGTACTGGGCAATATCTTCTCAACGAAACGCGGTTTGATAAATCTTTACCTGGGAACCTCGATTGGCTGGTTGAGTGATCCGAAATGGGTCATGATCACCATGATCATCGTCACTTTGTGGGCGGACATCGGCTACAATATTGTCTTGCTGTCTGCCGGTATCGATGGCATTCCCAGTGAGTTTTATGAGGCGGCGGCATTAGACGGAGCTTCAGAGTGGAAGAAGTTTACTAAAGTTACCATTCCCTTGTTATCTCGAACCTTTGCCTTTGTTTCGGCGATGACCGTTATTTCTTACTTTCAAATGTTTGCCCAATTCCAAGTCATGTTAACGCGAGGCGGACCGATGAATTCCGGTTCGGTATTGACCTACTATATATATCGCATGGGCTTTGTGGAAAAAGACATGGGTTATGCTTCCGCTGTATCCTTAGTATTATTTGCGATTATCATGGTCATTACTTTAGTGCAGAACCGCATTAACAAAACGGAGTGGGAGTATTGATTATGGCAAGGCTGAAAAAACCAAAATTCGCTATTACTAAAGATCGTAGCCGCCGTTTTGTCTTGTTTAGCCTGTTGTTGCTTTTATCGCTGTTCTTTTTGATTCCTTACTTTTGGATGTTATCAAATTCCTTTAAAAGCTCCAAAGAACTGATTGTTGACCCTAAGCATCTGTTGCCGGTTAATTTTACTTTCAATGGTTATATTCGGGTATTGACGGAAGCCCCGTTCTTCAGTTGGCTAAAAAACAGTATTGTCATCACTACCTGCAACACTTTAGCAGTGCTGTTTACCAGTACCCTAGTCGGTTTTGTTTTCTCAAAGTATGAATTTAAACTGAAGAACTTTCTGTTTTGGTTATTGTTAGCTTCCATGATGGTGCCT
Organism: uncultured Erysipelotrichaceae bacterium; assembly: GCA_964622375.1. GTDB lineage: Bacteria > Bacillota_I > Bacilli_A > Erysipelotrichales > Erysipelotrichaceae > CAZUQA01. The sequence continues at coordinate 9,074 of CAZUQA010000095.1, read as the reverse complement.
TCTCAAGTTACCATGATACCGGGCTTTATCTTGTTGAGCTCGCTGGGCTTCTATGACAAAATTGCCGCTTTGATTGTGCCTTCTTTTGTTTCGGCTTTCGGCATTTATCTCAGTAAGCAATTCATTGATGAGATACCTAAAGAGATCATTGAAAGTGCCAAAATCGAAGGAGCTTCCAATTGGATGATTTACTGGAAGATCATCGTACCGATGATCCAACCGGCGATCGGGGCTTTAGCTATCTTTACTTTCTTAGCCAACTGGAATGACTATACCGGACCGCTGATTATGTTGTCCAGTGTTAAAAATATGACTTTGCCCTTAGCTTTGACTTACTTTAATGCCCAAAGGTCAACCGATCATTCCGCGACGATGGCGGCAGCATCTTTGGTGATGGTACCGGTTACTTTAGTGTTTTTGGCTTTACAGAAATACTTCATCAAAGGTATTTCCATGACCGGGATGAAATAATGCAAAGAATCTATCTTGACCAGTTTAGCCCGCAGAGTGAATTGATTGTCAGTGAACATCAAGTTACCAAAGCTAAATTTCCTTGCCTTGATATTCATACCCATATGGGAAAGCTTTTATTAGGGGAAGATTACCGCAAGAAGTATGACACTGCTGAACATTTAGCTAAACTGCGAGAATTGAATATTGTCGCTGTTGTCAATCTTGATGGGCTCTGGGGTGCTGATTTAACAGCGATGTTAGAAAAGACCGGAGCTTATCCTGAGCAAATACTCAACTTCATGTGGATTGATTTCACGGATTTTGAAAATCCCGACTTCCCGGAAAGAACCCGAGAAAAAATGAGACTGTGCTTTAAGATGGGGGCGCGTGGGGTTAAACTCTGGAAGTTTATTTCCCTGGGAATAACTGACAGTCAGGGCAATTATCTGCGCCTGGATGATGAGCGACTCAATGTCATTTTTACCACTGCAGCTGAGTTGCAGATACCGGTGCTGATGCATGTTGCTGATCCGACAGCTTTCTTTAAACCGCTAGATGAATTTAACGAACGCTTTGAAGAATTACAGGCTAATCCCGATTGGAGTTTTTATGATCCCAAGTTCTTCAGTTTTAAAGAGTTGATGGAAATGCAAGATCGCGTCATTGCAAAAAACCCGGCAACGACTTTTATTGTGGCGCATTTTGGCTCTTACAGCGAAAACTTAAACCACGTGGCTAAGCGGCTTGAGTCTTATCCTAATATGTATGTCGACACCGCTGCCCGACTAGCCGAATTAGGGCGGCAACCCTACAGTTCTTATGACTTCTTTATGAAATTTCAAGATCGTATTGTCTTCGGCACCGATTTGACTCCGGATGCTGATTATCGGGCTTACTATCCTTATTTTCGTTTTTTTGAAACCAAGGATGAATACTTTGATTACCAGGCTCCGGGACAGCGACCGGGACAGGGTCGCTGGAAAATCTATGGTATCGATTTACCGGATGAGATATTAAAGAAGATCTATTATGAAAACGCCAAGAAGATCTTAGCTTGGTAATAGAAGAAAACAAACAATAACGACAAAAAGGCAAATTGCCTTTTTTTATAATTTTTCATAGGTGAAAGGGGGGGATTGTGGTATCATTAGTGGGTAAATTCGTTAAGCAGAAACAAAATTATATTATTGGAATTCAATATTCTAAAAGAATAAAGGGGAAAGATAATGATTATTCGATGTCAAAAGATTTATAGCGAAGAAGCTGTAGTTGACGGTTTTTTGGTGGTGGAAGCGGGAAAGATTAAGGCGATAGAAGCTAAAACCGCTGACTTAAAGCCGGATATTGACGTGCCGGACAAAATAATTATTCCCGGACTGATTGACACCCACAATCACGGGACCATGGGTTATGCGATAGTCCAAGGTTTGGGTGAGATTCAACCGTGGATTGCCGGTTATCTCAAAGGCTTGGCATCTCAAGGAGTTACCGGGATATTTCCGACTTTTAAACCCGATGTCTTCTGTGATATTGTCCAGGGTGCTTCAGCCGATTATCCCGGTGCTAAAATTGTCGGAATTCACTCCGAGGGACCGTATTTAAGCAGAGTCGGGGAAAATGATATCGATCAACCACACCCTGATATCACCATGGATTTCGTCAAGAAAATGGTGGATGACGGGCAGGGCTTGTTGAAGTTGGTGGCGCTTGCCCCGGAAATACCTTTAGCTGCTGAAGCTATTCATTATTTCGTTGATCAGGGAATCAGAGTAGCTTTTGCCCATAGCGATTGTGACTATCATGATGCTATGGCTTCCTTCAAGGAAGGAATATCGGTGGCGACCCATACTGCCAATGTCATGAGCGGGATCCATCATCGCCGCATGGGCGGTTTAGGGGCTTGTTTGTTGGATGAAAACTTGTGGTGTGAGATCATTGCCGATGGACTGCATGTCTGTGATGAAATGATGGAGTTGATGTTTAAAGTAAAAGACTATGATAAATATATTATGGTTTCCGATAATACCCCGATTGCCGGAGCACCTTTAGGACGCTATGACTTGATGGGCTACCAGGTAGTAAATGTTGATGAGCGGGGCTTCTGTCTTAATGATACCGGAGCTTTGTGCGGTTCCAGTAAGCCATTGATTTATGGCGTTAATCATTTAGTCAATGCGTTGAATATTCCCTTGGAAACTTGTTTGAAGATGGCAGCTTTAAATCCGGCAATTGCTTATGGTTTTAATAAAGAAAAGGGTTCACTGAAAGTCGGAAAAGATGCTGATTTTGTGCTAATCGACAAAAACTTTGAAGTTTGGCAAACTTTTGTTGAAGGTAATAAAGTTTACGATAGAGAGTCGGATACTGATTTGTTTAATCAACTGTTTTTACAAATGTGTAAAGTAAATTAAGGGGAGCAGAGGATGTTAAAAGTGTTTTTGGCGTCCCACGGTCATTTAGCCAGTGGGATGAAAAGTTCTGTCGATCTGTTGTTAGGGGCTAGTGCAGGCTTAAGGGTTTATGATGCCTATTTAAATGGTCAGGATGATCATAATTTGGAAGACGTCTTAAAGGCTTACATTAGTGAACTGAGTGATGATGATACTTTAGTGCTATGTTCGGATTTATACGGCGGCAGCGTCAATCAACAAATGGCTTTATTTTTACAACGGCCCCACACTTATTTGGTAGCCGGGGTTAACTTAGGATTTATTTTAGAACTGGTTTTAAAAAGTGAAATAAACAAGGAAGAGTTAGTACAGATCATCGAAGACAGTAAAAATGCTTTGTGTTTGGTGGAATTGGAAAAAATTGATTTAGAAAGTGTTGATGATTTCTTTTAGTTTTACTTAAGGAATTTTGGTAGTTATAACTACCGTTTTTATAAAGAAGGTTTCTATAGAAAGGAGGAGATGGAGAATGATTGTTATGGTCAGATTGGATGAGCGCATGATTCATGGACAAGTTGCCATCAAGTGGGCGCGTCACACCAGTGTCGATCGCATTATCGTGGCTAATGATGAAGCGGCGGCCAACGAAATCATCCAAAAATCTTTGATGATGGCGGCACCGCAAACCTGTAAGACGGCAATTAAATCGGTTGCTGATTCCATAGCCTTGTTAAAAGATCCGCGCTGTGACAGTTTAAAGATATTGGTCATTGTCAGCGGTTTGCAGGATCTGTTGACACTGGTTAATGAGATCACCGACATTCCACTGATCAATATCGGTAACTACGGCAGAATAGCGCCTAAGCATGCTGATAAGATTCGCAAGGGTTATGGAATTAACCTCTACGCTTATGAAGAGGAAGTGGCAATCTTTAAGCAAATCTTAGACAAAGGATTTAACTGTATTTATCAGACGACACCGGAAGATACTCCGATACCGTTGAAAAACGCTTTAAACCTGTAGAAAGAAAGGAGATAGTTTTATGGTACAAACAGCATTTATTATTGCCTTTGTATATTGGTTGGTTAAGTATACCGATGACTACCTGTTAGCTTGGCAATGTCTGGGTCGGCCGGTCGTTATTTCCCCGATTATTGGTCTGGTACTAGGCGACTTAAGATCCGGCTTAGTTATGGGAGCAGCTCTGGAATCAATTTTCATGGGCATGTCTTACATTGGTGGCACCACCCCGGCTGATGCTTCTTTGGCATCGGTGGTATCGGTAGCTTTTACCATCTTGTCCAACAGCTCAATTGAAACCGGGATGGCTATCGCTTTACCGATCGGTACTTTAATGGCCTCGATCGATGGGGCGATGCAACCGATATATTCCACTATGGTTCCTTATTGGGAAAAACAAGCAGTTAAAGGCAACATTAAGAGTTTTATGATTCAAAACATTATATTTACCGCTTTAACCATACAAATGGTTCCCTGTATTATTCTGTTTATTGCCGTGGCTTATGGCATTGACGGTTTGAATGCCGTATTTGCCGCTTTACCGGCTTGGGTTATGACCGGTTTGGAAGCAGCTACCGGGATGATGATCGCTGTCGGTTTTGCGATTTTGACTTCGATGATCTGGTCCGGGGAGGTAGCCGGGTTCTTCTTTGTCGGCTATATACTCTGTAAGTTTTTACACTTAGATACTTTACCGATTGCCATACTGGCAGCTACGGTAGCCGTTACCATGTTTATCAGTGAAAGACGGATAAGTGAACTAAAAAATAGTTTAAGTGGCGGCAAAAAGAAAAAAGATGAGGAGGATTTCTTCTAATGGAAAGAAGCAAAGTAACACCAGAAGAGAGAAAAATTCTCAATTCGATATTCATTCGTTGTCACTTGGTATTTACCGGCTTTACTATGGTCAAGATGGAAGCTAATGCTTTTACCATTTCCATGGAAAAAGCCATTGAGTCGATTTACGCCGATGATATCGAAGGAAAACGGGATGCTTATCTAAGAACGCAAAACTTCTTTAACACCCACGCTGTACCCTTTGCCTTTATTTTGGGTTTAACTTATGCGATGGAAAAAGAACATAAAGAAAAAGGTTCAATTGATACGCTGACCATTGAAAACATTAAAGCTTCACTAATGGGACCAACAGCCGGCATGTTTGACTCGCTGTACTACAATTGTCTCAGAGTTATCGCTGCCGGTATTGCCATCGGTATGTGTTCACAAGGCAACATTTTTGGCGTTATTATCTTTGTTTTGATTTATGGAGTAAGTCAGTCCGTAGTTAAATATTATTTCACCTATTGGGGCTATACCTTAGGTACTTCTTTGATTGATTCGATCTTCAGCTCCGGCTTGATGTCGGCCTTGACTAAAGCTTCTTCCGTTTTAGGTTTGACGATGGTGGGAGCGATGACCGCACAAATGGTCGATGTACCATTGAACTTCGTATTGACGATCAATCAAGCTTCAGTAAACTTCGGTGAAGTTCTGGAATCAATTTTCCCGGGTATCTTGGGCTTAGTTCTGTTATTTACTTTGGTTTTCTTAATTAAAAAGGGTTGGCGGCCATCGCACTTGGTATTGATGGTTTTAGCTTTTGGTTTGATCGGCGCGTTAATCGGAATATTCTAGTTTAACTAAAGAACTATGGGTTTTACCCATAGTTCTTTTCTTTGAGGTCAATATGAAAGATGATATGATGCTTTATGGGGTAACTCTGGCTTTACGTTACACCCGCCAACAAAAACAATTGTTTTTTGACCAAGTCAGTGCGTTGTACAGCCGACTTGGCTACAAAGTGAGCTTACAAGCGGAAGCTTCACGCTACAGCGCTGTCAATAATATCGTCATCGGTGATTTGAAAAAAGCCAAGACGGTAGTTGCTGCAGCTTATGACACTCCCAGTAAAATAAAGTTTTTCTCGGTAAACTATTACCCCTTTAACAGTAAGAATAATATTCGTACCGAGGTCATTTATTCGCTGTTTCAAATGTTAATTTCCTCATTGGCTTTCTTTGGTTTATATTTTGTGGTCAAGGATTGGGCGGACTATCAACTGTTAGGCAAAATATTCTGCATTCTCTTAAGCGCTGTCGTCTTGCTTTTTATCTATTGGTTGATGAAACAGACAGCAAACCCGGTAAACTTTAATCGCAATAGTGCGGCTTTAGCGGTGATTAATGATATTGCGAAAGCCAAGAAATCCGGCGAGGTCGCTTTTATACTTTTGGACAGCAGTATCAACTCTTACGGTGGTCTAAAACTGGCACAAAAGCACATCGGTAATCGCCAACGGGTGATTATTTTGGAAGCTTTAGCTTTTGGCGAACGTTTGGTAGTCGCCCATCAAGCTAAAACCGCTGTCAGTGTTTACTTGAATGCTGAAAATTTGAAAATCCAAGATAAAGTCTACACTGAGGAATTAGCGGCTAAAAATCAATTAGGTTTCTTTGAGCGCAGTTTAGTATTAGCCAGCGGCAGCATTAAAAACCGCCAATTTGTCGTGAAAAATACAAGAAATAAGCGCGATATTGAATTGGATATTGAACGCCTCCAGGCTATTTCTGAGCTAATCAAGGCGGACATCAGCGCCCAAAACAGCAAGAAAGATTAGGCTGTTAAGCATAATAAAAGAAAGAGGACAAGAAGATGATAGTACGCAGTAAACAGATTTATTTGGAAGATAGCTGTTTTGATGGTTTTCTGATTGTGGAAAACGGTTTGATAAAAGCGGTGGAACCCGCCACTGCTGATTTGGCAGCCGATATTAACGCCAGTGAATTTAGAGTAATACCGGGGATTTTTGATACCCACAATCATGGAACCTACGGCTACAATCTTTTAGATCGGGTTGATGATATGCCCAAAGAAATTCGCGGTTATCTCAAAGGCTTGGCGGCTCAGGGGGTGACCTCAATTTTGCCGACACCGGAATACGATTTGATAGCTGACATTGCGGAGATGGCCCAAAAAGAAAATGACGGAGCAAAGATAGTCGGCATTCACTCGGAAGGACCTTATCTCAATCGGGTTGGTGAAAAAGGGGTAGATACCGGCCATCCGGATGTTGATATGGCGGTGGTTCGCAAAATGGTAGCTGACGGGCAGGGACTACTCAAGTTAGTGGCTTTAGCTCCGGAAATTGAGAATATCGACGAAGCGATAGATTATTTAAACGCCCAGAAGATCCGTCTGGCTTTTGCCCACAGCAACAACAACTACCAAGAAGCCCAAAGCGCCTTTGACAAAGGGCTGTCGGTTTCAACTCATACCGCCAATGTCATGAGCGGCATTCATCATCGCAACATGGGCGGCTTAGGCGCTTGTCTGTTAAATGAGAAAGTTTGGTGTGAAGTGATCTGTGACGGTTTACATGTCAATGATGAGATGTTGCGACTAATGTTTAAAGTGAAACCCTATGATAAGTTCATGATGGTTTCCGACAGTGTTTCCATTGCCGGAGCTCCAGTTGGGCGTTACAACATGTTAGGCTTTTTACCGGTAAACATCACGGAGGCCGGCTTCTGTTTGTCGGATACCGGACGCCTTTGCGGTTCGACGAAATCGGTGCTTTATGATATCGGTCATCTGGTCAATTATGTTGATGTTCCAATAAATGAAGCTTTGAAGATGGCGGCCCTTAATCCGGCAATTTGTTATGGTTTGGATCAAAGAAAAGGTTCCTTAAAAGTCGGAAAAGATGCAGATTTTGTGATCATCGATGCCGATTATCAAGCGCTAGCGACTTTTAGTGAAGGTCGCAAGGTTTTTGATAGGCTGGTAGACACGGAGCTTTTCAATCCGGCGTTTTTTGAACTCTGTAGTTTAGATTAATTAATAAAATGAAAGGGGAGATTTTATGGTACAAAGTTCTTTATTGATTATTTTGATTTATTATTTAGTCACAACTTTGGATAATTTTCTTTTAGGTTGGGACACTTTGGTGCGACCGATTGTGGTGGCACCGCTAACCGGGCTAGTTTTAGGGGATCTGAAGACCGGGGTTATTATGGGAGCTTCCTTAGAGTCGATTTTTATGGGAATCTCGGCTATCGGCGGCAGTATTGCGGCTGACCCGACAACTTCATCGGTGATTGCCGTAGCTTACGCCATATTGATGGGAGCTAATGTGGAGACGGCTTTAGCTTTAGCCTTGCCTATCGGCACTATTATGGTGGGTTTCCGCGATGTCTTGATGCCGGTGTTTTCGGCGATGGCACCTTATTGGGAGCGGCTGGCTGTCAAAAACCTCAAGAAGTTTACCCGCCAGACGATAGCCTGCAGTTTAACCTTATATCAACTGGTGCCTTGTTTAATTTTGTATGTCTGTGTCAATTATGGTTTTGAGTTCTTTGGTGATCCGACTTCCGGCGGTGGCGGTTCAGACCCCTGGTTGATTGTCGGCTTAACTGCCGGGACTTACATGTTGATTGCCGTCGGTTTTGCGATATTGGCTTCGATGATTATCTCCAAAGAAACGGTGTTGTTCTTCTTTGTCGGCTTTATCTTCGCCAAGTTTTTGGGCTTGGATACCATTGTCATTGCAGTATTGGGTATCGCTATTGCCATTGCCATGTTCTTTGGTGAGAAACGGATAATTGATCTTAAAAACAGTTTTTCCGATTCCGGAGGCAGCCAGAAAAAACGGCTCTTTAGTGAAAAAATTGATTTGAGTGGGAAAGAAAAGAAAATATTAAACTCAATGTTCTGGCGCTCCCATATGACCTTTGTGACTTTCAATATGGTTAAAATGGAAGCTAACGCTTTTACCATTACCATGGCGCCGGCGATTGAAGAGATTTACCGGGATGATGAAGAAGGAAGAAAAGAAGCCATCTTGCGTCACCAAAACTTCTTCAATACCCATGTAATTCCTTTTAACTTTATTGCCGGTTTATCTTACGCTATGGAGAAGGAGCATAAAGAGAAGAATTCTATTGACGGAGCTACCATCAATAACCTCAAAGCGGCTTTGATGGGACCGACAGCCGGTATGTTTGATTCGCTCTTCTTCAACTGTTTTAGAGTCATAACTGCCGGGATTGCCATCGGTTTGTGCTCACAAGGCAATGTTTTGGGCATGATACTGTTTGTCTTGTTGTATGGTTTACCTCACTCGATAATAAAGTATTACTTTACTTACTGGGGTTATACTTTAGGAACCAGTTTCATTGACAGTGTCTTTGGTTCCGGTTTAATCGATGCTT
>CAZUQA010000094.1:0-2901 GCA_964622375.1 uncultured Erysipelotrichaceae bacterium | reverse complement strand
AATACCAATCGCTCCTTAGCCGATGTTCGTTCTTGTTTTAATAAAGCCCATGGCAAGTTAGGCACAGCCGGCTCCGTGAGCCACAGTTACGAGAAACTCGGTTTACTGGCTTTTGCCTATCCTGATCAGGAAGCTATGTTAGATGCTTTGATTCTGGCCGATTGTGCGGTCATAGATATTGAAAATGATGACGAAATAATGACGCTCTATGTGGAAGCAACAGATTTATATAAAGCGAAAGATGCCGTTGAAACCTTAATACCGGATTGTAATTTCAGTGTCTTGGAAATCACCTATTTACCCGGTGAATATGTCCAACTGGAGTCTGAAGATAAAGAGTTATTTGTAAGATTGCTGCACCTTTTAGATGAAGTTGATGATGTCCAAAATGTTTATCACAATGTCATACTCTAATTAAGCAATCGCAAAAAGGAGAGAAAAAAATGAGAAACAAAAGTTATGCCAGCCGATTATTGTTAGTTTTTTCCTTGTTATTAACACTTCTGGCCTGTCGGCAAACTCCAAGCGGAGTAGGGGAGGATGCCACCTACTGGGTGGCAGTTAACGGTAGCGACAGCAATCCTGGCACAAAATCTCAGCCTTTTAAAACGATCCAAAAGGGAATTGACATACTGCAAGCCGGAGAAACGTTAATTATCAAAGAAGGCCGTTATCAAGAATTATTGCATGTTAGTGCCGATAAGAGTGGTAACGAAACTGTTGGCAGTACCCTGATTTGTAGCGAAGATGGGGCGGTAGTGATAATCGATGGCGGTGGCAAGCAGGATGAGTATGTTATCTATTTGGAAAATGTCGAGTATATCACTATTCAAGGGTTGACTCTGACCAATGCCGGGGCGGCTTTATGTTGTGAAACCACCAACGAAGGCAAAAAAGAAGGGGAGAGTTACCGTAATATTCGTATTGTCGGTAATCGCGCTTTTGGCTTAGATGGGGCAGCAGCCATCATCGAAGTTGCCGGGCGCAACAACAAAGCGCCGATTGTCGATTTGCTGGTAACTGACAACATCATCGAAGATAATCGCTCGTTTTGGAGTGAGAACTTGACCTTAGCCGGTTATATTGACGGTTTTGAAATCTCCGGTAATTTTATCAGAAATGGTAACAATATTGCTATCGACATGGTGGGGTTTTATCCTTGGGATGCGCCTTTACTGCTTGCCGGTAATAGTATGAAGGTACGTCACGCCAACAACTATGTGCGTAACGGGAAATGCTTTAATAACTTCATTTTCGGCCAAAATACCAGCAACAACAATGCCTATTGGTCGGCCTTTTGGGATGAAGAAGACATTGATGACGAACTTGATTTTGGTGGGCAATATGATCGCTGTTGTGGCGGCATCTATGTCGATGGCGGTCAAAATATTGAAATTTACCAAAATTTCATCTTCGATTGTGATATCGGTATTGAAGTGGCTACTGAAGCCGTCAGTCAGATCTACGGCGATTTTTCGGTATCCGGTGTCAAAGTTCACGATAATATCATAGCTAGCTCCCAAGGCTGGACCGGTATCTGTTTTGGCGGTTACGATGGCAATCTCGGCTACACTTTTGATTGTGAAATCTACAATAACATCATTTATGATTGTGCTATTGCTTTCGGGGTCCAAAAGAGTTTCAACAATGTTATTTACAACAACATCATCGTTGGCGGAGAAGGAGCGATTGACTTTATGAGTGAAATCTGGACTAAAAGTAAGGACGGTTTTGACGCCAAAGCGCTAAGAAATCTACCGGGAGCCAACAAATTCGGCAACAATCTGTGGTTTAACGCCGAAGAGGCGGAGAATTGGGATGCCGGTCTTCAGCAAATGAAAAAAGTGGCAGTTGAACAATTCAACAGACAGATCTTAACTAAAGACCAGCCTTTAACCGACCCAAAAAACGGCGATTTCCAGGTGAAAGCGGAATATGCCGCTTATGGTACAGATTTCTCTAGCTGGGATTTGTGGACTCACGGTCAGGCCGTGCTAAGTTTATATCGCGAATTTTTGGAGGCAGCAATAGAGCGTGAGCAAGCAGTAGCCTATTTACAGGCTACCGAATTTAGTTTTACGGAAATTAAGGATAAACAAAATCTCAATGATTTTCTCACAGAGCAACTGCAACAAGCCGGCTTTAAAAACTCTAAAGTTACCAAAGTTTTGCAAACCGGAGCTGGGCTAAATGCTAAATATGCTGATTCAGCAGGGATTGTCGCTCTATTCTCCGAATTCTTTGATGAACGCTTTTCCACCTTCATCCAAACTAATAAAAGCGAAAACGGAACAATTGATCGAACAAAATTGGCGACTTCTTCACAAAAGAAGTTTGTTTACCTAGTAGAAGTTGTGACTTATTTTAACAATGACTACTACAGTAAAGCTACGACGCAAAGCGGCGTGTATTTAGTTAAGTAAAGTTTATGACAACTGTGTATTTGATTCGGCATTGCCAAGCTGACTACAGCCTAGCAGATGACCGGGCTCGCTATTTAACCCCTAAAGGTAAAGAAGACAGCTTGTTGATTACCGCATTTTTAAAAGATAAAAACATCAGCCATATCTACAGTAGCCCCTATCAAAGAGCGTTAGCTACGATCTGCGATTTTGCCCGCGTTAGTGGTCTGTTAATTTGTAGTGATGAAGCATTTCGTGAACATCACAGTGCTCGTGATCGCTCCCAAAGCTATGACGCTTATTCTTTCTATCAGCACTATTGGCTTGACCATGAATATCAACTGCCGGGCGGTGATTCTTTCCGAGCTGTGCAAGAGCGTTGTGTTAGTGCCGTAAAGGATTTATTGAGTAAGCACGAAAACGAAAATATTGTCATAGTCAGCCACGGTTTTGCCTGTGGTACACTGCTGAATTATTATGATGTGACTTTTAACTTTGA
>CAZUQA010000093.1:0-4841 GCA_964622375.1 uncultured Erysipelotrichaceae bacterium | reverse complement strand
TGGTCTTGATGCAGTGTTCGACTGAAGTCGCTTGCAGTTTAACTGCCAAATTTGCACCGCCCAAGTTTTCCAGCTCATCAATGTGCATTTTGATTTTGTAGCCTAAAGCCTGAGCCTCCCGTAAGAAAACTTCAGCTTCTTCCGCTTTAAAAGCTCCATCGTCAATAAAGATATCACAAAAATCAGCGAATTCTCTGGCTTGGGGTAAAACCTGTTGGCTGCAAAACTCTAAATATGTCGGATTATCTTGAAATTCTTTAGGTTTGGCGTGGGCTCCCAGATAAGTAGCGAACAATTCAATGGCTTGGGCCCCATTGAGCTCTTTGATCACCTGTAGTTGTTTTAGTTCGTTTACTAAATCCAAACCATAGCCGCTTTTAACTTCCATACTGCAGACACCGCGACTCAGAAATTTTTTCAGACTGGCTTTAGCTTTGTCGAACAATTGTTCTTTGGTGGCTGCTCTGCTAGCAGCTACGGTACTAAGAATACCACCACCGGCTTTTAAAATAGCACTGTAGCTCTGTCCTTGGATTTTCTGCGGGTATTCCTTAGCTCGATTACCGGCAAAAACCAAATGACTGTGGCCGTCAATAAATCCGGGTACGACAATTTTTCCTTTCAGGTCAACTAATTCTGTAGCCTTGGCTGTTGGCGCTCCGACACCGCTGGCTATAATCACCCGGTCTTTCACTGTCATCCAGGCTTGGGTTAAAACCCCGGCATCCCGCAAAGCTTCTTGGCTGCGGCTGCCCCCCCTTAGGCTATAGAGTTTGGCAATATTATGGTAAGTTGTAGTGCTCATATTATTTCGCTGTATTTAATACTGTATAAAATCTTATGCCTAGCCAGTCAATCCTCAGCTGTTAGCTCTCATACTTCTCTTTGATAAACTCCTCAATAGCTGTGGCTACCTTGCGGGCGGCAACTACGGCTTCTACTACGGTTTTAGCTCCGGTAACCACATCGCCACCGGCGAAGACCCCTGCTCTGGTGGTTCGACCGACTTCATCAACCGCCACTAAACCGCTGGCTACCACATCGATTCCTTTTGTGGTTGAAACAATAAAAGAGCGCGGACCCTGACCAATGGCAATTATCACCGAATCACAGGGTAACAGCTTAATTTCGCCGGGATTATTGCTGTTGGCGCAAAGCACCCCTTCATCGGTTATTTCCCGGGCCGAAAGATTAAAGATAAAACGAGCGCCGTCGATTTTGGCGTATTCTACCTCATGTTGACGAGCAGCTATCGTACTTTCGTCGCCCCGACAAACCACCACAACTTCTTGACAGCCGTTTCTAAAAGCGGTACGCGCAACATCCATAGCGACATCCCCCGAACCGATGACCGCTAAACTTTTACCCAAACGATAAACCCCGGGGTTACGCAGGTAGTCTACCGCAAAATGGACATGGCCTAAACTCTCGCCTTTGATACCGATTTTATTGGCCCGCCATACTCCGGTACCGATAAAAATCGCGCGATATTCATCACGGAATAGTTCGTCAATATTCAAATTGGTACCGATGGTGGTATTGGGTCGAATTTTGACACCCATATTACTCAAAGTCTCGCCTAATAAATCTATCACGGTTTTCGGTAAACGGAATTCCGGTATACCATAGCGCAAAATTCCCCCGATTCGATCATAGCCTTCAAAGATTGTCACCGCGAAATTTTTACGCGCCAAAAAGAAAGCTAAAGATAGCCCGGCCGGCCCGGCACCGATTACCGCCACTTGACCGCGATTTTTTAATGAGGGTTGCGGTTGGTAAATATTTAAATAGTAATCCGAGATATAGTTTTCTATGGCACTGATATAAACCGGTCCCCCGTTGTTGTTTAGGATACAGTGTCCTTCACATTGATTCTCTTGCGGGCAGACATGGCTACACACCAGCGACAAAGGATTATTTTCAAATAGCAATTCACCGGCTTGTTGGACCTCGCTTTTCAACAATAAAGCAATGGCTTCCTTAATCGGGGTGTGAATCGGGCAACCCTGGACACAAGTCGGGGTTTGACACTGTAAACAACGTTTGGCATCCTCAATAATATATTTACTCATAAACTCTTACCTCTGTTATAGATAATACTCAATCACTTTTCTTTCGTCAAAGTCACGTAATAATAAAGCTTTTTTTACTACTTCCACAACTTCATTCAGTGGCAGTTGACAATCATCTTTGCAGTTTAAGCCAAGATAATAAGCTGCAACATCCTGCAAACAATCTAAAGAAATTAAGCCAACTACCTCGCTGCCACTAAGTTGTACGCCATAGCGCTTAGCTTCCATTTTAACAGCTTCAAAAGCCCGGTAGAGCGCTGTTTGACGATAATCGGTGATATTCATCGTCACTTGAACAATACCCTGGTCGGCCAATCTGGCTGCTCCGGCTTGGATACAGCGATAACCGCCGGAAGAGTAGCGGATAGCTTTCGCAATAGCTGCCGCAATTTTTCTGTCACTACAGTTTAAATCGATATTATAAGCAACAAGTAAAGGCCGACAACCGACAGCTACCACCCCGGCACTGGGGTGACAGCCACTGCCGTAATCCGGTTGCCACTGCGGTAATTTAGTTTTCTCAAACATGCCTTCAAATTCCCCTTCCCGAATATCAGGCAGGTTACGGCGGTTTTCCGCTGTGGCACTTAAGCTGTAAAGAAAGACCGGTATGCCACTGGCTTGATTGATCATTTCAGCCAGTTGTTGGCTGTAGCTTATCGTTTCCTGTTCACTGAGGTTGGCAAGCGGTATCAGCGGTACGACATCAACAGCCCCCATCCTTTTATGTTGACCGTGGTGCTTTCTTAAATCAATCAAATCCCGAGCCAGCACACAAGATTTAGCCAGCGCCCTCAGTACCGCCTGGGGCTCGCCGATTAGGGTGACTACCGTGCGATTGTAGTCATCATCCGGCTCTACTGATAATAGTTTAACTTCGGCTTCATCATGGAACGGCTGACAGATTTTATTTAGTATTTCCGGATTATTACCAACGGAATAATTCGGTACACATTCAATTATCTTTTTCATCTTGTTTTTTCAAATACTCCGCTATTTTCTCTTTATCCGCTAAGTATGGCAGAGTAATATCATCATTTTCCCCCATCAACTCATTGTAAGAAGCAGCGGTCTGTAAGGCATGGGGATTGCCGGCCCAACTACGCCTGGCAATACCGCCCATAACATCCCACAATACCGCTTGATAAAGTATTTCATCAACCCGTGTTGAACCATCTAATACCAAGCCAAAGCCGCCATTGATAGCTTTGCCGATACCGACACCACCCCCGTTATGTAAAGCCACTAAAGACATACCGCGAGCGGCATTACCCGCAAAGTTCTGTACTGCCATATCGGCCATAAACTGTGACCCGTCTTTGATATTGGAGGTTTCTCTAAAAGGTGAATCGGCACCGGAAACATCGTGATGGTCACGTCCGATCATGATGGGACCGATTTCTTTATTTCTGATCATTTCATTAAAACGCTTGGCAATCTTATAACGCCCAAAACCGTCTTGGTATAGTATCCTGGCCTTTGAGCCGACAACTAACTTATTGGCTTTGGCTTGTTTAATCCACAGCCAATTATCATAATCTTGGTAACGTCCCTTGGTATCAATACAAGCCATAGCCGCTTCATCAGTTTTATCCAAATCTTCTTCTTTACCGCTGAGACAGACCCAGCGAAAAGGACCATAGCCATAATCAAACAGTAAAGGTCCCAAGATATCTTCAACATAACTCGGCCAAATAAAACCGGCTTTATCATCAAGCTGGTTTTTACTTATTTCTTTGATGCCGCTGTCAAACAAGGCTTTTAAAAAGCTGTTACCGTAATCGAAGAAATAACTGCCTTGATCAACCAAAGCTTTAAGGGCTAAGTAGTGGGTTTTTAGTCCGACATTAACCCGCTTTTTAAATTCCGTGGGATTTTCCTTTAACAGTTGAGTTCGCAGCTCATAAGTCATTCCTACCGGGGTATAACCGCCTTCATATACTTCGTGACAGGATGTTTGATCGGAAATCAAGTCGACCTTGATGTTATTTGCCAAAGCATAGTGTAAGAGGTCCACTACATTACCCTGGTAAGCGATAGCTAAGGCTTCCTGATTAATTTGCGCCTGCTTGGCTAAGTTAAAAGCTGTGGCACAATCCTCACATACTTTATCCACCCAAGCTTGCGCTGCTCGGGTAGCGATACGGGAAGCATCAACTTCGGCAATAATCGCTACTCCGTTGGCAATCTTGGCCGCTTTGCCCTGAGCCCCGGACATACCGCCTAAGCCACTGGAAATAAAAAGTTTATAGTTCATGTCATTGCTGGCGGGATCCAGCATTCTGGCCGCATTTAACAGGGTGTTGTAGGTGCCATGCACGATGCCTTGTGGTCCGATATACATCCAGCCGCCGGCTGTCATTTGGCCATAATTAGCCACACCTAAGGCGGCGTAACGCTTAAAATCTTCTAAATTATCAGCTTCGCCCACCATCAAACCATTGGTGATGATTACCCGGGGAGCTGAGGGGGGGCTATGAAACAGGCCCAAAGGATGGCCAGACTGAACAACCAGAGTCTGAGTATCCGTTAACTCTTGCAGGTATTGTTTAATCAACTGGTATTGCATCCAGTTGCCACAGACCTGCCCGGTTTCCCCATAGGTAACCAGTTCGTAAGGATATAAAGCCGTCGCAAAATCCAGGTTATTGTCAATCATCAGTTGAAAAGCTTTACCCTCGATGCACTTACCGGGGTATTCATCGATACTTTTGGCGAAAATCGGTCCGGCAGGCCGAAAACGGTAAGCATAGATCCGCCCTCTTTCAT
>CAZUQA010000092.1:0-2147 GCA_964622375.1 uncultured Erysipelotrichaceae bacterium | reverse complement strand
TTAACACACTGCCCTCTCAAGGCAGCATTCACGGGTTCAAATCCCGTACGGGTCACCAAGTTTACTGCTAAAGGAATGCTTTCGAAGCACGCTGTTTGCCTTTATTAATACTACTAACAACATTTTGAAAGATTATAGTTTTTAGACTTTTTTATGTAAGATGAAATCAATTAGCGAGCTATGACCTTTCGTGATGCAAGGTGAGCGAAAGTCGCGAAACGGAGAAAAAATGCACGATATACCGGACACAACTCTGTTTATGCTGATGTCAGTAGATGGAAAAATCTCGACCGGCAGTACGGATGGACTTGATTTTGATAAAGACTTAATCTTAATTGAGGGAGTTAAAGAAGGGTTGCATCAATACTACCAGATAGAACAAACTACTGATTTGTGGTCTTTAAACACCGGCAGAGTACTACAAAAAATAGGAATTAACGAAAAAACGGACATTCCCGGTAAAACACCGGTTTCTTTTGTCATAGTTGACAACAAGCAACACCTAAATGAAAAAGGGTTGAAATACTTAAGTAAGCGATTAAGCAAAGTTATTGTTGTGACAACAAAAAAAGATTATCTGGATATTGGCGGTAATGTCGAGATAATTCACTGTAAGCGGACAATTGATTTTGTGGAGTTATTTAAATTGTTAAAAAGGAAATACAAAATTGATAATTTAACTATCCAATCGGGAGGCACCTTAAATAGCGAGCTGTTTAGAAACAACTTAATCAAGAGGATAAGAGTGATCGTCGCTCCGCTTATTGTTGGGGGAAGAGAGACAGCTACACTAGTCGATGGACCTTCATTAACGAGTAATACTGAGATCAACAAACTGCCGGCGTTAAAACTTGTGGAATGTAATTTGTTAGAAAATTCGTATTTAGAATTACTTTATGAAGTGATTTGATAAGACCCCGTAACCCGGGTGCTTAGAATAAAAACGCCAACCTTTCTTAGTTTAGCCGGGGCAGTCAGATCTTTTCGGTAATCGTCACTTCGACAATGTCACCGGCTTGTTTATTGATTTTTTCCCGAATTGATTTTAAGATCCCGAGAATGTAACAAATTGAACCATCGGGATTCTTGAGGCCCATGTTGACGATGCTTCCATCATAAGGTTCACCATCAAAAGTGGCGTGAACTTTTAGTCGCCCTTTGCCGAATTCACGGCGTAAATCATAGGGAAATTTAATATAAGCTCCGCCCTGACTAGCTGGACAGATGGTAGCTGAGAAACGATAAGTTTTATTTGCCATAAGTTAATCACTTTGCTGGTGCTGAAGACATAATAACATAGTTGTCAATAAAAAAGCGGGCAATCCTGAGACTGTCCGCTTTGTCGATTAGTTTTTTCTTTTCTAGGTGACGATTTCCAAGAAACTTGGAATTAATTCGCCTGAGAAGTAGAACAAACCACGGCCTAGTTCCGCAAAGTCCCAAACTCTTTGGGGATAATCCGGGTAGGCGGTGTAACCACCGGCGTAAACTTCAATTCTGTTACCGGAAGGTTCCCAGAAATAGATACTGTGACCTCTGGTAATCGCATGACGCGTCGGGCCGATGTCCAGTTTTAAACGATTGATAGCGATTAAATCAGCAGCGTCGCCCACATCCCGCCAGTCGTTTAAGTAGAAACCTAAGTGATGAATCTTTCCGGCTTGTGGATACTCAACGAAAGCTAAGTCGTGTGGTTTATTGGAGCTGGTAATCCAGGAAGCCACTCGGCTGCCATCTTCCGCGTTGCATACTTCTGGCACAAACATGTCGAAGACTTCTTTACAGAATCTTTCGGCTTCGGCGACATTTGGCCCGTACAACAAGAAGTGATCCATTCTCACGGCTTTCATTCCCCGTGGTGGTTCCGACCAAATATCCGGATTTTTGATTTGCGGAGTTTTAGCGGCTAATTCGACTTCATGATAAACTTGGAAAGTATGGCCGGTTGAAATCTTCCAACTGTAACGACGACCAAAGCCCGGTTGATCAGAGTCGGCTTTAATTTCGCTAACTTCATAGCCAAAAGCAATCGTTTTCTCCTTAATTTCTTCTAGCGCTTCTGCTGAACACACTTTGAAAGCTACGAAGTCGAGACCGGCTTCTTCCGCTAAACGCAAAGTTACGCTATGATGATCAAATTCATCATA
>CAZUQA010000091.1:0-15573 GCA_964622375.1 uncultured Erysipelotrichaceae bacterium | reverse complement strand
GAGCTCTTGCCGGTTAGTGCTTTAGTCATGGAATAAAGCAAGGGGCCCATAAAAGAGGCGAATTTCCCAAAGACATCGAAGAAACCAAAGTATTCGCCGGAGTTTTCCGGAGGAATCATTTGGGCGTAAGCCGAACGCGCTGTTGCTTGAATCCCACCTTGAACAGTACCGACCATAATTGCTAAAGTCCAAAAAATTATCACGGCAACATTGATGCCAAAGATGCCATTCTCCAAGCCAAAGCCCATAATAAAGCCGAGGATACAGATGACTAAATACTCGCACACCGCAAAGACCAGCATTTTAATCGAACCAAATTTTTCCGCCAGTTTAGCAAACCAAATTGAACAAGGAAAGGCAACGATTTGGGTGACAAGAAGTGCTAAAATCATCGAAGTAGTATCCAAACCTAAAGTAGCGCCATAAGCAGTCGACATATTGATAACCGTGCCGACGCCATCGATATAAAAGAAATAAGCGATTATGTAATAAAACAACTTTTTGTTGGTGAAAATCTTCTTGGCGGTGGCAATCACCGCTATGAAAGCTTCTTTGACCACATGACTATCTTGCGGTTTGGGAATACCATAGTTCTGTTTGACATTCTTCAAAAATGGTATGGTAAATACCAACCACCAAACAGCCGCTAAAGCAACGGAGAGCTTTACTGCCATTGCAGCATCAATGCCCCAGTTTTCACCAAACATAATCAAAGCGATACTGACTAGAAAAGGAATGGTGCTACCCCCAATATAACCCAAGGCAAAACCGTAACCAGAAATTTTGTCCATTCTTTCCGGTGTAGTGACATCGGAGAGAAAACTGTCATAAATCAAACAGCTACCGGAAAATCCGATATGCCCGATAGCGTAGCCGCAAAGCAACAATATCCAATTATCACTAACTGCGCTTACTGCCGTAAAAGCAATACCGATAATCAAAAAGAAAACAAACATTTTTTTACGATAACCGATGAAATCCGAAAGAGCACCGGTAATTGGGGCAATAATTGCCACAATTATCATCGCTAACGAAGTTCCTATCCCCCACCAATAGTCCCCGGAAGTGCCAGCAGCATTGGCAATATTGGTAAAATAGATGGGAAACACGGCAGCCATCATTATTGTCGCAAAAACCGAGTTGGCCCAATCATACATTATCCAACTCCACTCTTCTTTGGAGAAAGTCTCCTTAAATAGTTTCATTTTTCTACTCCTGTTAGCCAGCTACCCGGCTTGATTGAATTTCTATAAAATAATTATATGCTTTTTCCGACTTTTCTGCCAAATTTTCTTGAACGCTTATTCTTAGCAAATCAGGCAAGTAAAAAGCCGATTAGTTTCGGCCGTTTTACTTGTTATTTAATCTCGATTGATTTAGCCCACTTGACAAATTCTTTTGTCATCTTGTCTAAATCCTTCTTTTGACAAACAAATTCAAATACCCAGAAAGAATTTGGTCCTTTTTTCACTGTACCAAAATGGTAAAATTCATAGTCACCACTAGTTTGATAGAAATCAAAGACCACCAAGCCTTCTACTTCTACAACTGCCACATTGATTTTATGAAGCTCAACAATCTTTTCTGCGTACTCTTTTAGTGTCAGAGTGCTCGGATCCATACCGACATCTTTCAAGCTGTCATTGGAATCGCGATAGCAGAACAAAATAGCACTTTTACCTTCATAATAAGCATCAGTATTCTCTTTTGCTTTCTCTTGGAAATCGCTGGTTAAAGTTATGGACATGTCTTCTTTCGTGAAAGTTTTACCTTTACTACAACCCGCCATAGTCAAGCTGAGAAGCAACAATACTACTACCAAAATTATACTTTTTCTTTTCATTTCTCTCTCCTTATAATCACAAGAATGTTGTTATTATTATACCATAATACAAAAAAATGTCTTCCTTAATTAATTTATGATTTTCTCGGCGGAAAAAGCAGGTTGTTCGCCCTTTCATTATTGGCTTTTAGATAATTATCTGAAGTAAACCCAGTTTTAGCTTGTCTACCTTTGTTGTAGTATGGCGTGCTCGACAGGACTCGAACCTGCAACCCCTTGGATCGGAACCAAGTACGCTATCCGTTGCGCTACGAGCACTTATTTAATTTGGAGAATAGTTTCTCCGGGATTAGTTGATATCATTTTCTTGCTTATTTTCTTGTGTTGGTATTTTTTGCGCACAAAGTTCTGTAACACAGCCCCCAGACGATAACCGTGCGAGATTGTTACCTCAACAATGCTCTTAGGCAGACTAGTTAACATTTGGTCAAGATAGACCCGGGCTTCACTTTCCGTCATGCCATGCAAATCTATCTTCGCATAAGGTCCGCGATACTCAATCATAGCACTTCTTTCCGAATAAAATTAGTCCGCATAGCTTCTTCTTCCGCTTTTGGCGTTTCCGTTCTAGCTTTCTCACTGGCTTTTAAAATCCAAGCCAGATTGCGGGCTAAGGTCCGCATGTTTTGTAAACCTTCATGATCTTCCGACAAGTCTTCAGCGACGGCGCCAAAGACCATGGGCCAATATTGCGAACCGACCATAATCATATTGGAAATCAAAGGATACTTATTCAGTTGTTCCAAAGCTGCTGTAGTTCCGGCACGGCGGGCAATGACCACTGCCGCAAAAGCTTTATACATGAAGATGGGGCGGGCACAATAAAACAGACGATCCATAACCACTTTAGTCGCTCCGGTGATTCCGGCAAAATGCACCGGACTGCCTACCACTAAACCGTCACAACTTCGCATTTTATTGATGATTTCATTGACACAATCGTCAAGCGCACAGCGATTGTCCCCATGATCACGACAGTAACCACAAGCCAGGCAGCTCTGCAAAGGCTTTAAAGGCAGTTGAAAAAACTCATAGTCAAGCTCATGTTTTTTCAACTCATTGGCAATTTCATCCAGCGCTCTTTTTGTACTACCCTGGGTATGAGGGCTACCAGATACTAACAACACTTTCATAAACTAACTCGCTATCCTCTTCTTTTCTCTCCCATTATACCATTGATTTCATTTTTATATCCGGGAGATTTACTGTATAATTGACCTAGACAGATTGAAATATCATGAAAAATAGTAAAAGTAATCCCTTTTCATTCATTAATAAAACGACAACAAAACAACCAATCCAGCTGGCTTTGCCCCCGGCTTTTAAAGTATTACGCAAGTCCAACAAAAATGATAAACTTGATTCTCAACTGACTCATAAGACTTTTAATATGGCTGATAAACCAAAAACCGCCCGACAAATTTCCAATGAAAGACGGCGAGGTTTGTTGTTGCCGGTAAGCAGTGGTGGCTTTTCTCCGAAACAAGCCCAAGATTCTAAGCTGAACAAGCCTAAGCTAAGCCTACCAAGAGCCCTGCATAAAGCTTTAACAGCTATTACCCTGCTTGCTGTTTTAGCCGTCAGCGTCGGTGGCAGCTATGCTTTAATCTATGTCAACGAGCTTTTGGCTAACGCTCCGATTATTGCGAAAGAAGACCTGTCTCCCCAACCCTCGACCATCGTACTGGATGCCAAAGGCGAAATAATCGCCGAGTTAGGAAAAGAGATAAGGAGTCTGGTGGGCTATGAAGAGCTACCACAATGTGTCATTGATGCTTTTGTCTCCATTGAAGATTCCCGTTTCTTTGTTCATCACGGCTTCGATTTACCCCGCTTTGTCAAAGCAGCGCTGGTCAATGTTAAAAGCGGAAATTTCTCACAAGGTGGCTCAACTTTTACCATGCAGATGATAAAAAACAGTTATTTCTTACTTGAAGGTTCCGGCGGTGTGACAAAGAATATTGAACGAAAAATCCAGGAAATCTATCTTTCAGGCAAAGCCGAAGATTTAGTCGACAAGAAGACAATTTTTGAAAATTATATCAATAAAAACAACTACGGTGGCCCTTACCGCGGCATCCAAAAAGCCGCAGAATACTATTTCGCCAAAAATGTTCAAGATTTATCATTAGCTGAAGCTGCCTTATTAGCCGGGGTTATTAACCTACCTAACTACTATAATCCCTTTTCTAATTTAGCAGCAGCTACCGCCCGGCGCAACGAAGTTCTCGACATGATGTTCACCCATGGTTATATTTCAGAAATCGATTGCTTGATGGCAAAAGCGATTAAGATTGAAGACACCTTAGTTCCTTTTACCGACTCAAGAACCATCATCCCTTATCAAGCATATATTGACACTGTCGTTGATGAAGTAATCGAAAAAACCGGTGATGATCCTTACTTAGTGCCCATGGTTATCTACACCGCCATGGAAACCGACGTCCAAGCTGAAATTGAAAGAATATTAGCCGGTGAAACCTCGGTTAATATGGAGATTCAGAAAGATATCGACTCCGCCACAGCAGTCATCCGCAACAGTACCGGAGAGATTATCGCTCTAGGTGGCGGCAAAGACTACAACAAAGTCCAACGCGGTTTTAACTTTGCTACCAAAATGAAAAAACAACCCGGCTCCAGTATCAAACCCTTATTGGATTACGCCTTAGCTTTTGAGTATGCCGGCTATAATACCGGAATGATCCTTTATGATTATCCTATCAATTATCCGCATTCCAAAGTAAAAGTAAACAACAATGACAATAAATATGCCGGACCCATCACTATCCAAGCAGCCGTTAAGCGTTCCCGCAATGTCCCGGCCGTTGTCACATTACGCCATGTTGAAGTACTAGCCGGGGTTGAAACTATTGTCAAATACATGAATGATATCGGCATGAACTGGGTTACTACCAAAAACTACTCGCCACAGTTAGCTATCGGTGGTTCGATCTTTCAAACCAATCCTTTAGAAATGGCCAGCGGTTATCAAATGCTCTTTAACTACGGTTTATGGATCGAACCCCATACTGTACTAAAAATCGAATACCACGAAACTACACGGGACGATTACCTTGCAAACCCGGAAAAAAGGCAAGCTATTTCCCCTCAGGCGGCTTGGTTATCAGCTTCCTTAATGAAAGCCGGTGTTGATAGCCCGGGAGCCGGAGCTTCTTACATCTTAAAAAAGAAATATCCGGTTTATGGTAAAACCGGTACTTCAGACTGGGGTCGTGATGGTTTAAAGTACGGTTTACGCGGCCGTAAAGATAAATGGTTGATCTGTTGTACTACAGAATACTCCATGGCAACTTGGGCCGGTTTTGATAAAGCTGCAAAAGGTCATGTTGTCACCAATAAAACGCACTTATACAACATACCAGGTCGTACCCAAACTCGTTTGCTCGATGTTATTTATTCCAGTCGACCCAAACCCGGACTATATAAGCGTCCCGGTGGCATTGTGAGTGTTACGGTAGCCAAAGGAATTTATCCTTTTGTTAAGCCCATCGAAGGTTGGGAGACCACTACCGGCTTGGCAAAAGCCGGGGCCACTGTCTTTGTCGATCCCCCGGAACCCCTGGAGTTACCGCCAATTGAGAAACTAAGTATCTCATCAAAAAGCTACGACACCTATGTAGTAGCTTTCACCAAAATACTGCCGATAGAAAATATCGGAGAAAAGTATGATCAATTCGGTATTCAATATCTTAAACAGAAACCAAACAACCTCGCTATTTTCTGGGGCAAGATTACTTACAACGGAACAGTATACTACAATGGCGGTTCATACAGCTTTTCAACCTTTAATGAATCATTAAGTATCAAACTACCGGATAGCACTGCCGGAATCTCCGGTCGCATTGAAGTATGTGGCTTTTACGGCTTTGAAAAATCTGATGTTGTCTCAGCCACCGTTTGTAGCTCGACCGCCGCCAACCCCAAACCATATGTTCCCCCGCTACCCACCTGTCCGCTTAATTTTCATTATGATTCGTCGGTTGGGTCATGCGTTGCCGATTAGTTCGAAGCTTTTTATCGATTAAAGGAACCAACAACAAGCCTAGCAACATGGTTGGCAACATGTAGCTACTGTTATAAAGCAAAGAGTACAGCACCGCTCCTTGTTCGCCGGCATATTCCGCAAAGAAAACAAAACCGGAGATAAAATGACAAAGCAGGCGTATTGTGTTAGTTACAACAATGCCGCTATAGCCGGGAAACACCAGAGCTAAGCCGTAAATTAGAAAAGCCCAACCATAGTCCAATAAAAACTGCAAGGGATGATAGATGTACATTTGCCCGGTGATAAACTGTAGTAGAATTGCGCCACAACAAACAATGAGCGCTTTACGCCACCCCAGTTGGTATGAAGCTAGTAGTAACACAATAGTGCCCATACCCAAAGTGCCGCCTAGCGGCATTTTAAATATTGGAATGATATTGGATAAATAATCCAAAATGGCAAAAAGTGCTAAGTAGGCTGCCATGTACGATAAATCTTTAACTGTTATTTTCAAAAAAAAGCACCTCTTTTCAAGGCGCAAGAAGAAGTGAATCTCCCTACGCTAGCATAAACTAGATCAGGTTATAAGGGTCAAAATGCACTCTCAGCCTTGCGGCTCCCCTGTTCAACAATGCTATTCTATCACAATCAAGTGGCGATGGTAAATCCCGATGTTATAAAAAGTGTAGCTCAGACACTGCGGAAAACCTAAATAACCACTCATTCTTTATTAAGCAGTATCTTTTCTTGATCAATGTATTGTTGATGGGAATACAGTTTATAGAATTCCCCTTGTTTCTTAATCAATTCTTTAAACTTACCTTGTTCACTAATTACTCCGTTTTTTATTACCAGAATATTATCGGCTTTGGTTATGGTGCTTAAGCGATGGGCCACCACAAAACACGTGCGATTTTTTAATAAAGAAGCTATCGCCGCTTGAATCAACTCTTCGTTCGCACTATCGACTGAGGATGTCGCTTCATCCAATATCAAGATCCGAGGATTTGCACATAAAGCCCGGGCAAAGGAAATCAACTGTTTTTGCCCGGAAGAAAGACGATTACCGCCTTCTCCGACTCTGGTATTGTAAGCCTCTTCAAATTCGCTGATAAATTCATGGGCATGGACCAGTTTACAACAAGCAATAACCTGCTCTTCGCTGATACTCTTCTCACCAAAGCGCACATTCTCAAGGATGCTTTCATCAAATAAATGGGGGGCTTGTAAGACATAACCTAAGTTGCTGTGCAACCAGCCGATGCTGCGCTGCCGGTAATCGATACCGTCGATTAAAATTTGCCCTTTTCCCGGTTCATAAAAGCGACACAGGAGATTGACGATTGTGCTTTTCCCGCCTCCGGTTTCACCAACTAAGGCAATTGTTTCTCCGGCCTTGACCTTTAAATTGAAGTCTTTTAGCACCGGTTCATTTTTGTTGTAATGAAAGCTGACATTGCGATATTCGACATCCCCTACCAATTCCTCATAGTTTTCATATTTCGGTTGCCAAATGGTACCATACTTAGTGACAACTTCCGGACTGTCGACAATATCGGTTTTTTGATTTATTAGACTCAAGACCCGTTCCGCAGAAGTTTGCGCCATCTGTAAATCGGTTATCAGATGGGCAATTTCGCGCAAAGGTTGGAAAAACTGAGTGGCGTAAGAAGTAAACAGCAATACCGTGCCAATTTCCAGGGTTTGCAGCATGGCTTGATTGCCACCATACCACAGAATAGCCGCCGTAGAAAAAGCCGACAAGGCCAACACTAAGGGGGCAAAGAGTGCGGCATACCAAGCTGCGCGAATACTCTTAACCCGCATTGAAGAGGTCAGCTTTTGGAAATCACTGATGTTTTGTTCTTCCAAAACTAAAGTCTTCGAAGTTTTAGCTCCGGTAATTCCTTCGGAGTAAGCCGCTGTTATTAAAGAATTAATTTTGCGGGTTTCTTGATATTGCCGATGTATCTTGATTTGAAACCAGACACTGAGATAAGCCATAATCGGTACAGCCACTAAAACCAGTAAAGCCATTTTCCAATTGACCAGCAACATGACCAACGAAACAAACAACATTACCGCCAAACCCCAAATCAAGTCCATTAAGCCCCATGATAAGATTTCCGCTAAACGGGCGACATCATGGCCCATCCGCGCCATTATCCAGCCGTTAGCTGTCCGGTCGAAATAGGAGAAAGACAACTCCTGTAAGCGCGCAAAGCCCTGCTGCCTGACATCTTTACTGAAACCCAATTCAATTCTGGCTGCCCAAAGGAAAAACTGATAAATACAGATCGTCTGTAGCCCGATGAAAACCCCATAGACCAGCACCAAAGTAAGCAAATCCTGATTGGCGAACTCTTGGGTGTTGACGAAGTTGTCTAAAGCTACTTTGTTTAAATAAGGAAATAAAGTATCACAGCCGGCAATTAAAACCATGTAAAACCATAACCAA
Organism: uncultured Erysipelotrichaceae bacterium; assembly: GCA_964622375.1. Lineage (GTDB taxonomy): Bacteria > Bacillota_I > Bacilli_A > Erysipelotrichales > Erysipelotrichaceae > CAZUQA01. The sequence continues at coordinate 7,266 of CAZUQA010000091.1, read as the reverse complement.
AAAACTTCACGTCGCTGTTTTTTCAACAAAGCAATTATGCGCCACCAAATTTTGAAATCGATTTTTTCCTGATAGAAATCTTCTTCTTGCCAACTCATCGTTGATTACCACCCTGCAATTTTTGCAGATTATAAATCTTCTTATAAAAACCTTCTTGTTTTAATAGCTGCTTGTGGCTGCCACTTTGGACGATTTTTCCTTTATCTAAGACCACAATTTTATCAGCCATAAAAGCCGAGTCACAACGATGGGTAATTATTATCGTTGTCATCCCACTGGACAACTCCTTTAACGCTTTACGAATCTGGAGGTCTGTTTCCGAGTCGACGGCTGATAATGAATCATCAAAAATCAAAATCTTGACATTATTGATAATAACCCGAGCAATCGATATTCGTTGTTTTTGTCCGCCGGAGAGCGTTACCCCCCGTTCGCCAACCATAGTTTCATACCCACTATCAAAGGAAGTGATGACATCGTGCACACTGGCGATTTTCGCTGCCTGCACCAAAGCTTTGTTGCTGGCGGTCGGAGCAGAAATCTTAATATTTTCTTCAATGGTCTTGGAAAAAAGAAAAGGTTCTTGCAGGACAATGCCGATGTTCTTTCGCAAATAGCCTTTAGCGATAGTATTAATCGGATAACCGTTGATACTTATCTCGCCGCTACTGTAATCATACAAACGGCACAACAGATGTACCAGCGTGCTCTTTCCGCTACCAATCGGTCCCATGATAGCGGTCGTCTTATTGGCTTCAATAGTTAAGTTGATACCTTGAAGGGCATTGTTGTCGCCATCGGCAAACTTAAAATACACATCCTTAAATACGATAGCTCCATTGAGCGCTGGTCTATCCCCACTTTCTAAGTCTTCAGCCGGCTGTCCTAAAATATCACCTAAGCGTTTTGCCGAAACAAACATTTTTCCCATATCGGCAATTATTCGCCCTAACATCCTTACCGGCCAAAGGATCATCATCTCATAACTGAGAAAGACATAGAAATCACCGGTTGTGATTAAACCTTGGTGGGCAAAAACTATACCGAAGTAAATGGTCGTCAGAATTTGTGCTAAAGCTAAAGTATCCGTAAAGCTCCAATAGACACCCAGTAGCTTAATGACTTTGTAGGTGGTCTCATTAAAGTGCTCGGTATGCGCTAAAAAGCGTTTAGCTTGCGCCTGTTCCTTGTTGAAAGCCTTGACAACTCTGATTCCCTGCAAATTTTCCTGGATGACATTCAATAAGGCTCCTTCGGCTTCATCGCTGGCTAAAAAAACCACCTGCATCCTTTTAAAGAAAACCAAAGCGACGATTATCATAATCGGTAAACTGACAATGGAGATTAAAGTGAGGCGCAAGTTAATGTTAAACAGTATCAACAAAGCCAAGACCGTGTTAGTCAATGAGAAAGTCATCTCCGATATTTGGTTGGCAATAAAGCGCCGAATTTGTTCAATGTCGCTGGTACATTTTTGAATAAGCTCACCACTTTTGTTAGCTTGATGAAAAGAATATGGCAGTAATTGCAGGTGGGTGAACATATCATTTCGCATACTCTCTGCCAGTTCTTCACCGACTTGCGAATTATAACGACTGCGATTAAAAGTAAAATAAGCGATGAACACACTTATGACCATAATGATGATAAAACCGATCCACAGGTTGTGTCGCAGATACTGTACACCGCCTAACAAATCGCTCAGCCACAAAACTAGGGGATTTTCCAAGGGCAATTCTTTCAGCAAATGATCGATAATAAAACTGAATATTAAAGGAGACAACAATGTCAAAAAAACGTAAATGATTACGCTGCTTACAATTATGGCAATCTTTTTAAACTGTGGTCGGATATAACGTTTCAGATAATCAGTGGCTTTCACCGTTTCTCTCTTTGCCCCCTCTTTATTTAGCTGGCAATAAGCTAAGTCACAAGGACCATTATATCATCTGTCAGTAGCTTAATAAATGTCAGTTTTCACAAAATCAGCCTAACAATAAAGCAACATCGACAGCGATTAAATGCTTAGTTACGCTATTATATAACAAGCTATTGAAAATCAGTGCTTAGTTTCTATATTAAGTTAAAGCCACAAAGACATCACTCATTTGGCTCATCAGGTTCCGGAACATCCACGGTAATAAGGCGCAAGCCTAAGAAACTGTAGGTATTGGCATCCAAGTAAACAGACAGTTGTAAGTTTTCTTCATGTAAGCTATAAAAAGTCACAACGATAACATCCAGATTAGCTATAGTATACTCCCGAGTAAATTCTTTATTACTGACAGTGATGCCTTGACTGTCGATACTAACAGCAGGCGCCAGAAAGTCGCTAATATCATCAATCATCATCTGCCATTCATAGGTTAAAAAACCATAGGCATATTGTTCAATCTCGCCATCAAATACTTGACCGCCTTCGCCTTCCGGCTTTTTAATCAAGGTTGCTCCGCTTTCTTTAACCCGCAGGTAGTTGATTCCGATATAGAAATAATAATAACCGCTGCGGTAGTCATAGTACAAAATCGGTCCATAGGCTGACAGTGTTTTTCCGACAATCTCACCGTTTTCACCGCTTTCCAAATCACAGTCCGGCTGAATGATAATAGCGTCAATAGAAGTGCTGATTGCTTCCCCCGGCAACTCTTGGCTTGTTGTTTTAACTTTACCGTTAAAAAAGCCCAGTTCGACATGACGAATACTGGCACTTTCACTGTTGAAGTTAGTAAAAGCCACACTAAAAGAAGCAACACGTTTTCCTTCAGGTATCTTAATAAAAAACTTACCCGAGTGTAGTTCTACCAAACGTTCGCCGCTGTTGATGTCAATGAGATAGATCGGTCGTTCGTTTTTATTTACTATGGCATAATTGCCCGGTTTGATATATTGTCCTTTACAACCCAACAAGCCCAGTATTAACACTAGTATAATTAACTTTTTCATAGTTTTTCTCTTTTTTGATGAATTCTCTTCACCCTGCTTAAAATGATAATGACTATAATTCTAAAAGTCAAATCTACTACCAAAAAGAAAGGTAGTCTCTACAACTGACTACCACGATAATCAATGTTTAGTTTCGTTCTAGTCTTGTTTGTATAATTCCATAAATTGGGGATTAAATAAATCTTTATCCAATTGGCAATCATAGACTTTACGGCCTTCACTATAGGTCGCCAAAGCTTGATAATCATCGTCAATTATCACAAAATCGGCATCCTTTCCGACCTTAATTGAACCTTTAGACTCGGCCAAGCCATAACAGATAGCCGGGTTAAGTGCCGCCATCTTAAGACAGGTTGCCAAAGGTATATTCAAAGCTTGCACCAGATGACCGATGTCATAAAGCACGGGTTTAGTCGATCCGCACAGTCGACCGGTATCTGATAAGCAGAAGCCTTGCTCATCAATGTTGACTATTAAGAAACCTCGTAAATCATAACGTCCGATTGGTGCTCCCGCCATTGAAGAGTTATCGGATACCATCATGAACTTGGTATAGGGCTTAACTTTGAACATCAACTTCATCATTTCATCGCTGACATGCATACCGTCGCAGATGATTTCACACCACAACTCTTCATCCAGCAAACAAGCTCCTAAACCACCCATCCGCCGATGGTGAATGCCGCTCATGACATTAGCTGTATGGGTAGACACGCTGATACCTTCCTTAAAAGAAGCCAAAGCTTCCTGATAATCGCAGTTGCTGTGGGCAAATGCCAATCTAACCCCGTTATCTTTCAGATAATGAATAGCTTTAGTGGCATCAGGAATCTCCGGAGCAAGCGCCACCAGTTTCAATAATCCCGCCCCATCAGTTACCATCTGCTTGACAAAGTCCATATCAATATCGGGATGTCCGGTATCGATCCCTTTCTCGCCCACCCGATTAAGATAAGGTCCCTCGGAATGAATACCGACAATTTTGGCACCGTCCTGCTCTTCTTTTGCCAAACGAGCTACGTCTTTGATGATTGCCGGATCGCAAGTCGGGAATACTCCGGTTACTCCCTGATAAGCCAAACCTTTTAGGTAGGCTTTTATCTCGGCATCAACATCCGGCACCGACTTAATCAGGTTGTAACCCATCGTCCCATGATTATGCGTATCAATAATACCCGGAATAATCCGTTTATCACCAACATCTAAATCAGCAACTAAATCCGCAGCACGACCTTCTATAGCTTTTATCACTCTATCTTCTATCACTAAAAAACCGTCTACTACATCATCCTCACAGTAAATTCTCTTTGAACGAATAATCACGATACTCCTCCTTGATTCATCTGAATTTATTATTCATGTTTAACTTCAAGTATTATAACACAGATAAAGAAAGTGCAGATTTAGTAAACGCCGGCCTTCAGCACGATGGTAAAACAATGAACTTAACATCAACCTATTGTATGCTTTCTGTTTGAAAATTGCTCAGGCAAGTTTTACTAAAATACGCTATACTGTAAAAAGACCGAGAAAAGCTCGGGCCAATCTTTTTTCCTACAGTAACAGTCTCTGGTTTCTGACCGGCTTGGGGGCAACAGAAGGTGGTGTTGAAAATGAAGAGCATTCTAATAGTTGAAGACGATGAGAAAGTTGCGGCTTTGCTGAAACAATACATTGAAGAAATTGACAAATCTATTGCTGTTAACAGTTTTGCTTTCGCTGCTACCGCCTACAACTTCGCCAAAGTTGAAAAAGTGAGTCTCTTTATTTTGGATATTCAGCTTCTAGATTACAAAGGAACCAGCCTGGCAAAACAATTACGCAAACTACCGCAATATAAGTTTACCCCCATCATCTTCGCTTCTGCTTTGTCTGGCGAAGAGCTCTCTATGTATCGCGATGTCAAATGCTGCAGTTTTTTAGTTAAACCTTTCACCAAGACCGAGTTTCTCAATGCCTGCACTCATGCTTTAGAAATGAGTGAACAATTATCTATAGCGCCGAAAACCCTACGGATTAATCAAAAGTCATTTATCTGCGACTATGAAATAGACAGAATTATCTATGTAGAATCCCTAGGCAAAAGAATGATAATCCACAGTAAAAATAGCGATAACACAGTCAACAGTGATACTATATCCGGTTATACTCTTAGCTATTTTAAGGAAATACTGGAACCTGCCGGTTTTGTTCAATGCCATAAAAGCTATCTAATAAACCGCAAATATATTCGCAAAATTAACAAACCGGATATGGCCGTCATGCTTTTTAATGACAGCATTGTAGTGCCAATCGGCGAAAAATATCGCAGTGTTTTATGGTAAGGGAATTATGACTTTGCTTATCGGCTGGGAAATTTTACTTGATGGTTTATTATTAGCAACTTTGAGCTACGCCATCATGAGTGAACAAAAAAGCCGCAAGTTACGCGATGGGGTGTTTACTCTTTGTTTTGTGTTTATCTGCGCCCTTAATCGGATTTCCGTTTTACCCGGAACCCCGGCTTTCCCTTTTTCTTGGAGTATCCCCGGTTACGAGATTGTGCCGGCTGAAGGGATTTATCTCTTGTTATTTATGGTTTTATTGGTCTTGATACTCAACAGTTTCTGGTTTGCCAAACCTGACTCCTTTACTTTATTTGCCACCTTAGCAGTCTATGCAATTTTCATCATTGTGCGCTTACTTGTTGTCCTGTTGTTTTACGGTTTAGGCACACCCGACAATCTATACAATCCGCTTTTTTGCCGTATTGCCTCTTTACTTTCTGTGACATTTTTATGCTTCACTCCTTTTTTTAAAGGACTACAACGCAAACTAAACAATGGCTCGCTCTTAGTAAAAATACTGATTGGTAATACCTTTGGGTTTTTATCTGCACTTCTTACTTTTCTGGAGTTCAACCTCACCAAGACCACAGACAACCTAATAATTGTTTTCCTTATAATTTGCGGGCTTTTGTTGATTGACGCTTTTATCATTATTTACGAGCAAAAACGGGCGGCTGAGCTTGAACGTTTCCAAATGATGCAACAGTACATCCCGGTCATTGAGGAGCTGATTAGCCAAGTTCGTTCGCGGCAACACGAATTCAACAATCGCCTGCTGGCTATTTCCACCGCTGTTGCAACAGCCAGCAGTCTGAAGCAAGCCAAACAAGAAATAATGGACTTAAGCCGTGGTTTGCAGTTTTCTATCACGGAAAGTAGCCTGTTAAGTTGCCATAGTAAAATCGTCGCCGGTCTGATTTTCAGTAAAACTAAATTTGCCGCGATGAAAAACATCACCATTGTTAGCGAAATAAATGCCCCACTATTAAGTTGCCGCGTCCCTGAAGTATCCCTGGTGGAGATTATCGGTATTTTGCTAGACAACGCCATTGAAGCTAGTCAGCCAAATGATACAATTTATTTTAATGCCCTACCAACAAATGATGGTCTTTCTTTGCTGGTCTCCAATCCTTTCCCTGAGCAAACTCTCAGTGCTTTTGCCCGCATGTTCCAGCGCGGTTTTTCAACAAAAGCGATTAATAATTCACGCGGCTACGGTTTAGCTAATGTTAAAGAAATCGTGAAGCGTTATAACGGCAAAATAATTACCCAGAACCAAAGCAAGCAACAGACAAATTATGTAACTATCGGGGTTCTCTTTGACTAATGTTACCAAAGCCGTTTTAAGAGGCACGAAAAGCTTTCGTACCAGTAGCTTAGCCTTTGGTAGCGTTTTGGTTGTCAGCGATGAAATAAGCTTTATTATTAAAAGCGACTAAAAAAGAAAAAAGAGGTCGCTTAATATGTCACGTTTACTAAAAAATGAATTTAACAAGTTAAAAGTGCCTTTCATCCTTACCCTGACTTTTCTGAGTATTACTGCGATTATTCTGTCATGTACTCTCTATAAAGCCTACAGCTTGCATTATGATCTTGAAGCCTGGGAAGTAGGACGCGAACTGCTTGATTTCTTATATCCCTTATTTGTGGTCATCCCACTATGTTGGTTATTGTATTATGAACGCAAAGACAACTTTCTGCTTTATACCCAAATTCGGATAAAAATAACGCGATATTTGGTAGCGAAGTGGTGGACGGCAGCCATTTGCGCTTTTGCCCTGCTTTTTGTCCCTTACTTTTTATCAGCAGTATTTGCTTTGTATATTAAGCCGGCGGTTTCTCCGATCGTTCACATTTTACCACCGGGAGAAACCTTCGTTCCCAGTCCTTATCACCACATTTTTCTGACGACCTTTGTCAATCACCCTTTACTGTATGCCTTTTTACTTTCCTTGTGGAAAAGTACGATTGGAGTAATGATGATGAGTTTGGGTTT
>CAZUQA010000090.1:0-16860 GCA_964622375.1 uncultured Erysipelotrichaceae bacterium | reverse complement strand
ATCCGCTTTCTCTAAAGCAGTGTTAATGTTTTCCGGTGAAGAGTAGAGGGTACTGATTTGATCAAAGTACAAATCCTCGATGTATTCCAACTTATTGAGATCAATGTCGATGACCGTAACCCGGGCACCCATGCCCAAGGCAACTTTTACAGCCCCGGCACCAACGACCCCGGCACCCAATATGACAACTTCCGCCGGTAATACACCCGGGACACCACATAACAAGACACCGCGTCCACCAAAAGGTTTTTCCAGATACTTAGCTCCTTCAATTACCGCTAAGCGTCCGGCAATCTGGCTCATCGGTTTTAAACAAGGTAAGCCCCCATCTTTGTCGCTTATCGTTTCATAGGCAACGCCACTGCACTTTTTTTCCAGTAATACTTCCGTGAGTTTTTTATCGGCAGCTAAGTGCAAATAGGTATATAGTATTTGGTTTTCTCTTAAATAAGGATATTCCTGCTCTAAGGGTTCTTTGACTTTGACGATCATTTCACAGCTGTCAAAAACCGCTTTGGCACTATCCAGCAGGGTACAACCAAAAGCACGGTACATCGCATCGGTAAAGCCTGAACCGTCTCCGGCTCCTTTTTCGACAAAAACCTGATGCCCGTGATTGATATAAGCTTGAGCCGCGTTGGGGGTCAGCCCGACCCGGTATTCGTGGGTTTTTGTTTCTTTTACTGTACCAACGTTCATAGATTGTCCTCTTTTCTTTTGTCTAAGTATTTCACAAAAGCGCTTCATCTGCAATAAAAATCAATGAGAAACAGAAACCCTGAAGTTTAGAGTTAGCATCCTATTTATTTGGGGCTAATAGTAGACTGGCGCTTGGCTTTCTTGGGGACTATTTAGGAATCTGGGGCTTAGGTGGTAATAAATACTTTGAAGCAGGGGAGATATGAGATTAAATAAAGTTCACATCAGCTATATTTTCATCGCTACCGGTCTGTTAGGGCTACTTACCTGGGGGAATTTATCCCTTAAATCAGGTAAACTTGGCAATACAGTGCCACTGAGCTATTTGGAGTTGGATGCACAAAACAGTTTGCGTAGTGAGGAAATCGCGCTATTGCGCTTATGAAATTAAGCAGACAAATAAAACGACAAAAGAAAACTGTGGTGTTGGCTATAATCGCTTATCTACAAATGATCGCTGTCGTCAGTTTAATTGTTTTTAATATGCCGCTGTTGGCCAGTGAGGAAGTTGTTGATAAAAGCGAGATCACCGCGGCTGATTTTAGTTTAGAAACTAGGGAAGTGCTTGACAATGAAGATTTTGTCTTGTGGTTATCTTTGAGTGATCGCATGCTTCCGGTAGTACAGAGTAAAGATAATAAAGAATACTTGAAATTGAACTTAGCGAAAGAAGAGGAGGCTTTAGGCACACTGTTTATCGATAAAGACTATAGCCCGATCAGCTACAACATGGTGATCTACGGTCATTCCGCCCGAAAAAATAATGAACGCCTAACTTTATTGAAGAATAGAAACTACGTCCAGAACAATCGCATTTTAACCATTGTACGTGATGGTCAAGAACAAAAATATGAAATCATAGCTTATTTCAACCGCGAATTGCCGGAAAATGAAATCGCTTATTTACAGGGCGATTTTCGTAATCACAGTGAGTTTGTGAAGTTTTTGCATAGCGCTCAGGCTCATAGCCTGCTGGCCCAAGAAAAACGGGATTTTTCTTTAGTCACTAACAGTATCACTTTAGTTACCTGTGATATGAGCGATGCCGCAAAAAAACGCTGGGTCGTCGTGGCGATTCCGCTAGTATAAGAAAGGAAGGAAGATGAAGAAAAGTATCAGAAATATGGTAGTTGGATTGTGGGTCCTGTTGTTATTGAGTGGGGTATTTGTCAGTAAAACGGCAGCCAGTAGTAGCACTTTATCTATTGGCGCCAGTCTTTATTGGGCCCGGGCAAGCAAAACTGCCCTTAACAATGAAATGGGACAATTGAAATATAGTGGCAGTAATCCCCAAATATTTCATGCCAAAATGTTGTTGTTGGACAAAAAAGCGGTTTATTGTTTAGAACCCCATCGCATGATCTATGAATATGAAGGGCGGGCTTTTATCAATACCGGAGCAGCCGGTAATGCCGTAAATCAACTAGCCCAAAGTGTACAAGAGCGCTTGTGGCAGATTGCTTATTACGGTTACGGTTATCCGGGCCATGAAGAGCTGATCTGGTGGGGGGCTACCCAACAGTTAGTTTTCGAAACTCTAGGTTGGCAAGTTAAATGGTACAAGAGTCAAAGCGATGCGACTAATCAAAAGAATGAAGTGGATTTATCACAATATACCAAAGTTATCAATGAATTAATACAGCAACACCATTTATTGCCTTCTTTTGCGACAAAGGCTATTGATTTAGCAGAAGGCGAAACTGTGGTTTTGACCGATGAAAACCAAGTGTTGGCTAATTACCTGGTGGAAGCTGCCGACAACGTATTGGTTGAAAAAAGTGGGAATACCCTGAAGGTGACTTTACAGAGTTTACCGGACAATCCCCAAAACAACACCTTGATTATCTTGAAACGCATTGGCGGGATGCGTAGCGGCAGTTCCTATGTCTGGCATTGTCAAGGTTCTTCACTACCACAAAAGCTTTACGATGCCGGCAACAGTGAATTGTTACAAACTTTCTTAAGTATCAACGGACAAGCCTTAAAACCGCTGAGCATTGAAGTCAAGAAAGTCGATGCAGAAAACGGGAAGCCTTTAGCCGGAGCAACTTTTGAATTATATGATATAGCGGACGAAGTTCATCCTTGCTTAATCGGCTTTGGCAAAAGTGACGAATTGGGAATTATCAGTTTTAGTAATGTGGATTATCATGGGATTTATCGTTTAGTCGAAGTGGGCCTACCGCCGGGTTATGACTACTACCAAGGAGAAAATAGCTGGCTGCTTCAGCCGGACCAACAAGCTTATCAGGAAGTTTGGAAAATAGAAATCCGCAATCAATTGAAGCGAATAAACTTAATTATTAAAAAAGTCGATGAAGAAAATGATAGTTTGCTGTTGGCCGGCGCCTTTTTCAGTATTGCCGAGGTGGAACTGCAAAAGGATGGAAATTACGAAATCATTTATGATTATGGCAGTTTTGCCACTGGAGCGCTCTACCTGCAAGATCAAGCTCATGTGGTTTACGATATTTACTCACCGGAGGCTATGCAACTGTGGCAACAAAACGGAAAAGTGCAACCTAATTATACTTTTGTCACCAATAACGATGGTGAGATAGTGGAATATTTACCCGAAGGACAATGGTTGGTTAAAAAAAGGGACAATGAAATGACGGAGAGTCGCGGCTTTCAAATTCGTTTAGGGGCTATATATCTGGAAAACCTGAAATACGGACATAGTTACCGTATCTGTGAGACTTACTCGCCTTTGGGTTATCTACTGCCGCCTAATAACTGCAGTATCCGACAATTGAAAAGCGATTATGAGCACTTAGAATATGAAATAATCTACGAAAACACCAGAAAAATCGTGCCAAAGACCGGTTGATTATTAACGGTTGTTATAGCCAAATAGTAGGATGATTGTTCTAATTGTAAATTCCCGATAAACAAGCTAAAATAAACCTAGAAATAAGGGGAAACAGCTTATGAAAAAAATACTGTTATCAATAATAACCAGTTTAGTTATCTTTAGTGGCATCAACCCACTAGCCGCTGCCGGCCTTGATGATGACTATACTACTGATATCATAATCGACGAAGAAGATTCAGTTTCATCGACGGTGATAATCGAAAGCGCACAGGAAGAGGAGAATTTTGGCTTATTGGCTGTTGATGCTTCCGAGCTCATCAGCAAGTTTAAAACCAAGCTCAACCGCGGGGTTTATCCGGCTAGTTATGATTCACGCTACGTCAGTGGGGTCAACTATATATCGCCGGTAAAAGACCAAAATCGTTATGGCACTTGTTGGGCTTTCAGTGGAACAGCAGCGATGGAAGCCAGTTTAAAAAGACAAAACCCGGCAAGTTCATTTGTCAGTTTGTCAAATTTACAACTAATCTATTTTTCCTATAACAAGCGACCTACTGATCCTTTAGGAAATACGGCGGGTAATAAAACGACCATTTCCTTGGTCAATGGCTTCAGTGGCAATTATTTAGACAGCGGGGGTACGATTTTTGCGCCGATGTTTATCATGGCCAACTATGTCGGACTCAAAACCGACAGTAACTTCAATGCGCTTTCCGGTCAGAGTTACAGTGGATTTATTACTAAAGGCTTGAGCGCCGCTTTAAGTACGGTCATCAACGAAAACCTGGCTTACATCGGCGATTATCGCTTAAAAAGTGCTTATATCATCGATGTGGAAAACAGCGATGGCATGAAAGATGCTATTATGAATTACGGTGCGGTCAACGCTTGTTTTTACTGGAACCCGAGTTATTATTCAAAGACAAACTTTAGTTATTACTATGGCGGAGCTGCCGGTTTAAGTAACCATGCCATTACCATCATTGGTTGGGATGACAATTTCAACAGAAATTACTTTGACTCCAAACCGGCTGGCAATGGTGCTTGGCTAGTTAAAAACAGTTGGGGTCCGGGTTGGGGCAATGCCGGCTATTTTTGGATGTCCTATGAAACCACCTCACTATACTATGATCAAGTGGCGATTGCCTATGTTATGACAACGACCAACTACAATAATATCTTTCAGTATGATGGCGGAACTATTTATCCGGAGCATCTGATAACTACTTCCAGTTCTAAAACGCAAACGCAGGCCAATATCTTTACGGCACCAACAAACAACAATCAAACCCTCATGGAAGTTGGGTTCTATACTTTAGATGAACAGTGTAGCTACAAAATCCGAATTTTCAAAGATGTACCCGCTGGTGGGGCACCCAACAGCGGAACGGAAGTGACTGCTGCTGTCACTACTGGAGTTTTGGCTAACAAAGGCTATCACACTATACCATTAAGCAGCAACGTTAAAATCAAAAGAGGAACACGCTTTGCGGTTGTGGTAGAACTGAGCAGTACAAATTTCGTACCGAAATTGGTAGTCGATGTGGCCAGCAGCGCCAAACCTTTGACCTATACTGTGAATTTGGCACCGGGCCGTAGTTATTACTATAAACCGGAAGCCAGCGGGTGGGTGGACTTGGTCAGCAAAAATGCCGTAGCCCGTATCAAAATATTAGCGAACAACGATCCCGTTGTACCTTTAGAAAGCTTAGCTCTATCCCCGAATAACATCACCGTGGATAAAGGTAAAACCAGCAAGTTGGAAGCTGTTTTTGGGCCGGCGGATGCCAGTGATAAAAACTTAACTTGGTCCAGTGACAACCCGACAATTGCCTCTGTTGATAGTCAAGGTAATGTACTGGGTGTCAATGTCGGAACCACGACCATCAGAATAAACAACAGTGCCAGCGGCTTGAATGCAACTTGTGCTGTCGAAGTGAAGTTTAAACCGGTTAACGCCGTAAGTTTAGCGGCAAGTGACTGGGTATTTATCGGTTATCCCAAAAAGTTGGAGGCGACACTGAACCCCAGCGATGCTACCGAAAAGGGCTTAATTTGGAGCAGCGATAATAGTAGCATTGCCACCGTCGATCAAAACGGTCTGGTGAGTCCGGTAGCAATCGGGCAGACCACGATACGGGTCCAAGCTGTCGATACCAGTGCCGGCATCAAGAGTGCAGCTTGCGTTGTTGATGTTGAAACGGCGATATTGGCGACTGACTTCACTGTAACGGAAACGACTTTAAGTATACCGCTACTTACCACAAAAAAATTAACGACGGCTTTTATTCCGGCCAAGAGTGTGGGAAAAATCAATTTCAAAAGTAGCAATACCGCGGTTGCCAGCGTTGATGGCAATGGACTAATCTACGGTCTAAAAGCCGGAACCGCCAAGATTACGGCTACTATGGGTAGCAAATCCATCGTCGTAAGCGTTACCGTTACTCCCTCGACCATCAGCACTTTGCAGGTAGACTACAAAGACTACCAAACCGCCAGCATCGCTTTTACGCCGCTAGCGGATATCGAACGCTATGAAATTCATTTTTCAACCAACAAAACCAAAAGTTATAAATTATTTACCACAGTAAACACTAGTAAAGCGGTAGTTCTCCAGCAATCCGGGCTGAAAACCGGGACGACTTACTACTACAAAGTGAGAGCAGTTAAGGTAATCAACGGCAAGACTTACTACGGGGCTTTTAGCGCAGTGAAATCGGTCAAGCCGCTCTTAGAAAAACCAAGTTTCTTAGCGACCCCGGGGGATTCCGGCATTTGGGTCAGCACTAATGCTGTTGTCGGCGCCAGCGGTTATCAGTACGCTTATGCGCTGGCTGCTAATGGTCGTTATACCGTTAAGACCGCTACCAGTCGGGTTTTTAACCTCCAGACTTTAGCCGGGGGTAAGAACTACTATGTCAAGGTACGGGCTTATCGCACCATCGGCAAGACCAAAGTTTATGGTCCTTACTCCGATCCGGTAGTAGTCTACTTACCAAATGCTGAGCCGAATTTTGGCGTTTCGCTGATGTCGGTCGGTGCCGGGTCGAAAAAATATCGCTTGTACCCGGGTTATACTTGGAGCAATGTGTCATGGATTGAAGTGACGATCAAAAATAAGGGTAAACGTGATTTAGTTCTACAAAACCGCGTTGGTTATGAGGGCTCTTTCTATACCATCCTCTATTTGGCTAACAACAAAGGAGTTAAAAAGAGTGCAATCACCATCAAACCGGGAAAAAGTGCGATAGTGCGGATCCGCATTAGCGGAGGGTATGTCTTCCCACCTCTTGATGCGGCAACGGAGTTTGCTTTTCAAGCAGTTTATGATGGTAAAACTTATGTCTTGATTTTCAATTCCCAACAAACCGGGTATTTGGGCACCCTAGCTCAGGGGCCAATAACTGATATCACGGAATGGGCTAATAAATAGTATTAAAAGGTTTGAGCAATCAAGCCTTTTTTTATCAGCGGAGCCTGTGGTATAATCAGCCGGAGAAAGGGGCAATGATGAAAACTTATTTTTTCGATTTAGATGATACCCTGTTAAAACTCAATTGGCCGGTGTTTGAAAAAGCCTATTACGGTGGTTTAGCTCGAGCTTTTTCTGCGCTGATCAGTCCGGAAAAAACTATTGACTATATTTACCAAAGCTACCTCTATATGGTAGCGGTCATTGACCAGCGCAGCAACAAAGAGAAGTTTTACGCTAAAATGGCAGAGCTCAGTGGCATTGAAGCTAAGGTCTTAATGGCTAAGGAAAACGCCTACTATGAAAACGAGTACGACAAACTACAGAGTATCACCACAAAAAATGAAACGATGGTTCAAGCACTGCGCCGGCTTCAGGAAAAAAAATACCCGATAATTATTGCCAGTCAACCGGTGTTTCCGGCTCTGGCTACCCATAAACGTTTAGCTTGGTTAGGTTTTGATGCCGCTGAGTTTCTTAAAGTGACAACTTTTGAAACGGAAAGAGCCTGTAAACCGAGTTTGGCTTACTACCAAAACTTGCTGAATGAATTTAATTTGCAGCCCGCTGATTGTGTGATGGTAGGTAATGATCGGAAAGAAGATATGGTAGCTACACAATTAGGTATGGCAGGTATCTTGATTGTCGATGATATATTGGACAGTGAAGATGATTTTGTGTGTCAAGAAATGACAGCGCAGGAGTTTTTGGCTTATGTCAGCAGTCGATGATTTCAAAGTTAAAGTCGTACGCAGTCAACGCCGAACTACAGCTTTACATATCGTCGGCGCTACGGTATTAGTGCGTACCAACTTTGCAACCCGCGATCAGGAAATCACGGATTTACTCAATAAACATCAAAGTTGGATTAAGAAAAAACTGAACCAACCTAAGGCGGATGAGGTTTTCCTGCTTCTGGGCCAAGAATACCAAATTGAAAAAGTAGCCAGTGGCAAATACGGTTACAGTCTTCAGCCGGAAACTTTGACTTGTTATGTCAGTAAGGAAGAAGATTTGCTCCAAATTTATGACGAGATTTATCTGGCGCATCAGGACCAACTAAAAGCTATCATCAAACACTGCCTTGAGCGCTTTCCTGATAAACCTAAAGCCATCTATATCAAGCGCTTAAAAAGTGCTTTTGGGATTTGCCATAAAAATAAAAAGATTTCAATCAATCTTTATGTTTTAAAGTATTCTCCGGCTTTCATTGAAATGGTAGTCTATCATGAACTTTGTCATCTGAGTGAAATGAACCA
This sequence comes from uncultured Erysipelotrichaceae bacterium, assembly GCA_964622375.1. GTDB lineage: Bacteria > Bacillota_I > Bacilli_A > Erysipelotrichales > Erysipelotrichaceae > CAZUQA01. Next base: position 8,615 of record CAZUQA010000090.1, on the reverse strand, counting down.
TTCTACCCGTTTTTATGATTTACTGCGGCAATATGCCCCAAACTATCGGCAAATACGCAAAGAAGCTCGCCCCTAAATATTCTTTAGCAGGGACTTAAAAATGTTGAAACCACTGATATAAGTAGCCAAACCGTTGAATACGTTGGTGACAATAAAAATCAAAAGAATACGAATTACCTTATTCCTGAAGAAGCCTTTGAGAGTTTGAGCATCCTGAGCCATGCTTTCAAAGTCTTTTACTTTGGGTTTACGAATCATCGCTTCCACTAAGGCGGCAAAGACGCCGACGCCGACCAGCGGTGACATGGCGGTAAAAGGTGACAAAACAATAGCGGAAAGGATAGTTAGCGGGTGCGCCCCCAACAACAAACAAGCCAAAGCACTGGCACTGCCGTGCCACAAAGCCCAAACAATAAGTTGATTGAAGCCGAGCTTCGGGCTGAGCACAAAAGAGGCAATGATTAAGGCGAGGATAAATAAGGGGATAGTCCATGCGATAATTTTTCCGATTTTTAAAGCCGGCGGGATATCGTCTAAACCCTCTAGCGATTGGGCTTGTTCCATCAGTTTTTTGATACCGATAGTGTGGGCAGCTCCCAAAATCGCAACTACTTTGGTACCCGGAGCATTTTGAATCTTGTAGGTGAGATATTGGTCGCGTTCATCAACCAAGGTCTTTTTGATGTTAGGAAATTCTTTGCTTATCTCATCCAAGGCTTGGTTAAGCATGTCCTGCTCTTTTAGCCTTTCGATTTCTTCCGGGCTGATTTCTGTCTTGTCAAAGATTGAAGTAATCAAGGAAGACAACATTTTAATTTTCTCCCAAAAACTCAAACTGCGATAGACCCGCATGAAAGTGGTCTTGATGTCACGATCAGCTAAAACTAAATTGGTCGACAACTCGGTAGCTAGGCGAATACCTTCTAACATTTCCCCACCGGAGCTGATGCCGGATTGGTCGGCTAAGCGATTTTGAAAAGAGGCTAAGATAATATTTACTAAAAGATAAGCTACGCGCTTTTCTTTGATGATTTCTTTGATGTCGAGTTGTTGCCAGTGGGTCGGATTGGTTAAACTGTCATAACGGCTTTGATCCAGTTCGATACAGATAGTATCAGGTGACTCGGCAGTGATAACTTCCGTGACTTCGCTAATGCTGTCGGCAGAGACATGGGCGGTACCAATCAAGATGATTTCTTTATCTTGATAGTTTAATCGGGTGATATTTGACATGGGATAATCTTATCACAATTGCTAGGGTTAATACAGTTGGCTGGCTGCAGTTTTCCGCCACTTTAGTGCAGCGGTTGAAAGATGGTAACGATAAATAGTATAATTGCCAAGTAGGAGATATTAGTATGCCTAATTTAGCCAATACCGATTTTATTAAAATTGGAACCATCGTTCTAGATGTACTTATAGTTTGGATTTTACTCTATTATGTTTTGAAAATCGTCCGCAGTAACAGTCGGACTATTCAGATTTTTAAAGGAATAATCTTTATCTTTTTAGCAAAACTGGTTGCCCAGTATCTGGGCTTGTTTACCCTGCTGTGGTTGACCGACAATTTTCTGAGTTGGGGGTTTTTAGCGATTATTGTCATTTTCCAACCGGAGATCCGCAGTATGTTGGAGCGTTTAGGAAAAGGTTCAGTCCTCTCCAGCATCAGCACCCTAAGCAGCAACGAAAGAGAAACCTTAGTTAAAGAGTTGATGAAAGCCGTTACGGAGTTGGCGGCTAACAACATCGGCGCTTTAATCTCCATTGAACAGTCGATTTCCTTGGCTGATTACATTGCCACCGGGACCCAGCTCTACTCTGAAGTCAGTGCCGAGTTATTGACTTCGATTTTTGCGACAACAACCGCCCTGCATGATGGAGCGGTGATTATCAAAGGTGATAAAATTGCCTGTGCTTCAGCTTATTTCCCACCGACTAACATCGATCTACCGACACGTTATGGTGCCAGGCATCGTGCGGCTATGGGTATTTCGCAAATCAGCGACGCTATTACGATTATCGTCTCCGAAGAAACCGGGACAGTATCGATTGCCCGTTATGGTGAGCTGGTACCGATTAACGATGAGCAGCTCTACGGTTATCTGATTCAGAATATCATGCAGGCGGAGAAGGTATCCACCCGCTCTAATTTGCGCTTCCGTCGCAGCAGAGCACCGAAGAAAGATAAGCCCAAAGAAACTACAAAGGAAAAAGCAACAACAGCGACAGAACAGCCGCCGCTTGAACAAAGCCAAGAGACTAGCCAAACCCAGAAGCAACAAGCACCACTTGAAACCGAAGGAAGAGTTACGGTTGGTGCCAAATTAGAAGTTGAAGAAGTCAACGGTAAAAGAGTAATGAAAAACGCTTTATTACGTCGTTCGAAGAAAAAGGAGGGCAACAAATAGTGGCAGACAATAATAAACAAACCGAAAAAACCCGTTTAGCCGAAGAAATCGCCTCCCGCAGTAAAAGGGTAAGTAGAAATTATGCCAGTTTTGAAGTCGGCTTTTTGCGCTTCTTCCGCTCAGCCGGTTCTTTTATTGATAAACTACTGTTCTCTAATCGTTATCTTTGGTTTTCTTCTTTAGTTTTATCGACTATTTTAGTTTTAGCTTTAAATTTTGGCGACAATCAAATGCTGACCAGCTCCAAGACGGCTGAAGTGATCGACGGTGTGGTAGTGGAGGTCAAAGTAAATAACGAGATTTATGAAGTGAAAGGAATTCCCGAAACGGTCAGTGTTACCATCATCGGCGAAGTTTCCGATATTCAGATGATGCAGTCCTCCTACAATCTGGGGGTAATGGCGGATTTATCGCTGCTCAGTGAAGGGGTGCATCAGGTAAAACTGCGACCGGTCAACTATAATTCCAAAGTCCAGGTTCAGATTAATCCGGCAACGGTGAGTGTAAGCATTGCCAAGAAGATTTCCAAGAGCTACTACTTCTCTTATGAATTTATCAATGTCGATAAAGCCGACCCCACCATTGTCTTTGGACTACCGGTTTTTGAGAATGATCAGGTTTACATCCGGGCGGCGCAAGCCACTTTGGATGAAGTTGCTTTGGTTAAAGCTTTGATTGATGTAAGCAGTGTCGAAGGTGATTTTACGCAGGATGTCAAAATGGTCGCCTATGACCAACAGGGCCGCTTGTTGAATGTTGACATCATGCCGGAAAGAATGAAAACCCGGGTGCTCATCAGCCGCCCCAGCAAAACGGTACCGATAGAAATTCAACCGATTGGGGAGATTCCCGACAACAAAGCGATTTCCCGGATTGATTTGGATCACCAATCGATTACCATCTATGCTCCTAACACCGTTTTAGATAAGATTGAAAGTGTCGTTATTCCTTTGGATGTCACCAAACTGACAGCAGCAAACCTCCAAGGCAGCGTTAAAGTCGTGTTGCCTTACGGCGTGCGCCAGTCGAATGTTGATAAAGTGCACTTCACCATCAAATTGGGAGAAATGGAAAGAAAACCGATAAGCGGTATCGCTTTGGAGTACATCAACTACGACTCTACAAACTTCCGGATAGCCCCTTTCAATCCGGCTGATGCCAGCGTTACGGTAATACTGGCCGGCACTAAAGAGAACATCGAAAAAGTGACGGCTTTACAGATAAGAGCAGTATTGGATTTAGCGACAATCACCAAAGGGCGATTGAGTATCCCGATAATCGTCAGCGGACCTAACTATTTGGTCAAATACACCCCGGAAAAAGAAGCTATTGAAATCGAGGTTATAGGCAACTAGGATGGGTAAATATTTCGGCACCGATGGGGTGCGCGGCGTCGCCAATGAAAACTTGACGGTAGAAATGGCTTATAAAGTAGGTCGCTATTTAGCTTACTATTATGGCAAAGTCAGCGCCTGTCGCGTGCTGCTGGGAAAAGATACGCGTTTGTCTTCCTCGATGTTTGAAGCCGCTTTAATCAGTGGCTTTTTGGAATCCGGAGCCCAGGTCTTTCAGCTGGGCTACACTTCGACACCTTGTGTCTCCTATTTAGTAGCGCAAGGGGAGTTTAACTGTGGCGTTATGATTTCGGCTTCTCACAATCCTTACTACGATAACGGCATCAAGGTTTTTAAAAGCGACGGCACAAAAATTGACAGTGAACTGGAAGACTTGATTGAAGAATATTTCAGCGGCACCATAGAATTACAAAGAGCGCCCCGTGATAAAATCGGCAAGCTTTTTGATTTTAGCCAGGGCATTAAACAATACCAGGACTATCTTCTAGCCATCGTAAATGACAAGCTGGATCCTGATATCAAAATAGCGCTTGACTTGGCTCATGGTTCCGGTTGTTATACCGCTCCGGAGGTGTTTGCCCAGTTGGGGCTCAATGTTGATCTCTACTATAACGCACCGGATGGCAGTAATATTAATAATGACTGTGGTTCCACGCATTTGAGCAATCTGCAAAAGCTGGTCAGAGAAAAGGGCTATGATGTCGGTTTTGCCTTTGATGGTGATGGTGACAGAATGTTGGCGGTTGACCAAGATGGTAAAGTGGTCGATGGCGATGCCATCCTCTATATCTGTGGCACTTATTTAAAAGCTTTAGGTCGGCTTAAAGGTAATACCGTGGTAACCACGGTTATGAGCAACATTGGTTTTCATAAAGCCATGAAGAGTGAAGACATCAATTTGGCGATCACCCAAGTCGGGGATAAATATGTCTATGACTGTATGAAAAACCAAGACTACGTTTTAGGCGGCGAACAATCCGGGCATATCATCTTTGCGGAGTATGCCAATACCGGTGATGGTCTATTGACCGCTTTACTGCTGCTGGAAATCATGAGTAAAGCTCGCCAAAGTTTAAAGGAGTTGCTCAGTGATTTAGTGATTTATCCGCAACTATTAGTCAATCTGAAAGTTAAGGATAAGTCCATCATCAATGACCGCGAAGTTGAGGAATTGCTCAGCCGAATAAGCAACGCTTTAGGCCAGGAAGGCCGCATCTTAGTGCGAACTTCCGGCACGGAGCCTTTGATTCGCGTGATGGTGGAAGCGGAAAATGATGAGATATGTCGTGACTATGTCGATGAAACCATCGCTTTATTGAAACAAAAAGACTTAGAAAAGTAGCGAAAGAGTAAGGAGAGCGTATGAAGAAAGTTATAGCGATAGTCGATGATGAAAAAGACCTCAATGAGTTGGTCAGAAGCTATCTGGTAAAAGAAGGATATGAGACTAAGAGTTTTTTCAACTTTGAACAAGCTTTACTGCATGTCGATGACGAAGATATCCATCTTTGGCTCTTGGATATAATGTTGGACGAAAAAAGCGGTTTTGAACTGATGGATAAGATTCGCGATCACAACAGTACCGTACCGATTATCTTTATGTCGGCGCGTGACAAAGAGTTTGATCGTATCATCGGACTCGAGAAAGGTTCCGATGACTATATCACTAAACCTTTTAGCCCGAAAGAGTTGGTTTTACGGGTCAATAATGTCATCAAACGGACTTTCCGTTTTGGCAGCGAACAATTGGTCAGCGATGGTTACACCATCGATGAGACCCAAAGAAAAGTATTCAAAGACCAACTGGAGATAGAACTTACGACTAAGGAATTTGATTTATTGATGCTGTTTGTGAAGAATGTCAGTGTAGCTTTCTCCCGGGAACAGATACTTACCAAAGTTTGGGAAGAAAACTATTTTGGTTCCGATCGCGTAGTGGATGATACTTTGCGCCGTTTGCGTAAGAAATTGCCGGATCTCAATATCCATACCATCTACGGTTATGGTTATCGTTTAGGGTAAATTATGGATTTCTACGAGCGCCTTAAAAATATGTCCTTGTTGCGGCAGTTGGCTTTAATGACTTTGTCGATAATTACGGCTTTTACTTTTCTGCTGTTTGGTTTTCTCAATGCCAGTATTGACAGCTATGCCAGAAATCAAATATTCGAATTGATGAAAAGCTCACAAGACGAAGTTCTTTACATGTACGAAAGCGGCCTGCAGGATACTCAGGAGTTCAATAAAAGAATTCCCAATAATATGGAACACATCATCCTGAGTAAAACAAAGAAACAAAATCACTTTGGCACCAGTTACTTTGCCACCGCGGTTTTGGATGAAGCTCTAAAACATCTCGATAAGTTTGAGACGGAGTATCAGATAGTTTTAAGGGTTGATGGGGTCCAGTACTATTACTGCATGCAGAAAACGCCGGAGGGCTTGACGATCATCACCATCGCCGATTCCGGTTTCTCGCAGATTATGCGCAACTCTTTGCTGAACCGCGTGGTCGATGTCATGTTTATCGTCATGGTCTTGATGTTGATGGTGCTTTTAACCTGGATGGGCAATATCATCTATCCTATCAATCAGATAAAGTCCTATATTGATAAACTGCGGGTCGGCATTCCGGCAGAACTCAATATCAATCGCAAGGATGAAATCGGTTTGTTGGCGGAATCCTTAGTGGCGATGAATCGCGAGTTGGAAAAACAGGAAAAAGCGAAAGTGGAAATGTTACACAACATCTCCCATGATTTCAAGACCCCCTTGTCCACAATAAAATCTTATGCCGAAAGTATCAAAGACGGGGTCTATCCCTACGATACTTTAGAAAAGAGTGTCGATGTTATTTATGACAACGCTGATCGCCTCGAGAAAAAAGTTCAAAGCTTATTATTGTTGAACCGTTTCTCCTATGTGTTGGAAGAGAGCGCGGAAACCGAAGAAATCGCGATGAGCGAGATCATCAATAAAACCATCTTGGGCGCCAAAGTCATTCGCCCGGACATCAACATCGAAGTAGAACTGGAAGATGTCTATTTCCTGGGTAATCAGGAGTCCTGGACGGTGGTCGTAGAAAACATTATTGACAACGCTTTGCGTTACGCTAAATCGGTAATAAGGATTGAACTGAAAGATGAAGGCGGTTTGTATATTAAAAATGACGGACCGTTGTTGGATGAGAAGAATATCAATAACTTCTTCAAACCCTATGAGAAAGGCAGTGATGGGCAGTTTGGCTTAGGCTTGTCGATTGTCAAGCGGGCTTGTAATGTCTATGGCTACGAAGCTATCGGCTATAATGAAGAAGCCATGGTCGTTTTCCGCATCTATCCCAAAATAGCTAAAACCCTGCCAAAACAAAAAGCCAAGACCAATAGAAGTTTGAACCTGGGAAATCGCAGTAAAACGAAAAATAGCGAGGGTGATAAAAATGAAGATCTTGGTTAGTGCCTGTTTGTTGGGGATTAACTGCCGCTACGATGGAACTAACTGCGCTAATCAAGCGGTAATTGAGTATCTGCAGGATAAAGACTATATCACCGTTTGCCCCGAACAGCTGGGAGGCTTAAGTACACCGCGGCTACCCAGCGAGATCAGAGGCGATCAAGTTTTTGATAGTGCCGGTAATGAAGTGACGGCGGCCTTTGTGCAAGGGGCCAAAGCTGTTCTGCAACTTGCTTTAGAAAATAACTGTGAATTAGCAATCTTAAAAAGTGAAAGTCCCTCCTGTGGCAAAGCCCGGATATTTGACGGTAGCTTTAGCGGGAATTTAACTGTCGGGGATGGTATCACCGTTAAGATCTTACAAAGCCGGGGTCTTGAAGTCGTCAATGAAGACTGGCTGATTTAAGAAACATCATCAATAGGATTTATCAGGAAATGCTCGCATTTCCTTTTTTTTTGTAAGAAAAAGAAAATACAACAAATATAACAAAGTACTTGACAATGCACAGTAGTTGGTTATAATTAGTAACGGGAGGGCCAGATGAATACACAATTCAAAAAAGGGGTATTGGAAATGTTGGTGCTGCTAGCCATCGAAGGCAAAGATAAGTACGGTTATGAATTGGTCAACGAGGTCGGTCAGGTGGTCGATGTCAACGAAGGGACGATCTATCCGATTCTCAAACGCTTGAATGTCGACTTCTACTTAGAAACCTACCTTCAGGAATCCAGTGAAGGGCCACCACGCAAGTATTATCACATTACTTTAAAAGGAAAAAAGTACTTAAAAGAGTTATGCGACGACTGGCAGGAGTTTAGTGACAGTGTCAACAAATATTATAAGAAAGTGAGGAATGAAAAATGACGAAGAAAGATTTCATTAGAAAGCTGAGAGCCAAGCTCCATGCGCTTTCCCGGGATGAAGTTGATGAAATAATCAATGAATACTCCGATCATATTGCCCATAAGATCGCTGATGGAAAAAGTGAAGCAGAAGCGATCAAAGATTTTGGTGATATTGATGAGCTGGCTAAGGATATCTTATCGGCTTATCACATTGAAAGAAATCCGAAAACTGTGGAAGACTACATCAGTTCCGTTGTCGAGTTCATCAATGAAGTAACCGGGAAGATTATTAAGTTTGATTCTAGTCAATTGGTCAGTTTTTTAGTGGAGTTTGTAATTTTATTGGTTATTTTGGGCTTAATCAGATGGGCTTGTGAATTGTTGGTAAAAGGGCTTGGCGGAGTTTTGGGCATTGTGTCCCTGGGAGTCTTTGCCCCATTATCCTGGTTATTGTATTTTCTGTTTTCTGTAATCTATTTTATCGTCGCTGTTTATATCATCTATTTGTTCATCAAAAGAAAATTCCTTGATGAATCGGCTAGTAGCGAAAAAC
>CAZUQA010000089.1:0-12022 GCA_964622375.1 uncultured Erysipelotrichaceae bacterium | reverse complement strand
AAGATCGAGTCCACTTCGTCGACCAAGGCAAAATTTAGGGAACGCATTACCCGATCATCACGGCTGACTACCATATTGTCCCGCAGATAATCAAAGCCCAATTCCGCGTTGGTGGTATAGGTAATATCGGCGTGATAAGCTTTTCTTTTACTGGCCGGGGTCATAGCTCGCAGGTTAACTTCCACACTCAAACCTAAAAAGCTGTGGATGGCGCCCATCCAAGCGGCATCACGTTGCGCTAAGTATTCATTGACCGTCACAACGTGGACCCCTTTACCGGCTAAAGCGTTGAGATAAACCGGCATAATGGAAGTCAGAGTTTTACCTTCTCCGGTTTTCATTTCCGCAATGTCGCCATGATGCAAGGCAATCCCGCCTAATAGTTGGACATGATAAGGATATTCGCCAATCACCCGGACCGCGGCTTCTCTGATAGTAGCGTAGGCTTCCGGTAAAATATCATCCAGGTTTTCACCCGCCGCTAAACGCTGACGTAAATACGGCGTTTTCGCTGCTAAATCCTCATCGCTTAAAGACGCCATTTCTTCTTTTAAAGCTTCGATTCTATCGGCAATTTTTTCTAATTCGTTTAGTTGTTTCTTATCTGTATTAAATAATGAGTCAAAAACCCCCATAGGTCACCTCCAAATTTATAAAATAATTGTATCATTATCCCTTAAAAAATTAAAGGTTGAGTACTCAACCTTTAATCTAGTCTTTTAATTTCTTTTGCTTGTAAGCCACGTTCAGTTTCAATAACTTCAAATTCAACCTCAGTGTCCGGATCAATGGTTTTGAAACCATCCATTACTAAGTCTGAATAGTGGAAGAAGATTTCTTTTTCATCGTCAACAACGATGAAACCGTAACCTTTTCCCTTATTGAATGACTTAACTTTTCCTGTCATCATTTTCCCCTTTTTATACTCTTCTGACGTCTTTTGCTTGCGGTCCTTTGTCGGTTTCTACAATTTCAAATTCTACCAGTTGACCTTCATCCAAAGTTTTAAACCCTTCGGATAAAATTTGCGAATAATGAACAAAGATATCTTTACCTTCATAATCAAGAAACCCAAATCCTTTTTCCACATTGAACCATTTTACTTTAGCCTGCATTTACTCTCCTTTCAATACCTAATACGCATTTTACGCTGGTCTTTTAATAACTTCATCGAAACAGCGCCCACCAAAGCTTCGACCTCGTACCCTAATTCTCTTAATAACTCATAACAAGCAAGAAGTGTTGCCCCGGTGGTGACGACATCGTCTACCAGCAGGATTGGCCCTTTCAGGTTCAATTCTTTTACCAAGGAAATGTGTTTAGAGATTTCTTTTCTGGTGTGATAACTTTGTTGTTTCTGGATGAATTCATCCTTATAAAAAACTTCGCGATAGTCCAAAGCTAATAAGCGAAACATTTTCTCAACATGAGAAAAGCCTCGAGTTTTCAGCTTTGATATACTGGATGGTACACCAACTAAGGTATAACCACGGTACCGCCTCTGTAATCTCTTTATGAAGGGATATACTATAATATCACTTAGCGCTTCATCACCAAATTCTTTATATTGAATTATTAATTGATGATAAAAATCGTTGTACTGATATAAAGCTCTCACTTTTAAATCGGTTAACAGTACGATACGCTTACATTCTACAAGCATTTTTCGACAATTGCAACATACAATATCATTATTGTAGAAGAAATACCGTAATTCTAAGCCATAATCCGGCTTATTTCCGCATATTAAGCAGGCAAATTCATTCTTTGTATAGCTTTTATGCATGATTCGACTTTCTTGCTGTAATAGTTGGTAATAAACCAGATTTTGCCGTGCGGTTGTTCTTTAGTGCGTCCGACCCGTCCTGCCATCTGGATCAAAGCGGCTTCATCAAAGATTGGACTGTCGGCACGAAAGACAATGACATCAATATTCGGTAGGGTTAATCCTCTTTCTAAAATTGTCGTGCTTAACAAAACACCTTTTTCTTTTCTGATAAAATCACCAATAATTTTCTCTTTCTCACTGACCAGCGAAGTAAGCAGTTGGCAGTTATAATGGTACCTCAGGATTTTATACATCTGGTTTGCCAGTTCAATACTGCTGAAGAAAACCACGATTTTGCGTTGACTTTTACCAAGCAAGTGCCACAAGAAAAAATAATCCCAGCCCTTAAAAACCCGGATAACCTGGGGAATATCTAAAGCTTGGCGATGTGGTCTTTCAAATAATTCGACCTTCATTGTGCAATAGCGGTACACAAACTCATCCGGGGTAGCGGTAAGAAAAATGATTTTCCCTTTAACACAACTTAAAGCGATATTCTGTAGAACCTCATCCCCTTTAAAAGGAAAAGCATCAGGTTCGTCAATAATTAAATAGTCAAAGAACCGATAATAACGGTACAACTGATGGGTCGTGCAGATGATCAAATCACCACTGACGATACTGGTATAGCCCTGACAAACGGCAATCACCTGAAGCTCAGGGAAATAGGTGCGTAAACGCTGAGCTAACTGCAAGACAACGGCGCGCCGTGGTATTGCCCAAGCTACCCGATAACCGCGAGCTAAGGCATCGACAATAAAATCTAACATCAATTCGGTTTTACCGCTGCCACAAGCCGCGTGCACTAAAATGTTATGATAGCGATAGTTGTCCTTAATGCTTTGGGCTACGGCTTTCTGGCGCGGACTCAAACTAAAAGGTAGTTGATATTCAGTAGCGATGCTAGGGCTATCTTCATACTTTTCTAAAACATCATCACATAAAAAACGGCGATAACTAATGCACTTACGGCAATACCATCCTCGAGCACCATAAAAAAAATAAGTAGGATCTTTATTACCACAACGCGGACATTGCCGCTGTAATTCTTCCATACTTATTTATATTGACGAGCGATTAATCTTCCTAAGCGTCGTTACTTACAGTTTTTACCTTGATTAAAATAGCTGTTGGGGTGATCAGGCAACTTCACTTGTTCCGGCGTTAGTTTTTTGCCATTCATTAAGGCTTTGATATTTTCAATAGCTTTTAAGCGGTCTACTTCGTAGACCTTGACCACGGACAATTCTTTTGATGGCATGGAAGCACAGAAATCGTTGGCTGGGTCGCCCTTTAAGCCGACTTGCATGATTTCCCAAGAAGCTAAGTCATTTAGTTGCATTTTAACTAAAGAGTAAATTTGATCAGCCGTGAAGTTGGTTAAATAGTTTCCCTCAACTGCACTCATCAGTTTATTAAAGTTAATCAACATCGAAGGAGTTGACACTTTTTTTACCAAAGCATCCAAGACGATTCTTTGATGTTCATTTCTTCCCATATCACCGCCACAAGCTTCTTTTCTTTCACGCACATAATCCAAAGCTTGAGCTCCATCAAGTTCAAGAATTCCTTCTTTAAATGTGTTTTTATAGGTACTGTATACCGCCCGGAAAGTATAAGGATTATCGACCGTTACCCCACCGACCGCATCAACTAAATTGATCAAAGAAATGTAGTTTACCCGAATGTAAAAGTGGATTTGGATTCCGAGATAACTCTGTACCGTCTTGACCATTTCACTGGTACCGCGAGTGCTGGCGTGCGTCATTTTGTCCTTCATGCTGGAATACGGTACTGACACATAAGCATCCCGGGGGAAGGAAGTCATCAAGACTTGTTTGGTCGACGGATTGACCGTAACCACCATAATCACATCGGTATTGGTGCGATCGCTGACCGTCGTTTTCTTTTCATTCTGCCCCAGCAATAAAATATTGAAAGGTTTCTTTGTCACATTGGCATCGGAAACTATAGTCTCAAAGGCGATTATCTTCTTAACCTGAAAGACAATCTTCACTTCTTCCGCCAAATTGGCGAAAGCTTCGTTATTTTCACTGACGATGTTGAAGTAACTCTCATTCATTAAAACAAAATCAACTTTACCGGCATACAAAGCGGCTAAAGCGCTGTCGAAATCCGCGAATTCCTGGATCCGCAATTCACCCTTTAATTCATTTTGAATAAAGTGAATGGCGTAATCCTGATTTTCTTTATCAAAACTGGTTTGTACAGCTAGCACCCCATCGAGCAGCTCCGCTTTATCATTAAACTTCTTATCATTCAAACAGATGACATCAACCAACAGTGCACCTTCCGTTGGCGGTGTTAACATCTCCCGAAAGCGGACATCAAAGACCGGTATAAAAATACCGACCGCACAAAAAGTGGTCGCTAACATGGTCACGAAGGTATTTTTCAGCCATTTCACCGGGCGGCGGCCTTTTCTTTTTAACATTAAAAAGGTAGAAAACAAAGCCAAGGCGACAACCAAAAGTCCGATTATCAACTTGTAGATATTTGGTAAAAAGAAGGCATGAAAAACCGACCACAAAAGTAAAGCACTACCGGCAATTTGTAAACCAAAAAATACACCATTGACTACTTCATTTTCTTTTTTTCTTATATTCTTTGCCATCTCTTGCTCCTAAAAAAATTCTCAGTCGCTGCGTTTACGGGCTACGACAATAAAACGCCGATTGCTGTTGGCATCGCGACAAGTCGACAATGTCACCAACTGTTCACCAAAAACCGGGGTGATACCGGTGTCATAGAGCGCCATCTTTTTGACATTGGCGACATAATAATTATAATCCTCTTCCGAGTAAATGTTGTAATACAAATGATATTTAAAATTCGGACTATCCGCCGGATACACCTCGGTATAACAAGCAGCCACAACATCATAAATTGCCAATTCATCATGCAACATGATGAGCATCGAACCATGCTCTTTAAAAAATGATTTATCTTTTAGTTTGTCTAAAGTGCCAAACATGGTCTTACTGCGCATTTTATGGCCATAAATCAACCAATTGAGGCTCAGATCTTCATTAGAATAAGCATCTAGCATAATCGCGCCTTTGCCGTCTCTTTTCTTATAAACATTGTGTTTAAGGTAGTAGTCATTGTCTGTTCCCTTAACTATCGGATAATCAATATTAGTGCCCTTGATTGAGATAAAACCGATGATATCAGGATTATTGCTTTTAAGTTCCTTAACATTTTCTACAATAGTGGGGCTGGCTTTCTCAAAAGCCGCCGGATCAGTATAGAAATCCGGGTTCTTGATAAACTGAGCATCCGGTGTCTCGACAATCGGTAAATAATCCAAAATTAAAAGTACGGCGCAGGACAAAAAGACCAGTACGGAAAGCACCAAGACTATTCTGCGTAATATTTCAGTCAAAGGAAGTTTATTTTTCTTAGGTTTTCTTGTAGACATGTTTAGCTCTGATAATATATCCTCTTTCTTTTAGTTTCTTTTCCACGTCTTTCACTTCCGTTGTCGTGGTTAAAACTATTATGACATAATTTCCATCATTTTGCGAGACGGATACCCGTAACAGATTGATTCCCTCAGCCGCAAAAATTGCGGTTATATCAGCCAGAACTCCGACTTTGTCGTCGATAATATCAATTTCGTAACGCACTCCACTACTGGTCAAACCTATCATGTTGATAAAAGAGTCAACCAAATTACTGATGGTGATGATGCCAATCAAGGTATTATCCTTGGTAACTACCGGTAAACAACCGATATCATTATCCCGCATTTTTTGTGCAGCATTTTCCAGTAAAGTATCCTGGGATACGGTGATGACATCACGTACCATAATCTCAGAAACCGTCATTTTGCTCAACAGATAGTTCATCTCATGAATACTGAGGCTGGTAGCTTTGGATGGCGTATGCTCAGCAATCATCCCTTCAGTTATTAAACCGATCAGCTTATTACCGGCGACAACCGGTAAACGATGTAACTTGTTTTTATCCATGATGCTCAAAGCTTCATTGATTTTGCAGTCTGAAGTTATCGTCATAACATCTTTCTGCATAATATTTCTTACATACATAATTAACCTCCCAGATAGGCTTTCTTGATGGTCGCCATATTCATCAAAGCCGCTGCTTGGCCGGACAGCACAATATTTCCGGTTTCTAAAACATAAGCTCGATCGGCGATACTCAATGCCATTTTTGCATTCTGTTCGACTAAAAGCACGGTCGTACCATAGCTATTGATCTCTTTTATTATACTAAATATCTCACGCACAAAGATAGGCGCCAAGCCCATGGAGGGTTCATCCAGCAACAATAAACGGGGTTTGGACATCAAAGCCCGGCCCATCGCCAACATCTGTTGTTCACCGCCGGACAAAGTACCGGCAATTTGATTGCGCCTTTGCGCCAAGATCGGAAAACTTTGATAGACCCGATGGAAATCGTTAGCAATTCCCGCTTTATCTTTCCGCAAGTAGGCCCCCATCTCGAGGTTTTCCAAGACGGTCATATCACTAAAGACCCGTCGACCTTCCGGCACTTGCACGATTCCCAATTGAACTACAGCTTTAGCGTCATCTTTTGCTAAGTCCCGACCTGCAAAGAAAATGCTACCTTTTTGATAGGGTACAATTTTTGAAATGGTATTGATTATTGTCGACTTTCCGGCACCGTTGGCTCCTATTAAAGTGACTATTTCGCCTTCATTAACTTCCAGAGAAATGCCTTTAATCGCCTTTATCGCCCCATAAGCCACATGGAGGTTTTCAATCTGTAACATCAATCACTACCTCCCAAATAAGCTTCAATTACCCGCTTGTTGTTTTTTATTTCCTCGGGCTGGCCTTCGGCAATAATAGAACCGTAATCCAAAACATAGATTCTTTCACAAATATTCATAACGACCGACATGTCATGTTCAATCAACAGAATTGTCAGTTGATATTTATCCCTGATTCGTTTAATCAAAGCTGTCAGTTCCTTAGTTTCCTGAGGATTCATGCCGGCAGCCGGCTCATCTAAAAACAGAATCAAGGGCGCGGTAGCCAAAGCTCGCGCAATCTCCAGTTTTCTTTGTTCGCCATAAGAGAGGTTTTCCGCTATGATATCTGCCTGCTTTTCTAAACCAACCTCAGCCAATATCGCCAGTGAACTCTCATGGCAAACTGCTTCCTGACGATAGTATTTTGGTAAACGCAAAATCGCTGTCAAAAAGCCATAGTCACAAACCCGGTGGCAAGCAATCTCGACATTCTCTAAGACTGTCAGTTTTTTAAACAGCCGGATATTCTGGAAAGTTCGGGTTAAGCCTAAATTGGAAATAACATAAGCCTTTTTATTGGCAATGTTTAAAGTTTTCCCGTTTTTGTCCAACTCCACTGTTCCTTCATCCAGCGTATATAAGCCGGATAACAAGTTAAAAATCGTTGTCTTGCCGGCCCCGTTTGGACCGATTAAACCCACCAAATCGCCGGGATTAAGTTCAATATTGACATCTAAAACGGCGGCTAAGCCACCAAAGTTTTTGGTGATGTTCTTGATATTCAAGATGCTCACGATTTAGCCTCCTTGCGCTGTTGAAATCGCTTGGCAATAGCGCTGAGAGTAAACTCCTTAGTGCCAAATAGCCCCCGGGGTTGGAAAATCATGATGACAATCAGCAACAAAGCATAGATAATCATGCGAAACTCCGGCACCGTCTGCAACAACATATTGATTACCCCCAAGCCGATAGCCGCTAAGATCGAGCCGGTGATGCTGCCCATACCGCCAAAAACCACAACTACCAAAATATCAATAGATTTGGTAATCCGAAAAGTCTCCGGCTTAACGACATAGAAATAAGAAGCGTAGAACGCCCCGGCGATACTGGCTAAAGCCGCCCCAATGACAAAAGCAAAGATCTTGGCTTTAGTCGTGTTGATGCCCATAGCTTCAGCCGCTATCTCATCTTCCCTTACACTGATACAAGCTCGGCCTAAAGCGCTGCGGGTGAAATTCACCACAACCAACACTGTGACAAAAACCCCAACAAACAGCACGGACCAGTTAACCAGTTTGACAATACCCAAGATTCCGGAAGCTCCGTTAGTTATTTTCATATTCAAAATGACAATTCTGATTATTTCGGAAAAACCTAAAGTAGCGATAGCTAAATAATCACCTTTTAAGCGCAAAGTCGGTATGGCCACCAGTAAACCCAATAAAGCCGAAATGATAATACCGATTGTTATACCTAACAACAAACCCCCGTAATTTGGCAGGCTACGCAAAACAATGGCTGTCGCATAACCACCGATACACATAAAGCCGGCATGCCCCAAAGAGAATTGTCCGGTTATCCCGATAATCAAGTTTAAGCTGACTGCCAATATGATATTGATCATGATGCTCGACAAGGTAATTTGATAGTAAGCATTGATTATTTCATACTCTATCAACAAGTACACCACGCCATAGAGCAATAGGCTTAAGACCAACCAAAACAGATTGAGTTTGCTGAAAATTGATTTTCTCATACTTTCTCCTTTTGGTTTTTACCCAACAAGCCGGATGGTTTGATAATTAAGACCAAAATCAAGATGGCATAAACTACCGCATCCTTATATAATGAAGAACCGTAACCGGCTACTAAAGTTTCGACAACGCCGATGAAAAAACCACCCAACATCGCCCCGGGAATAAGCCCGATTCCGCCAAATACTGCAGCGATAAAAGCCTTTAAGCCCGGTACCGTGCCCATAAAAGGATTAATGGTGTTATAATACAGCCCAACCAAAATACCGGCAGCGCCGGCTAAGGCTGACCCGATGGCAAAAGTATAAGAAATCGTGCGATCGACATCAATCCCCATCAACCGCGCCGCATCGGCGTCCAGCGATACGGCCCGCATGGCTTTACCAACTTTGGTCTTCTTAACTAAAATTTGTAGTAGTAGCATCAAAACAACAGAAATCAGGAAAATGACTATCTGTTGCAGGGAAATTTGCACTTTCCCTAAAGAAAATAAATGATTGGGCAGTACCGGCGGATAAGTACGGATCCCGGCTCCCAAAAAATAAATGGTAACATATTGCAGAAGAAAAGAAACACCGATAGCCGTTATCAAAGCAGCTATTCTGGTAGCCTGTCTTAAAGGTTTATAGGCTAAGCGCTCAATTACCACCCCGGCTAAAGAGCTGAGAATCATGACGATTATCAGAGCCGGGACAAAGCCGACATTGAAGTTGGTAATTACTAAAAAGCCGATGTAAGCTCCCAGCATATAAATGTCACCATGAGCGAAATTGATGAGCTTGATGATGCCATAAACCATGGTGTAACCCAAAGCAATTAAAGCGTAGATACTGCCCAAGGATAAACCGTCAATCAATTGTTGCAAAAACTGAATCATCAATACTATCCTCCAGAAAAAAATAGGTGAAATTTCTCTCACCTATTTCTGATTAACTAAAATTTACCGATTAGGGCTTAACTTCTACGGAACTAGATTGAACGCCATTAATCAGTTTTACTACTAATACGGATTTGCTCGGAGTGTGATCATCTTTGAAAGTGATCATTCCGGTAACACCCGGGAAGTCTTTAGTCTCAACTAAAGCTTTTTGTACGGCTTTAGGATCGGTAGTTCCAGCCCGACGAATGGCATCAATAGCCAACGCACAAGCATCATAACCTAAAGCATTGAACATACTGGGTTCTTTGCCATACTCGGCTTTAAAATCGGCAACGAATTTCAAAACGATAGGATTATCAGTTACCGTGGTATAAGCGGTAGTGAAGTACACATCGTTAAGTGCTTCATTTCCGGCCAAATCTGCCAAAGTCGGAGAGTCAAAACCGTCAGCTCCGGTAATCGGTTGATTAATACCTTTAGCCCGGGCTTGTTTGATAATCAATCCGGCTTCTTCATAATAACCCGGAACATATAATACATCAAAATCCATACCCTTAATCTTGTTTAATACAGCATCAAAGTTGGTGTCACCGGCTTGATAAGCTTCCGTTGTCACGATGGTGCCACCTTCAGCTTTGAAGCGGGCATCAAAAGCTTCAGCCAAACCTTTAGCATAATCCGAAGAATTATCCCCGAAGATTATCGCTTTTTTGGCGCCAAGTTTTTCAACTGCAAAAACTGCCATAGCTGCTCCCTGATAAGAATCTTGGAAACAAATGGTAAAAGCAAAAGCCATTACTGAGCCATCTTTCATAGTAACGCCGTCAGCGGTAGCAGAAGGAGAAATGTTAGCCACACCATTGGCATTGGCAACTTCAAAACTCGCTTTTGAGTTTCCGGAAGTAGCCGGACCAACGATAATCGACACTTTGTCTTGCGTAGTTAACTTGGTAGCAGTGGAGACTGCTTCTTCAACATCAGACTTAGTATCAGCTACCACTGCAACGATTTGTTCGCCTAAAACTCCACCATCAGCATTAGCTAATTTAATTGCCAGATTAGCTCCATCGAGTTCCATGGCGCCATAATCAGCGACAGCTCCACTTAGCTCGAAGTTCATGCCAATTTTTACTCCTTTGGTCTTGTTGCCGTTTCCTCCACAGCCAACAATAAGTAAAACTGCACACAACAATACTAATAGTTTTTTCATATTTTTATCCTCCAAAAAATATTAAACCTATTATATAAAAAATCTCTGCAAGATGCAAGAGAATTTTTCATTATATTTTCATATTTTGAAAATATTTTCAGAATAACAATTTACTAAGTTAATAACCTTGGGGATTGTTCACTTGCCAATTGAAGGAATCCCGACACATGGCAGCTAAATCCCGTTTCGCTTGCCAGCCTAACAGCTCTTTTGCCCGGGAAACATCAGCGTAGCAAACTGCCACATCCCCGGCTCTTGGCTCGGTAATAACATAGTTAATCGTTAAGTTGTTAACCGCTTCAAAAGTATTGATAACCTCGAGTACCGAATAACCGATACCGGTTCCTAAGTTAAATATTTCGTAGTTAGCGGCTTGTTTATCCAGGTATTCCAGTGCTGCAATATGACCGTCAGCCAGATCCATAACATGGATATAGTCGCGAATACCGGTTCCATCTTTGGTTGGATAGTTATTGCCATAAACATTCAATAGAGGTAGTTTGCCGCAAGCCACTTGGGTGATATAAGGCATGAGGTTGTTGGGAATATCATTGGGATCCTCTCCGATTCTACCACTGGGGTGAGCACCGATGGGATTAAAGTAACGCAAAATAGAAATACGCATACTGCTATCCATATAGGCAACATCTTTGAGAATCTGTTCAATCATCAACTTCGTTTGCCCATAAGGCGAGTAAGCCGATGTCGGCATCTCTTCTTTTAAAGGCATTTCTTCCGTTTGCCCATAAACTGTAGCACTGGAAGAGAAAACCAGTTTTTTTACATTTGCCAGTTTCATTGCTTCCAACAATGCTAAAGTACCGGAAATGTTATTATTATAGTATTCCCAGGGTTTAAGTACTGATTCACCGACCGCTTTGAAACCGGCAAAATGCATGACACCGTCAATATCATTTTCCGTAAAGGCTTGGTTTAAACCGACTTTGTCACGAATATCGCCATTGTAGAACTTGACCTTTTTACCACTCAACTCTTCAACCCGTTGAATCGCTGCGAATTTACTATTACTTAGATTGTCGATAACTACAACTTCATAACCTGCTTGTAGTAGTTGTAGACATGTATGCGAGCCAATATAACCTGCTCCTCCGGTCACTAATATTACCATAATCTCTCCTGCACTTTGTTGTTTAGTTTACGATAAACACCGATCATCCGCTGCTCACTGACATAAGCCTCATATTCCGTAAAATCAAACCAACGCAAAGCTTCATTCTCTTTTTCGTTCACAATCAGCTTCTCGATTTCTTTTCCTTGTAGCAGGTAACAGATATTTAAATGCAAATGCTCGCCTACTACCTTTTCATTTTTATAATGTTGACAAACCGGTAGTATATCTACCGCCAGGATAGCTTCACTTACAGCTCTAACTTCCCGTAAACCGCTTTCCTCTTTCACTTCCTTTAACGCTACTTTGAGGCAATCGATTTCGCCATCGTTATGCCCACCCAACCAACTAAATGACCGATAGATCTTGTGGAAGCCCAGCAAGATTTTAGAAAAGCCTTCATTTACTACCCAAGCCGAGCTCGTTATATGCATATACTTATTATCGCGGCTGAACACA